>NZ_LOTA01000081.1:0-1251 GCF_001521935.1 Burkholderia sp. RF7-non_BP4 | reverse complement strand
CGCGAGATGATCGGCGGCAGGACGTCGATCACCTTGATCGCCAGCTCCTGCACCGTCAGCGCCGTCTCTTTTAACGGCTCGATAACGGGCCGCGCCTGCTCGACCGGCACGGCCGCACGGACCGCGTCGATTGCGGTCTGTATCAGCTCGCGCGTGTCGTTCGCGATCTGCTCGACCTGGTCCGGTGTGAGTGTCGGTTCGTCGGCCTCGTTCGCGAGAACGTCGGACGCGACGCTCGCGGTAACTGTTGCGACGACGACGGCCGTTACGGCCGTGACGAGCTGCACGTCGGATGCGTCGGCCGCGACCGTACCGGGGCGCGGCGGTGCATACGGCGCGGCCGGATCAGTCGAGCCGCTCGGTGCGACGGTTGTCGCCTGCGTACCAGGAATCACAAGCGGCTGGCCAGCAGCAGACGCAGCGGGTAGCTTCACGACCGTTTTCATCTGGTCGCGCATGTCGTTCCAATCGGACATAACGAGGCCCGGATCGAACGAACGGAAGTCCGCAATGCCGCTGACCAGGCCGATCAGGTCGGATGCAAACGCGCCGGGCCACGAAAGATAGTCGACGCTCGCACGGCGGAAACCGACGACCAGCGCTTTGATCGGGCCGAGCGTCTCGCTCAACACGTCGCGCAGGGCATTGAGGCGACGCAGGCCGGCCTTCATTGTCTTGAGCAAGCCGACGGCACGCTCGAACATGCTGACGCCCGCGTCCTGAGCGGTGGTCGCGAGCTGCGCTGCGGCGTCGGCGGTCTGGGTTGGCTGCTGTTCGACAAAGAACGGATTCGCGGGCGTCGAGCGCTTGAATCGCATCTCGATCACGCAGGCGTCGACGTTGTCGGAATCGTGTGACACGTGTGCGCCGATGAGCTGCATGCTCGGCATCGAGCCGAACACCGGATGAATCAGTTCGCCCGGCCCCTTGACCGCGAGCGCGGCGAGCAGCGCCTTCATCCGCACTTCATAGTCGTCGCCGAAGAAGATCGCCGTGAGGCTCGTCGTGTGCGCCTTCAAACCGAGGTCTTCGACATCCTCGCCGTCGACGTGCGGGACCGCATATTCCGCCGTGTCGCGGTCGATCGTATCGTCGGTGAGTCTCACGTCGAACGGCACACCGCGAAACGATGCGTCGAACAGTGTGTCTTTCCACGCCATATCAGTTCCTCAGTGCGTTCTTCTGGCTGGCCGTCGACACGAAGTCGTACAGGTGTTGGCCGTCGAGATTGATCGTGAAGTGGCCTTCGAC
>NZ_LOTA01000080.1:0-98569 GCF_001521935.1 Burkholderia sp. RF7-non_BP4 | reverse complement strand
CGCTTACGAATGTCGAACGTCGAGTGCAAAGCACTCGACGTACTGCGGTTGAAGTACCGCGTACGTGTGAGATACAGCTCACAACCTAATTACTGCTTCTTCCCAGATTGGTTCTGTTGGCCATGCCAGCAGGACAACCCTCTTTGCCTGATGACCATAGCGAGTCGGTCCCACCCCTTCCCATCCCGAACAGGACCGTGAAACGACTCTACGCCGATGATAGTGCGGATTCCCGTGTGAAAGTAGGTAATCGTCAGGCTCCCTTAGCCAGAAACCCCCGCCCGACCAGGCGGGGGTTTTTGCATTGGCGAGACGGAAATGCGCGAGATGACAGAGAACCCGTCCCCATCTTGCAAACTGCATGCCCTCCCGAGGCTCCTTTTCACCGATCTCGAGAGTGCCTTCCTATCGGCCGCACGCGCTGCACGAACGCTAACGCTGTGGCGCATCTCTTCCTCCCCGTCATCGGCAACAGTCGCCGCGTGCGCGACAGCGGCAGCATCGGCTTACCTTTCGATCCAGCAGTTTCCTGATTTGCGGGCATGTCGTAAGTTCAACCGATCTGCGATGCATGTCCGGCGACGACACGCCACTCGCTACCCGATCGGCGCCACAGGCGCGTGTAGGCGAACATGCCATCGAATGCGTTGCCGTCGAAACGACCGGCAAGCTTCGCCTTCGTCGTGGTGAGGATCATCTCGCCGATCGTCTTTGCCTGAGTCTCCTGGATATCGAGTGTGTCGAGGCGCAGCAGTTTCGCGCGATGCGCGGACAGATCGTCATCTTTCGAAATGACCAGCCCGCTCGGGATGGTGAAGACGAGGTCGTCATCCAGCAACGTGTCGAGTGTGTCGACGTCGTTGGCGAGCATCGCCGCTCGCAGTGCGGCTTCATACGGTTCGATGACTGCACGAACGGCATCCATATCGGGGCCTCGCAACGGTTCGAAAGGTCCGCATTTCATACGCGACCGGCAATCGGGCTGCGGCGGCCCTCGCATTCCGGCACCAAGGCTATTCGACAGAGATTACTCAGGTTTCGACAGCGCCTGACGTCGCACCAACATCACCAAGCAGATGCCGATCGACGCGACGATGTTGACCGAAGGATAGAACGCGACCGCGACATTCCACCTGCTTAGCGCCAGCAGCGCCAATGCGTACTTGAGCACGCACAGCGCGAAATACGTGAGGCTCTCGCTCCACGGATCGCGAAGCGTCTTGCGTATGGTCGGTCCCAGGCCGGCAAGCTCGATCAGCGTGACCAGACAGATCGACATCGTAGGGTCCTCGGTCAGCATCCAGAGCGGAATGGCCGATAGTGCCGCGCACAGGAAGAGCCAATCGATGCGGGTCCAGCCGCGCTCACCTCGAAACAGACTCGCGACGAAAGTCAGAAAGCAGGTCAGTGCGATCGCGGCAGTGCACCATGCAGACGGTCCGGCACCCGCAACGAACTGGCCGGCGCCCGCGATCACCGTGACGACCGACCAGATGAGCCACGTGAACAGGTGCGGCCGAACGGTGCGCCGGTAGATCGCGAGCGCGTACGGAATGGCTGCCAACAGGGACACGGCAGATCCCACGACACCCAGCACTGAAGCGGCACCCTGATCGACAGTCACCATCAACGCGGTCTTGTTCGCATGGGCGGTCAGTATGTGGTCAGGCAGCGCAACGCGCAACTTCGCGCCGGCATGCGGCGCCGTCGATTCTTCGCCGTGTTGTTGCCGAAGCGGGAAGCGATTGAACGCCAACAGACTGCAGCGTGATTGCGTGCTCACAGCCGAATCGACTGCGTGGCCGTCGAATGCGGGGGGATTGCCTCTTGAAGCAAAAGAGAGCGGTTCTTCCAGAAGGCCAACAGCTTGAGCAACCGCACGACTGCTGAAATTCACTGCGATCATGCACGTCAGCCTTGCCCTTTAGCGCGCTCGCACCGAGCGTGACGCACACCCGCGCCGCGATTCAATGCTCCGCCTGCGCCGCATTGACATCCCGCCGAAATGCGCCCGGGCTCGTCCCGGTCCATTTCCGGAACGCGCGATGAAACGCGCTGGGCTCGGTAAAACCGAGTTCCGCCGCGATTTCCGCGACGCTGAGCGTGTGCCCGCGCAGCAGCGACTGGGCCAGCGCACCGCGCAGTTCGTCCTTGATCGACGCGAAGCTCTGCCCCTCGCTGCGCAACCGTCGCCGCAGGGTCGCGGGCGTCGTGCCGAGGCGCACGGCCAGCGTGTCGAAGTCCGGCCACTCGGCGGCCGGTTGGGCCTTCAGATGCGCACGTATCTTTGCCACCCAGCCGGTGTCGTGCCGATAGCGCACGAGCAGGTTGCCGGGCGCGCCGCGCAGGAAGGTTTTCAGCGCCTGCGCGGAGCGGATCGTCGGCAGCGCGAGGTACGCGGCGTTGAACGCGAGTCGGCTGTCCGGGCGGTCGAAATGCACGGGCACGCCAAAGAACTGGTGGTAGTCGCTGCGCTGGTCGGGGCTCGGGCACGCGAAATCGATGCGCTGCAGCGGAATGCGTCGGCCGATCAGCCAGCAGGCGACGCCGAGCAGGATCAGCCAGAACGTCCGGTACGCGAACGCCGAATACGGTGCGCCCGCCTGCGTGAGGACGATCTGCGCCTGGCCGTCGGCGACCACGAGCTCGCCGCGCGGTTCGTCGAGCACCACGCGCAGGAACTGCAGCGCACGCCGCAGCGCTTTCTCGAGCGTACCCGCGTGCAGCACGGCGTGACACAGCAGCGTGAAGCTGCCGCGCCGCATCGGTCGGGCCGCGAGCCCGAAGAATTCGTCGTCGATCGCGTTGGCGATCGCCAGCCACAGGCGACCGTACTGCTGTGGCGTGACGGGCTCGCGCACGGTGGCCGGCAAGCCGGCCACGCGCAGTACGGGCTCGGTCGGAATCCGCAGCCGGCGCAGGCTCTCGAGCGCATCCTCGACGAAATCCGACGAGATCATCTGCGGCCCCATTTTTCATGCCCTCCAGACATGGCAAAAGCGATCACGATTCTAGATTCTGTTTGTCATTGATTGCAATGTGACGGCTGTCTACCATCATCGATATACCCCCGGTTCGCCGGCGGGCATAACGAACAGGAGACACGCATGCGTGATGGAGCAACCGCCCGGGTGGTGCCGGCCTACGCCGACGCCGTGGCCGGCTTCCGTATCGAGACCGCCGCCGCACATCTGCACGGCGACCTGGAGCAGGGCCTGAACGCCTGCGTCGAATGCTGCGACCGGCATGCGGCGGCGGACGCGAATGCGATCGCACTCGACTGGATCGACGCCGGCGGCCGGCATCGCAGCTTCACGTTCGCGCAGATGCAGGCGCTGTCGGCGCGGGTCGCGAACCTGCTGGTCGAGCAGGGCGTGAAGCCGGGCGACGTGGTGGCCGGCCTGTTGCCGCGTACGCCCGAACTCGTCGCGACGATCCTCGGCACGTGGCGCGCGGGCGCCGTCTATCAGCCGCTCTTCACCGCGTTCGGGCCGAAGGCGATCGAGCACCGGCTGCGCATGAGCGATGCACGGCTGGTCGTCACCAACATCGCGAATCGCGCGAAGCTCGACGAGATCGTCGATTGCCCGCGGGTCGCGACGGTGCGCGAGTCGGGCGACGCGCTGCCGGCGCGCGACATCGATTTCCGCGCGGCGCTCGACGCGCAGTCCGACGTATTCGAACCGGTGCCGCGAAAGGGCACCGACCTGTTCATGATGATGTCGACGTCGGGCACGACGGGTTTGCCGAAGGGCGTGCCGGTGCCGTTGCGCGCGCTGCTCGCGTTCGGCGCGTACATGCGCGACGCGGTGGACCTTCGCGCCGGCGACCGCTTCTGGAACATCGCCGATCCGGGCTGGGCATACGGCCTCTATTACGCGATCACGGGCCCGCTGCTGCTCGGCCATGCAACGACGCTGTACGAGGGTGGTTTCACGGTCGACAGTACCTACGACGTGATCGAACGGCTCGGCATCACGAGCCTGGCCGGTTCGCCGACGGCGTTCCGGATGCTGATGGCGGCCGGCACCGAAGCGGCCGCGCGCCTGAAAGGGCAACTGCGCGTCGTCAGCAGCGCGGGCGAACCGCTGAATCCGGAAGTCGTGCGCTGGTTCCACGCGGCGCTCGGCGCGCCGATCTACGACCACTACGGCCAGACCGAGCTCGGGATGGTCGTGAACAATCATCACGGGCTCGCGCACGTCGTCCATGCCGGTTCGGCGGGTTTTGCGATGCCCGGCTATCGCGTCGCGGTGCTCGACGAAGCCGGCCGCGAACTTGGCCCCGGCGAGCCCGGCATTCTCGCAATCGACGTCGCGCGCTCGCCGCTGCTGTGGTTCTACGGTTACTGGCAGCAGGACACGCCGGCGATCGCGGGCGGCTATTACCGGACCGGCGACAACGTGGAGCTCGAGCCGGACGGTACCGTGAGCTTCATCGGCCGCGCGGACGACGTGATCACATCGTCCGGTTACCGGATTGGTCCGTTCGACGTGGAAAGCGCGCTGATCGAGCATCCGGCTGTCAGCGAGGCCGCGGTGATCGGCGTGCCGGACCCGGAGCGCACCGAGATCGTCAAGGCGTTCGTCGTGCTGTCGAAAGGCTTCGACGGCACACCGGCGCTGGCCGAAGAACTGAGCCAGCACGTGAAGCGGCGACTGTCGGCACACGCCTATCCTCGCGCGATCGACTTCGTCGACGCACTGCCGAAAACCCCGAGCGGCAAGATCCAGCGCTTCGTGCTGCGCAAGCAGGAAGCCGAGAAGACCGCTCACTCCTGAATACTGAATACGGACTGCGAATGAATATCAAGGATCGCGTTTTTCTGATTACGGGCGCCGGTTCGGGCCTCGGCGCGGCGGTGGCGCGCATGGTGGTCGCCGAAGGCGGCAAAGCCGTGCTGCTGGACGTCAATGAAGACGCCGGCACGAGCCTCGCGCACGAACTCGGCGCGGCCGCACGCTTCGTGAAGACCGACGTGACGAGCGAAGCCGACGGGCAGGCCGCCGTTGCCGCCGCGCGCGACGCCTTCGGCCGCATCGATGCGCTCGTGAACTGCGCGGGCGTCGCGCCGGGCGAGAAGGTCGTCGGCCGCGAAGGCCCGCATTCGCTCGACCGTTTCGCGCGTGCGGTGTCAATCAATCTGGTCGGCACGTTCAACATGATTCGGCTGGCCGCCGACGCAATGTCGAAGCAGGACGCCGACGCGGAAGGCGAGCGCGGCGTGATCGTCAACACCGCGTCGGTCGCGGCGTTCGACGGACAGATCGGGCAGGCCGCGTATGCGGCATCGAAGAGCGGCGTGGTGGGCATGACGTTGCCGATCGCGCGCGAACTCGCGCGGTTCGGCATTCGCGTGGTGACGATCGCGCCGGGCATCTTCGCGACGCCGATGATGGCCGGCATGCCGCAGGACGTGCAGGACGCGCTCGGCAAGAGCGTACCGTTCCCGCCGCGGCTCGGCCGCCCCGATGAATTCGCGGCGCTGGTGCGCCACATCGCCGAGAATACGATGCTGAACGGCGAAGTCATCCGTCTCGATGGCGCGCTGCGCATGGCACCGCGCTGACACTGGAGGAATGCAATCATGACGACACAGGATCCGATCGTAATCGTTGGTGCGGCGCGCACGCCGATGGGTGGTTTTCAGGGCGACCTGGCCGCGGCCAGCGCGAGCGAGCTCGGCGCGGTGGCGATTCGCGCGGCGCTCGAACGCGCGAACGTGCCTGCCGAGCGCATCGATGAAATCGTGTTCGGCTGCGTGCTGCCGGCCGGCCAGGGGCAGGCACCGGCGCGGCAGGCCGCGCTGAAGGCGGGCTTGCCGCTGGCAGTGGGCGCGACCACGGTCAACAAGATGTGCGGCTCAGGGATGAAGGCCGCGATGTTCGTGCACGACCTGCTGCTGGCGGGTTCGGCGGACGTGGCGGTCGCGGGCGGGATGGAGAGCATGACGAATGCGCCGTACCTGCTGCCGAAGGCGCGCGCGGGGATGCGCATGGGGCATGGCCAGGTGCTCGATCACATGTTCCTCGACGGGCTCGAGGACGCGTACGACAAGGGCCGGCTGATGGGCACGTTCGCGGAGGATTGCGCGCAGGCCTACCAGTTCACGCGCGAGGAGCAGGATGCGTTCGCGATCGCATCGCTGACGCGCGCGCAGCGAGCGATTGCGGAAGGACGCTTCGTATCGGAGATCGCGCCGGTGACGGTGAAGGCCGGCAAGACGGAAGCTGTCGTGTCGATCGACGAGCAACCGGGTAACGCGAAGCTCGACAAGATTCCGACGCTCAAGCCGGCATTCCGCGAGGGCGGTACGGTGACGGCCGCCAATTCGTCGTCGATTTCCGATGGCGCGGCCGCGCTCGTGATGATGCGTCGCTCGGAAGCGGACCGACTCGGCCTCGCGCCGAAGGCGGTGATCGTCGGGCATTCGACCTATGCGAACAAGCCGGGCCTGTTCGCGACGGCACCGATCGGCGCGATCCGCAAGCTGTCGGAGAAAACCGGCTGGAACCTGCGCGACGTCGACCTGTTCGAGATCAACGAAGCCTTCGCGGTGGTGGCGATGGCCGCGATGCGCGATCTCGACCTGCCGCACGACAAGGTCAACGTGCACGGCGGCGCGTGTGCGCTCGGCCATCCGATCGGCGCATCGGGCGCACGCGTGATGGTGACGCTGCTGGCCGCGCTCGAAGCGTATGGGCTGAAGCGCGGCGTCGCGTCGCTGTGCATCGGCGGCGGCGAGGCGACGGCGATCGCGATCGAGCGGGTCGCGTAACGCGCGCCGGGAGGACGCGGGCGGTATGGACCGGAGCCATACCGCCTCATCGGCGAGGCGCGTCGCGCGCGCTTCATCGAACCCGCCGTCATTCGACCATTTCGCCTTTCGCCTGCAGATCGGCGTGATAGGACGAGCGCACCATCGGCCCCGATGCGACCTGGCTGAACCCGAGCGCAAGCGCGCGTTGCCGCAACTGCGCGAATTCCGCGGGAGGAACGAAGCGCTTCACGGGCAAGTGGTGACGGGTTGGCTGCAGATATTGGCCGAGGGTCAGCATGTCGACGCCATGCGCGCGCAAGTCGCGCATCACCTGCTCGACCTCGTCGATCTCTTCGCCGAGGCCCAGCATCAGGCCCGATTTGGTCGGCACGTTCGGCGCCGCGGACCTGAATGCCTGCAGCAGGCCCAGCGAGTGCCGGTAATCGGCGCCCGGCCGCGCTTCGCGATACAAGCGCGGCACGGTTTCCAGATTATGGTTGAACACGTCCGGCGGGGATGCCGCGAGCAGGTTCAGCGCGACCTCGTGCCTGCCGCGAAAATCCGGCGTCAGCGCCTCGATCCGGAGTGCCGGATCGATCCCGCGTGCGGCGCGGATGCAGGCCGCGAAGTGAGCGGCGCCGCCGTCGCGCAGGTCGTCGCGATCGACCGACGTGATCACCACGTACTTGAGCCCCATCGCGGCAATCGTTTCGGCGAGCCGTGCCGGTTCGTCAGGATCGAGCGGAAGCGGGCGGCCGTGTCCGACATCGCAGAACGGACAACGCCGTGTACAGATGTCGCCCATGATCATGAAGGTCGCCGTGCCGTGAGCGAAGCACTCGCCGAGGTTCGGGCAACCGGCTTCCTCGCATACCGTATGCAGCTTCTGCTCGCGCAGGATCTTCTTCAGCGCCATCACCTCGCGCGAACCCGGAAAGGCCGCACGAATCCATTCCGGCTTGCGTGGCATGTCGGCCGGTTCGGTCGCGACGATCTTCACGGGGATGCGCGCCATTTTTTCGGCGGCGGAGAGCCGAGTTCCGGCGGCCATCGGCGTGTTGCGGGTGCTCGTGTTCGCCATGGCTTACCCCCGGTAGTAGCGTTGCGGGACGAACGGCGTTTTCGCGACTTCCATCGGGACCGGTTTGCCGCGGACGATCGCATGCAGTGCAGTGCCTGGTGCCGCGAATTCGACGTCGACATAGCCGATGGCGACCGGGCCGCCGCAAGTCGGACCGAAGCCGCCGCTCGTCACCGTGCCGATCGGGCGTCCGTCGGCGTCGACGATGTCGGCGCCCTCGCGCACCGGCACCCTGTCTTTCACGACGAAGCCGACGCGTTTTCTTGTCACGCCCTCGGCGATCTGCCGCGCGACGACATCCGCGCCGGGATAACCGCCGGCGCGTGCACCGCCAGGGCGTCGTACTTTCGAGAGGGCCCACAACAGCCCGCCTTCGATCGGCGTGGTGCCGGTGTCGATGTCGTGGCCGTACAGGCACAGGCCGGCTTCGAGGCGCAGCGAATCGCGCGCGCCGAGACCGATCGGCTCGACGGCAGGGTCGGCCAGCAGCAGGCGTGCGAGCGCTTCCGCCCGATCGGCCGGCACGGAGATCTCGTAGCCGTCCTCGCCGGTGTAGCCGGAGCGGCTGACCATGCACGCCGCGCCGGCCAGCTCGACACGCGTGCTTTGCATGAAGACCAGTTCGGCCAGGCGGGGTGCCAGGCGCGCCAGAACCGACGCGGCGGCCGGCCCTTGCAGGGCGAGCAGCGCGCGGTCGGTCAGCTCGACGACGTCACAGCGGTGGCCGATCCGTTCCCTCAGATGGCGGACGTCGCGGTCCTTGCACGCGGCGTTGACGACCGCGATCAGCTCGGCGTCGCCGAGGCGGGTGATCATCAGGTCGTCGAGAATGCCGCCGTGCTCGTTCGTGAACAACGCGTAGCGCTGCATGCCCAACGGGAGGTCGATCACGTCGACCGGCACCAGCGTTTCGAGCGCGGCGGCGGCATCCGGACCCGACAGCAGCACCTGTCCCATGTGCGAGACATCGAACAGCCCGGCCTGCTCGCGCGTATGAAGATGCTCTTTGAGGATGCCGAGCGGGTACTGGACGGGCATTTCGTACCCGGCGAACGGAACCATCTTCGCGCCGAGCTCGACGTGAAGGTCGTGGAGTGGGGTACGGGAAAGTGGGATCGTCATCGTTATTCCGGATCAACAGGATTTTAGGAGATCGCGCGCGGTACAGCTTCGGAGTACGGAATGAACGACTTGGGCAATCCCGTATCCGGAGGCGTGCTCCGTTCTCCGGAGGGACGTCGAAGTCGCTTCCGAAGAACGGTCGGGCAATGGCCCGAACGGCCGTTACTTGCCGTATACCGGGAATGCGCCGCACAGTTCGGCGACGTGTCGCCGAACGCGGTCGATGACCGACGGGTTCTCGATATCGGCCAGGATGTCGCAGATCCAGCCGGCCACCGCGCGCGCTTCCGCTTCCTTGAAACCGCGGCTCGTCACGGCAGGCGTGCCGATGCGAATGCCGCTGGTGACGAACGGGCTCTGCGGGTCGTCGGGCACCGCGTTCTTGTTCACGGTGATGTGCGCGCGGCCCAGCGCCGCATCGGCCGCCTTGCCGGTCAGTCCCTGGCGGATCAGGCTGACGAGGAACAGGTGATTGTCCGTTCCGCCGGAGACGATGTCGAAGCCGCGTTTGACGAACGTATCGGCCATGGCCCGGGCGTTGGCGACCACCTGCTGCTGATGGATCCGGAACTCGGGCGACAGCGCTTCCTTGAACGCAACGGCCTTGGCGGCGATGACATGCATCAGCGGGCCGCCCTGGATGCCGGGGAACACGACGGAATTGAGCTTCTTCTCGATCTCCGGGTTCGTCCGGGCGAGAATCAGGCCCCCGCGCGGGCCGCGTAGCGTCTTGTGGGTCGTCGTGGTGACCACGTCCGCGTGCGGTAGCGGATTCGGGTACGCGCCGGCCGCCACCAGGCCCGCCACGTGAGCCATGTCGACGAACAGATATGCGCCGATGGCGTCGGCGATCTGCCGGAAGCGTGCCCAGTCCACCACGCGGGAATAGGCGGAGAAGCCGGCCGTGATCAGTTTCGGCCGGTGCGCGGTCGCCAGCGCCTCGACCTGGTCGTAATCGATTTCGCCGGTTTTCGCGTTCAGGCCGTACTGGACGGCACGGTAGAGCTTGCCCGAGAAATTCACGTGCGCGCCATGCGTCAGGTGACCGCCGTGCGCGAGGCTCATGCCGAGTATCGTGTCGTGCGGCTCGAGCAGTGCCATGTAGACGGCGGCGTTGGCCTGGCTGCCGGAATGAGGCTGCACGTTCGCGTAGTCGGCGCCGAACAGCGCCTTTGCGCGATCGATCGCCAGTTGTTCGACAACGTCCACGAATTCGCAGCCGCCGTAGTAGCGCTTGCCCGGATAGCCCTCGGCATACTTGTTGGTCAGCACCGAGCCTTGCGCCTGCAGCACGCGCGGGCTCGTGTAGTTTTCCGAAGCGATGAGCTCGATATGGTCCTCCTGGCGAATGCGCTCGCGTTCCATCGCTGTCCACAGTTCGTCATCGAAGCCTTCGATCCGCATGTCTTTGCTGAACATTTGTCCTTCTCCTGATATCGGTGCGGCGCGCACGTCGGGTGCGCGGCCGCGCAAGCAGGGTTGAGTGTCGTTACGAGTGGAGCGGCCGGCGCGTCACGATCGATACGCTTCCATCGGCGGACACGAACACACGAGGTTGCGGTCGCCGTAGACGTTGTCGACCCGCGAAACCGGCGGCCAGTACTTGCCGCCGGCCGTCGCCGCGACGCCGAGCGGATAGACGGCCTGTTCGCGCGAATACGCGTGACGCCAGTCGCCCACGAGTTCGGCCGCCGTGTGCGGCGCGTGCTTGAGCGGATTGTCTTCGGCATCCAGCGTGCCCGCTTCCACGGCTGCGATTTCGGCGCGGATCGCGATCATCGCGTCGATGAACCTGTCGAGTTCGGCCTTCGATTCCGATTCGGTCGGCTCGATCATCAGCGTGCCGGCGACGGGGAAGCTCATCGTCGGCGCGTGGAAGCCGAAATCGATCAGTCGCTTGGCGACGTCGTCGACGCTGATGCCGCTGCTGTCCTTCAACGGCCGCAGGTCGATGATGCATTCGTGCGCGACGCGGCCGTTCGGCCCCGTATAGAGAATCGGGTAGTGTGGCGAGAGGCGCGCGGCGATGTAGTTGGCGTTGAGGATCGCCACCTCGGTGGCACGCTGCAAGCCGCGCGACCCCATCAACGTGACGTAGGTCCACGTGATCGGCAGGATGCTCGCGCTGCCGAGCGGCGCCGCGGACACTGCACCGATCCCCGGCACGCTGCCCTCACGATGCCCGGGCAGGAACGGCGCGAGATGCGCCTTGACGCCGATCGGTCCGACGCCGGGGCCGCCGCCGCCGTGCGGGATGCAGAAGGTCTTGTGCAGGTTCAGATGGGACACGTCGCCGCCGAACGCGCCCGGCCGGGCGAGGCCGACCAGCGCGTTCATGTTGGCGCCGTCGATGTAGACCTGGCCGCCGTGCGCATGGACGATGTCGCAGGCGTCGCGTACGCGGGCCTCGAACACGCCGTGGGTCGACGGATAGGTGATCATGATCGCGGCCAGGCGGCTGTCGTACCGCGCTGCCTTGTCGGCGAGGTCGTCGATGTCGACGTTGCCGTCGTCGTCGCAGTCGACGACGACGACCTGCATGCCGGCCATCTGTGCGGATGCCGGGTTCGTGCCGTGCGCCGACGACGGAATCAGGCAGATGTCGCGACGTGCCTCGCCGCGGCTCGCGTGATACGCGCGGATCGCGAGCAGGCCCGCGTATTCGCCTTGCGAGCCCGCATTCGGCTGCAGCGACACCGCGTCGTATCCGGTGATCGTGCACAGCATCGCCTCGAGTTCCCGGGCCAGCACGCGATAGCCGTCGGCCTGTTCGGCCGGTGCGAACGGATGCAGCCGGGCGAACGCCGGCCACGTGATCGGCATCATCTCCACGGTGGCGTTCAGCTTCATCGTGCAGCTGCCGAGCGGAATCATCGTGCGGTCGAGCGCGAGATCCTGGTCGGCGAGCCGGCGCAGGTAGCGCAGCATCCGCGTTTCGGAATGATGGTCGTTGAACGCCGGGTGCGTGAGGAAGGCGCTCCGGCGCAGCAGCGGGGCAGGCAACGCATCGGCGGTGGCGGCGTCGACGGCCGCGAAGTCGGGAACGGCGCGCCCTTCGGAGAAGATCGACCAGAGCATGACGATATCGTCGGACGTGGTCGTCTCGTCGAGCGAGATGCCGATCCGGCGCGCGTCGATGGCGCGCAGGTTGACCCGGCGGGCCCGTGCCGCCGCGTGCACGGCATCGGTGCGAATGCCGCTGTCGACGGCGATGGTGTCGAAGCAGTATTCGGTTGGCACGGCATGGCCGAGTCGACGCAGGCCCGCGGCCAGGATCGCGGTGAGGCGGTGGATGCGGCGCGCGATCGCGGTCAGTCCGTGCGGGCCGTGATAGGCCGCGTAGAAGCCGGCGATGTTGGCGAGCAGTACTTGCGCGGTGCAGATGTTGCTGGTGGCCTTCTCGCGCCGGATGTGCTGTTCGCGCGTCTGCATCGCGAGGCGCAGCGCCGGGCGGCCGTGCGCGTCGATCGACACGCCGACCAGTCGTCCCGGCATCGTGCGCTTGAACGTGTCGCGCGTCGCGAAATAACCGGCGTGCGGGCCGCCGTAACCCAGCGGCACGCCGAAGCGCTGCGTGGTGCCGACCGCCACGTCGGCGCCGAATTCGCCCGGCGGCGCGAGCAGGGTCAGCGCGAGCAGGTCGGCGGTGACCACGGCCAGCGCGCCGTTCGCATGCAGGGTGTCGACCACGTCGCGGTAATCGTGGATGTCGCCGAAGGTGCCCGGGTATTGCAGCAGCGCGGCGAAACAGCCGGTGGCGGACAGATCGCGGCGCGGATCTCCGACGACGATCTCGATGCCGAGCGGCTCCGCGCGCGTGCGAACGATCTCGATCGTCTGCGGATGGCAATCGTGCGCGACGAAGAAGATCCGGCTGTCCGACCGGGCGAGGCGCCGGCAGAACGTCATCGCCTCGGCGGCCGCGGTGCCTTCGTCGAGCATCGACGCGTTGGCGATCTCGAGGCCGGTCAGGTCGGCGATCATGGTCTGGAAGTTGAGCAGCGCCTCCAGGCGGCCTTGCGAGATTTCAGGCTGGTACGGCGTGTAGGCCGTGTACCACGCCGGATTTTCCAGCACGTTGCGCTGAATGACCGGCGGCGTGTGGGTATCGTGGTATCCCATGCCGATGAACGAGCGGAATACCTGGTTGCGGCCTGCCAGTGCAGCCAGCCGGTCCAGCGCGTCGGCTTCGGTGCAGCCGGGAGGCAGGGCGAGCGGCGCATCGCTGCGGATCGCCGCGGGGACGACCTGCTCCACCAGCTCGTCGACGGAGTCCACGCCGAGCACGGCCAGCATCGCGGCCTGTTCGTCTGCATCGGGGCCGATGTGGCGGCGGACGAACGACTCGCGCTGCGCGACGGAATCGAATGCGTTCATGGCCGTCTCCGTCATTCGCCGATATAGGCGCGATACGCGGCGGCGTCCATCAACCCGGTCAGCTGCTCCGGGCTGTCGATGCGCATCCTGAAGAACCAGCCGTCGCATTCCGCGGAATCGTTGACGAGGCTCGGCGTGTCGCCCAGGGCGGCGTTCGCTTCCAGCACGGTGCCGGACACCGGCATCTTGAC
Source organism: Burkholderia sp. RF7-non_BP4 (assembly GCF_001521935.1). NCBI lineage: Bacteria > Pseudomonadati > Pseudomonadota > Betaproteobacteria > Burkholderiales > Burkholderiaceae > Burkholderia > Burkholderia sp. RF7-non_BP4. The sequence goes on along the minus strand of NZ_LOTA01000080.1, from coordinate 85,038 downwards.
CTCGCCGGCGGCCTTGACCGATTCGACGGTGGCGGCCTCGTCGTACTGGGCAAAGGCGTCGCCTTCGTTTGGCAGTGCGACATAAACCAGATCGCCCAGCTGCGATTGCGCGTGGTCGGTAATGCCGACGGTGGCGCTGCCGTCGCCTTCGACGCGCAGCCATTCATGGGATTCGGTGTATCGGACCTCGCTCATGTGCTCTCTTCCTGACAGGGTTGCGTTGAGTGATGCGGCACACGCAAGCCGGAAGTGCACGGGCGGGAGGATGATCGACGAGTCGGCATCCGGACGAGACCGGGGCATTCCAGGCTGCGTGCCTGATGCCCCCTCTGTCCGTTTGCCTGAGAGATTGCGCGCCCCGGCGGGGCGCTTCTCCTTCGGCGAGGCTTGGTCGACGACCAGAGGCCTACTCTCCAGAGCGCTAATCGATGCGTCAGTCCTTTTGCCTGAGAGTTTCTGGGGCGATTCCCCTTCGGCGCCGCCGGACGGCGGTCTCTCCTGACACATCCCGATAGCTGGCGACAATCTAGTCGCACGCCTGCGGCGGTGTCAACACCTCGTTCGATCGCCCATCCGGCGAAGCAGATGCCGCGGCACGACGCAGGCGTGCCGAAAACGGCGCGCGGCCTGGCGGAGCAAGGCCGCGCCGCGATCGCGGCCGGTCGATACTTCGGTGGGGACCGAAATGAATATCCGATATCGACTATCTGTCCGCTGGCGGGGGGCGATTGCCCGACTGGGCCATCAGGTCGTCGAGGAACGCGCGAAGCACGGTCGGCTGTGCGGCGCCGCGGCGCGTGATCGACGAGAACGGCCACGCGGACGTGAGCTGTTCCGCGGCGAGCTGGCGCATCTGGCCGGCGTCGACCCACTGTCTCGCGTAGTGCCGCGGCAGAAAGCCGATATACGCGCCCGTCAGGATCAGGATCGCCTGGGCCTCGACATTGTCGACGGTCGCGGCCGCGCTGCCGCTCTCGAGCAATTGCAGGTCGCGCTGCTGCAGGAACGCGCGGGCGACCACCTGGCTTTGCCGGACGCGCTCGATCAGCGCGTCGCCGGTGGCGTCGGTCGAGAACAGCGGATGGTAGCGGCTGCAGTAGAGGCCGTCGGGCTCCTCATACAGCTGCGTGTAGGACAGGCCGGCAACGGTGAGCGGGAAGTGGCCGATCGCGAGGTGCAACCGCCCGTCGAGCACGCGCTCCTCGAGCTCGGCCGGCGTGCCGATGTAGATGTCGAGCTGGACGTCGTGACCGCGCGAGACGAACCGGCGCAGCGCGAGCGGCAGGATGCTGTCGGTGTCGGTGACCGTGTTGTCGATGATGCCGAGATGAAGCCGGCCCGAGATGCGCTGCTTGAGCGCATGGGTGTCCATGCAGAACGCTTCCACCGCGAGCGCGAGGCGCTGCGCGGATTCGTAGGTCGCGACGCCGTGTTCCGTCAGACGAAAGCCGCTGCGGCCGCGTTCGCACAATTTGACGCCGAGGCGCGTTTCGAGGCTGGTCATCTGCTCGCTGATGGTCGACTGACTCACGTTCAGCGCGGCCTGCGCGGCGGAGAAACCGCCGCATTTCACGATGGTCATGAAAATCCTGAGCAGTTTCAGGTCGATGTCCTGCAGCTGTTTCACGTTCCGTTCTCCTCCGTCCGTCACATCGGAATATCCGATATGGACATCTGATAGATGCTATTTTTCCGGAAAAAATTTTTGCCCATAGTGACCGCAAAGGCAAGCGCATGGACGGCCGTGCGCCCGAAGACGAATCCGCATACAGATGGAGACGGAGACAATGCAGAACAACAGCTATGAAAAGGGCAGGCTCAACCTGCCGTTCGTCGGTCACTGCACCTTTGCGAAGGCGCCGGTGTGCCTCGACTGGGAGAACATCGACGCGGATGTCGCGATCCTGGGTGCGCCCAACGACATGGGCACCCAGTGGCGCTCGGGCGCGCGCTTCGGCCCGCGCGGCATTCGCGAGGCGTCGACGCTGTTTTCGTTCGGGCACGCGGGCGCCTACGATCACGAAGACGACGTGCTCTACCTGACCGAGGATCAGGTTCGCATGGTGGACGTCGGCGATGCGGACATCGTGCACACCGACATGGCCACGAGCAACGCGAACATCGAACTGGCCGTGCGCAAGATTCTCGCCGGCGGAGCGATGCCGGTGGTGCTCGGCGGCGATCATTCGGTGCATGCGCCGGTGATCAAGGCGTTCGAAGGCCGCGGGCCGATTCACATCGTGCATTTCGATGCGCACCTCGACTTCGTCGACGAACGCCACGGCGTGCGATACGGCCACGGCAACCCGTTGCGCCGGGCCTCCGAGATGGACCACATCGCCGGCATGACGCAGCTCGGCATCCGCAACGTCTCGTCATCCAACCGCAGCGACTATGACGCGGCCCGCGCCGCGGGTTCCAACATCCTGTCCGTGCGCGATGTCCGGCGCCTCGGCACCGACGGCGTGCTCGAGCAGATTCCGCAGCGCAGCGCCTACTACATCACGATCGACATCGACGGCTTCGATCCGTCGATCGCGCCGGGAACCGGCACGCCGAGCCACGGCGGTTTCCAGTACTACGAAGTGCTCGAGATCATCCAGGCGCTCGCGAAGCGCAGTCACGGAAGCATCGTCGGCATGGACCTGGTGGAAGTGGCGCCGGCTTACGATCCGACCGGCACGACGTCGATCCTGGCCGCGCAACTGCTGATGAACAGCATCGGTTTCATTTTCCACGCGCGCAGCCTGGCCCGCGCCCGCTGAGACATTCATTTCAGGAATCGGGCGCGACGTCTCGCGGGACGCTCGAAGCCATTACCGTACGGCCCGGCGACCTTCGCCGAGAGGTGCCGGGCACGCTATCAAGGAAGATCAACATGGATGCCGTAGTCGCGCAATATCTCGATCGCCACGATGTTTCCCAGGCGACCCGCAACTTTCTCGCCAGGCCGATGAAGATGTTCATCGGCGGCGCGTGGGTGGACGGCAGCGACGGCCAGTTCAGCGCCGTCACCGAGCCGTCGACCGAGGGCGTCATCACGCAGATTCCGTTCGCGACGACGGCCGATCTCGACCGTGCCGTCGCCGCCGCCCGTCACCAGTTCGATCACGGCGAATGGCGCCGCCTCAAGCCGCTGGAGCGCGAGCGGCTGCTGCACCGGCTGGCCGACCTGATCGAGGCGCACGCGGACGAACTGGCGGAGATCGAGTCGATCGACATGGGCAAGTCCGTCGCGCAGGCCCGCGCGATCGACATCCAGGGCACCGTCGACACGTTCCGCTATTTCGCCGGCTGGGCGTCCAAGCTGCACGGCCGCACGGTCGAGCCGTCGCTGCCGGGCAACTATCTGGCCTATACGCGCAAGGAGCCGATCGGTGTCGTGGGTGCGATCGTGCCGTGGAACTATCCGCTGCAGACCATGGCCTGGAAGCTGGCGGCCGCGCTGGCGGTCGGTTGCACGATGGTTGTGAAGCCGGCCGAACTCACGTCGCTGTCGACGCTGCGCTTTGCCGAACTGGTGCAGGAAGCCGGTATTCCGGACGGGGTGGTCAACATCGTGACCGGTCGCGGCAGCGTGATCGGCGCCGCGATGGCGAGCCACCCGGGCATCGACAAGCTGACCTTCACGGGCTCGACGCCGGTCGGTCGCGACGTCGGGCAGAACGCGGTGCGGCACATCAAGCGCGTGACGCTCGAACTCGGCGGGAAATCCCCGGTCATCGTGCTGGACGACGCCGATATCGATGCCGCCGCGCAGGCCGTGGCCAACGGCGTGTTCTTCAACTCCGGCCAGGTGTGTGACGCGGGCACGCGGGCCTATATCCACCGCGACATCCATGACCGCTTCCTCGCGGCGCTGGCCGACTACACGGCGACGTTGAAGATCGCCCCCGGGCTGGATCGCGATTGCTTCATTAGCCCGCTCGTATCGGCCAGGCAAAAGGACACGGTCCTGTCGTACATCGAATCCGGCATCCGGGAAGGCGCCGAATGCTACTACGGCGGCCGTGCCCATGCGGGCCCTGGGTATTTCGTCGAACCGACGATCTTCGCGCATTGCCGTCCCGACATGCGGATCGTCCGCGAGGAAATCTTCGGCCCGGTGCTCGTGACCGCGCCGTTCGACACGCTCGACGAGGCCGTGGCGCTCGCGAACGATTCGTCGTTCGGCCTGGCCGCCGCGATCTACTCGAACGACCTGGGGCGCGTGCATGGCCTGATTCCGCGGTTGCAGGCGGGCACGGTCTATGTGAATGCGCACAGCACCATCGATCCGGCGCTGCCGTTCGGCGGGTTCAAGACGTCCGGGTTCGGCAAGGACCTCGGGCCGGAGCAACTCGACTATCTGATGGAGACCAAGGCAGTCTGCATCACGCTTCCCTGACCGGTTGCACGTGATGTGCCGCCTGCCGCCGGCATGCACGGCAAAAGCCTGCAGCCGGCCGAAGGCGGCCTGATCCCGATGCGAAATCCTCGACCTGTTCATCCGGACCGATTCGGGGAATTCGCTCTGCTTAGCCCTTTGCGATCATGGGGTACAACATGCAGGCAGAAACAAACGTATTGAAGGCGCCGCGCGGCGACCACGGTGCCATCGAGGCGCACTCGATCGACTTCGTCCCGGAAAGCGAGCGTACCGATCGGCTGGCCAGCCAGGGGCCGTTCTGGTTCGTCGGGAACTTCACGTTCTTCACGATGACGATCGGCTTCGTCGGGCCGAGCGTCGGTCTCGATTCGTTCTGGACCACCGTCTCCGGCACGCTCGGCATCATGTTCGGCACGCTGTTCATGGCGTTCCACGGCTCGCAAGGGCCGCATCTCGGCTTGCCGCAGATGATCCAGTCGCGCGCGCAGTTCGGTTATCGCGGCGTCGTGCTCGTGCTGCTGGCGACATTGTTCGTCTTCGCGGGCTTCAACATCGTCAACCTGGTATTGATGATGCAGGGCCTCAGGACGCTGTTCCATTGGGATCCGATGCAGGTCGCGCTGGTCGTGACGGTGCCGGCCACGATCCTCGCGATACTCGGTCACGACTGGATGCACCGGACGTTCAAATGGTCGTTGTATCTTTCGCTGCCGCTATACGGCCTCGTGACGCTGGCGGTGCTGGCCGGCTGGATCCATGACGCGCCGGCGGTGGCCGGTGCGCCGGTCGCGAAGCTGGGTTTCAACTGGACCGGCTTCATCGCGCAGTTCGCGGCGGCGGCCAGCTACAACATCGCGTATGCGCCCTACGTGTCGGACTATTCGCGCTACCTGCCGAAGAACACGCCGAGCGGCAGGCTGATTGCCGCGGTGTTCGTCGGGGCATCGCTGTCCGGCGCGTGGATGATCGCGGTGGGCGGATGGCTCGGCGCGCACCTGCATGCGACCGATGTGCTCGTCGCGCTCCACGGTGTGGGTGCCGGAATCGCGCCGCAGCTCGGCACGGCGGTCGTGGCCATCACCATCGTCGCGTTCCTGCCGGTGATCGCGATGAACATCTACAGCGCGAAGCTGACGGCCATCACCAGCGTGGACTCGTTCCGGAAGGTGGAGCCGACCGCGAAGGCGCGGATCGCGGCGATCGTCTTCGTCGTGCTGCTGCAGTTCGGCGTGGCGATGCGCATCTACGCGTCGGGTTCCGGCCTGTCGGTGCTCAACATCTATCTGGTGGTGATGCTGTACTTCCTGGTGCCGTGGACGGCCGTCAACCTGACCGACTACTTCTTCGTGCGCAAGGGGCGCTACGCGGTGCCGCATTTCTTTCGCCCGCGCGACAGCCTGTACGGGAACTGGGGCGGACGCGGTCTGCTTTCGTACCTGATCGGGTTCGTGGCGATGGTGCCGTTCTTCTGCATCTTCGACGGCGACCGCGAGGTCTACGTCGGCCCGCTCGCGAAGGCGATGGGCAGCGTCGACCTGGCCTGGCTGGTGGGGCTGATCGTCTCGGCGCTCGCGTACTACGTGCTGTGCCGGTCGCTCGACCTGCGGCGCGAGGAGGCGGAAATCGCGCACATCGAAGCGCACATGCCGGAGTTCACCACCGGCGAGAAAAAGCGCGGCTGACCCGGCACGCTAGGATCATTCATCGAGCAGGATAATCAAGATGACTAAATACTACGACTACATCATTGTGGGCGCCGGGTCGGCGGGATGCGTGCTGGCGAACCGCCTGACCGAGGATTCGAACGTCAGCGTGCTGGTTCTGGAGTACGGCGGAAGCGATCGCAGCGTGATCATCCAGATGCCGAGCGCGTTCTCGATGCCGATGAACACGAAGCGGTTCAACTGGCACTACGAGACTGCGCCGGAACGGAACCTGGACGGACGCCGCCTGCATTGCCCGCGCGGCAAGGTGCTCGGGGGCTCGTCGTCGATCAACGGGCTGGTCTATATTCGCGGTCACGCGTGCGATTTCGATGAATGGGAATCGCTCGGCGCGCGCGACTGGGGATACCGCAACTGCCTGCCGTATTTCCGCAAGGCCGAGAGCTACAAGTTCGGCGGCGACGAATATCGCGGCGCGGACGGCCCGCTGAGCACCAACAACGGCAACAACATGCAGAACCCGCTGTACGGCGCCTGGGTGGAAGCGGGGGCCGAGGCCGGCTACATCAAGACCGACGACTGCAACGGCTACATGCAGGAAGGGTTCGGCGCGATGCACATGACGGTCAAGAACGGCGTTCGGTGGTCGACCGCGAACGCATACCTGCGTCCGGCAATGCGGCGACCCAACCTGACCGTCGTCACGCATGCGATGACGCGCCGGATCGTGATGGAAGGCAAGCGCGCGGTCGGCGTGGTCTACGAGCAGGGCGGCGTCGAGCACACGGTTCGCTGCACGCGGGAAGTGCTGGTGTCGTCGGGGCCGATCGGCTCGCCGCACCTGCTGCAGCGCTCGGGCATCGGGCCGGCCGACGTGTTGCGCAAGGCAGGGATCGAGGTCGTGCACGATCTGCCGGGCGTCGGCGAGAATCTTCAGGACCACTCGGAAATCTACATTCAGTACGAGTGCAAGGAGCCGGTGTCGCTCAACGGCAAGATGGGGCTGCTCGGCAAGGCGATGATCGGCCTGCGCTGGCTGCTGTTCAAGGATGGGCTGGGCGCCAGCAACCATTTCGAGGCAGGCGGGTTCATCCGTTCCGAAGCAGGGCTGCGCTGGCCTGACATCCAGTTCCACTTCCTGCCGGCGGCGATGCGCTATGACGGCGACAAGCCGTACAAGGGCCATGGCTTCATGGTGCTGACGGGGCCGAACAAACCCAAGAGCCGCGGGTACGTTCGGGTTCGCTCCGCCGATCCGTACGAGCATCCGGAAATCCGGTTCAACTATCTCGACCGCGAGGAAGACCGCGAGGGGTTCCGTCGCTGCGTGCGCCTCACGCGCGAGATCGTCGGGCAGCCGGCCATGGATCGCTTCCGCGGCGTGGAGCTGGCACCCGGCCCGGACGTGACGACGGACGACGAGATCGATGCGTTCGTGCGTGCCAACATGGAAAGCACGATGCATCCGTGCGGCTCGTGCCGGATGGGCGAGGACGAGATGGCCGTGGTGGATTCCGAATTGCGCGTGCGCGGCGTTCAGGGCCTGCGCGTCATCGATTCGTCGGTGTTTCCGACCGAACCGAACGGGAACCTGAACGCGCCAACGATCATGCTGGCCGAGCGGGCCGCCGACCTGGTGCGCGGCCGGAAAGTGCTCGCGCCGTCCGATGCGGCGGTCGGCTTCGTCGAGAATTGGGAAGCGCAGCAGCGCACGGGTGTGCCCAAGCGCAAGGTGGCCGCTTAAGCGCGGCGCACGGCGGCGCGCGTTCGGCAGTCACGTCACCGATCGCGCGCCGCCTCCGGCGACACCGCACCGCACGCGCGGATCACGAGCTGCACGACCTGCTCGGTCTTCTCGGCGAACGCCTTCTGCGTGAACGCACGCTTGCCGCTCAGCGCGCGGATCTGCGCATCGAAATCCGCATAGTGCTGCGTGGTCGCCCAGATCAGGTACATCAACGCATGTGCATCGATCGGCGCGAGCAGCCCGCGCGCGATCCAGCCTTCGATCACCTTCACGCGCGTGTCGAACCAGGGCTTCACGCGTTCCGACAGGATGTCCTGCATGTGCGCGGCACCGTGGATGATCTCGTTGGCCCAGACCTTCGAGCCGAGCGGGCGCCGTCGCGACAGATCCATCTTCGCGCGCACGTAGCCGCCGATCGCCTCGACCGGATCGTCGCCGGCCTCGAACGACCCGGCCGCGCGGTGCCAGTCTTCGAACAGGTCGTCGAGCACGCGACGGTATAGCGCAAGCTTCGTCGGGAAGTAGTAATGCAGGTTCGCCTTCGGCAGGCCCGCACGTTCGGCGATCATCGCCGTGCTCGCGCCGTCGAGCCCGCGCTCCGCGAATACGGCTTCCGCACAGGCCAGCAGATGCGCTTCGTTGGACTCGCGGATGTGCGCCTTGCGTCGCCGCAATGGCATGTTCGCTTCGTCGTCGCCGGTGACTTCGGCGGCCGCTTCGTCATGTCTCATCGTTACCCTCGCGCGGCTTGCATGCCGCGTTGCGCTTCATTCTAGCCGCTGGTTCGCATCGAACGCACGTGCTCGTCCGCATCGGCGTGCGCGATGCTGCGATGCGGTGGCACGTTTCTCGCTCGTTCGATCCACGCAAGAAAGACATTGCGCTGGGCATTTTGATCGTCTAAAACCTGTCCAATCGGACAGGATTTGATGATCGACGGAATGCAGTGCCGGCAATCCGCCGATCGATCGGACGAATCACGCGAACGATGCACATCTGCACCTCGCCGGTGCGGGTTTGCCCCGACGGCAGCAATGCACGCACCGGCGGCGACCGGAATGACGGCATGACCGACCCCACAGGAGCGATACGAATGAACGCGGTATCGGAAACAGTGAAGCGGGCAGCATTCGACACGTCGATCAAGGTCGACGGCAGGCGGTTGTGGGACAGCCTGATGGAGGTGGCGAAGATCGGCGCGACGCCGAAGGGCGGTGTCTGCCGCCTCGCGCTGACCGATCTCGACAAGGCCGGACGCGACCTGATCGTCGGCTGGGCGAAAGCCGCCGGCTGCACGGTGACGGTCGATACGATGGGCAATGTGTTCATGCGCCGCGCGGGCCGCGTGGCCGACGCGGCGCCGGTCGTCACCGGCTCGCACGCGGATTCGCAGCCGACGGGCGGCCGCTTCGACGGCATCTACGGCGTGCTCGGCGGCCTGGAGGTGATTCGCAGTCTGAACGATCACGGCATCGAGACCGAGCATCCGGTTGAGGTCGTGATCTGGACCAACGAGGAAGGCTCGCGCTTCGCGCCGGCGATGGTCGCGTCGGGCGTGTTCGCGGGCGTGTTCCCGCTCGAGTACGGGCTGTCGCGCAAGGACGTCGACGGCAAGACGATCGGCGAGGAACTCGCGCGCATCGGCTACGCGGGCGACGTACCCTGCGGCGGTCGCAAGCTGCATGCGGCGTTCGAGCTGCATATCGAGCAGGGGCCGATTCTCGAGGCGGAGTGCAAGACGATCGGCGTCGTGACGGACGCGCAGGGGCAGCGCTGGTACGAGATCACGTTCACCGGCCAGGAAGCGCACGCGGGGCCGACGCCGATGCCGCGCCGTCGCGACGCGCTGCTCGGCGCATCGCGCGTGGTCGATCTCGTGAACCGGATCGGCCTCGATCACGCGCCGTTCGGCTGCGCGACGGTCGGGATGATGCAGGTTCACCCGAACTCGCGCAACGTGATTCCGGGCCGCGTGTTCTTCACCGTCGATTTCCGTCATCCGGACGACGCCGTGCTCGCGGAGATGGACGCCGCGCTGCGCGACGGCGTCGCGCGCATCGCGGGCGAGATCGGGCTCGACACCGCGCTCGAGCAGATTTTCTACTACAAGCCCGTCGCGTTCGATCCGGCCTGCGTGGCGGCCGTGCGCGACGCGGCCGATCGCTTCGGCTACTCGCATCGCGACATCGTGTCGGGGGCGGGGCACGACGCTTGCTATCTGGCGCAGGTCGCGCCGACGTCGATGGTGTTCGTACCCTGCGTCGACGGCATCAGTCACAACGAGATCGAGGACGCGACGCCTGCGTGGATCGAGGCCGGCGCGAACGTGCTGCTGCACGCGATGTTGTCGCGCGCATGCGAGCCGGCTTCATGACGGATCGGATCTAGCGCAGCCGGCAGGCTGATCGTCGCCTGACCGTGGCATGCCCAAGCAGGACCGCCCCGACTGTGCATGGCAGCCGGCGGGGACGGCTTTGTCTCCACCAGTCGAAGGAACGCGTATGACCACCAAGCCAACCGGCGATATCGCCGCGCATCGCCTGTCGTCCACGCAACTCTCGTGCGAATTCGCCGATATCGCGCCGCTGCTCGATCCGACTGCCGCCGCGGCCGCCGCCAGCCGCTGCCACTACTGCTACGACGCGCCGTGCGTGCAGGCCTGCCCGACGCAGATCGACATCCCGAGCTTCATCCGCAAGATCGGCAACGGCAACCTGAAGGGCGCCGCGACCGACATCCTGTCCGCGAATCCGCTCGGCGGGATGTGCGCACGCGTGTGCCCGACCGAGATCCTGTGCGAAGGCGCGTGCGTGCGCAATCACCAGGATGCGCAGCCGGTCGCGATCGGCGCGCTGCAGCGGCACGCGACCGACTGGGCGATGGCGAGCGGCGCGGTGCGCTTCACGCGTGCGCCCGATACGGGGCGGCATGTCGCGGTGGTCGGCGCGGGGCCGGCCGGGCTCGCCTGTGCGCACCGGCTCGCGCTCGCCGGGCATCGCGTCACGCTGTTCGACGCGCGGCCGAAGGCGGGCGGCTTGAACGAATACGGGATCGCCGCGTACAAGACCGTCGACGATTTCGCGCAACGCGAAGTCGAGTGGCTGCTGTCGGTCGGCGGTATCGCGGTGGAAACCGGTGTCGCGCTCGGCCGCGACGTGACGCTCGACGCGTTGCGCGAGCGGCATGACGCGGTGTTTCTCGCGATGGGCCTGGGCGGCGTGCGCACGCTCGCGATCGACGGCGAGCAATTGACCGGCGTGATGAACGCGGTCGACTTCATCGAGCAGGTGCGGCAGGCCGACGCGCTGGAGAATGTGCCGGTCGGGCGGCGCGTGGTCGTGATCGGCGGTGGCAACACGGCGATCGACGCGTCCGTGCAGAGCCGCAAGCTCGGCGCGGAGCGCGTGACGATGGTGTACCGGCGCGGCGTGGACGCGATGAGCGCGACCTGGGCCGAACGCGAGTTCGCGCAAAAGAGCGGCGTCACGCTCGTCACGCACGCGAAGCCGGTGCGCATCGCGGGCGTGGACGGGCACGTGACGGGTGTCGAATTCGAGGCCGCGTCGGGCGAGCGTTTCACCGTCGACGCGGACATGGTGCTGAAGGCGATCGGTCAGACGCTGGCGCCGGACGGTGTCGCGGCCGCGCTGCTGACGACGGACGGCACGCGCATCGCGGTCGACGCGGACGGACGCACGGCGTTGCCCGACGTGTGGGCCGGCGGCGATTGCGCGGCGACGGACGGCATCGACCTCACGGTGCAGGCCGTGCAGGACGGCAAGCGCGCGGCGGCGGCGATCGACGCGGCGCTCGCGCAGCGCGCCGCCAAGGCCGCGTGAGCACGGCATACGCAACGGCATCGCGCGCATTGCGTGCATGGCGCGCGCCACGCGAACCACGATAAACGCCCCATTTTCACGGAGCCGAACATGGCCGACCTTCGCTGCACCATCGCAGGCATCACTTCGCCGAATCCGTTCTGGCTGGCCTCCGCGCCGCCGACCGACAAGGCGTACAACGTCAATCGCGCGTTCGAGGCGGGCTGGGGCGGCGTCGTCTGGAAGACGCTCGGGCTCGATCCGCACGTCGTCAACGTCAGCTCGCGCTACGGCGCCGTGCAGTGGAACGGTCAGCGCATCGCCGGCCTGAACAACATCGAGCTGATCACCGACCGCCCGCTCGACGTGAACCTGAAAGAGATCACGCAGGTGAAGCGCGACTGGCCCGACCGTGCGCTGATCGTGTCGCTGATGGTGCCGTGCAACGAGCGCGACTGGAAATGGATCCTGCCGCTCGTCGAGGATACGGGCGCCGATGCGGTCGAGCTGAACTTCGGCTGCCCGCACGGGATGAGCGAGCGCGGGATGGGCGCGGCCGTCGGGCAGGTGCCGGAATACGTCGAGATGGTCACGCGCTGGGTCAAGGAAGGCACGAAGCTGCCGTGCCTCGTGAAGCTCACGCCGAACATCAGCGACATCCGGATGGGCTCGCGCGCCGCCTACAAGGGCGGCGCGGACGGCGTGTCGCTGATCAACACGATCAACTCGATCGTCGCGGTGGATCTCGACCAGATGGCGCCGATGCCGACCGTCGACGGCAAGGGCACGCACGGCGGCTACTGCGGCCCGGCGGTCAAGCCGATCGCGCTGAACATGGTCGCGGAGATCGCGCGCGACCCGGAAACGCCGAACCTGCCGATCTCCGGCATCGGCGGGATTTCGTCGTGGCGCGACGCGGCCGAGTTCATGGTGCTCGGCGCCGGCAGCGTGCAGGTATGCACCGCCGCGATGCATTACGGATTCCGTATCGTGTCCGATCTTGCCGACGGGCTGTCGAACTGGATGGACGAAAAGGGTTACGCGACGCTCGACGACGTGCGCGGCCGCGCGGTGCCGAACGTGACCGACTGGAAATACCTGAACCTGAAGTACGACATCAAGGCGCGCATCGACCAGGACCGCTGCATCCAGTGCGGGCTGTGCCATATCGCGTGCGAGGACACGTCGCACCAGGCGATCACGGCCGAGAAGGACGGCGTGCGGCATTTCGAAGTGGTGGACGCGGAGTGCGTCGGGTGCAATCTTTGCATGCATGTGTGTCCGGTCGAGCAATGCATCACGATGGAGCGGGTCGACGCGGGCGATTATGCGAACTGGACCACGCATCCGAACAACCCGGCGCGCGCCGACGCGGGTGCGAGCCCGGCGGAGCCCGCGAAGCACGCGAAGGCGGCCTGACCGGCGGCCGGCGGTGCGGTATCGCCCGCGCTGCTGCTTGTGTCCTGTTCTGCCGGCATCGCACGATGCCGGCGCTGACGTTTACGTGGAGCGCGTCCGATGAAACCAGCAGCGATTCCCGCCGATCCCGACAGCGCCGCGGCGCCGGCCGGCAGCCTGTACAACGACGATCTCGCGCCGACGACGGCGTCGCAGCGCACGTGGCGCTGGTATCACTTCGCGGCGCTGTGGGTCGGGATGGTGATGAACATCGCGTCGTACATGCTCGCGGCCGGGCTGATCCAGGAAGGCATGTCGCCGTGGCAGGCCGTGCTGACCGTTCTGTTCGGCAACCTGATCGTGCTCGTGCCGATGCTGCTGATCGGCCATGCGGGCGCGAAGCACGGGATTCCGTATGCGGTGCTCGTGCGCGCATCGTTCGGCACGCAGGGCGCGAAACTGCCCGCGCTGCTGCGCGCGATCGTCGCGTGCGGCTGGTACGGCATCCAGACCTGGCTCGGCGGCAGCGCGATCTACACGCTGCTGAACATCCTGACCGGCAACGCATTGCACGGCGCCGCGCTGCCGCTCGTCGGCATTTCGTTCGGGCAGCTCGCGTGTTTTCTCGTGTTCTGGGCGCTGCAGCTGTACTTCATCTGGCACGGCACCGATTCGATCCGCTGGCTCGAGAGCTGGTCCGCGCCAATCAAGGTCGTGATGTGCGTCGCGCTCGTTTGGTGGGCGACGTCGCGGGCGGGCGGCTTCGGCACGATGCTGTCGGCGCCGTCGCAGTTCGTCGCGGGCGGCAAGAAGGCCGGACTCTTCTGGGCGACGTTCTGGCCGGGCCTGACCGCGATGGTCGGCTTCTGGGCGACGCTCGCGCTGAACATTCCCGACTTCACGCGCTTCGCGCATTCGCAGCGCGACCAGGTGATCGGGCAATCGATCGGGCTGCCGTTGCCGATGGCGCTGCTGTCGGTGGTGTCGGTCGTGGTGACGTCGGCCACCGTCGTGATCTACGGCAACGCGATCTGGGATCCGATCGACCTGACGAGCCGGATGACCGGCATCGGCGTCGGCATCGCGCTCGTGATCCTCACGCTCGACACGATGTGCTGCAACCTCGCGGCGAACCTGGTCGGTCCTGCTTACGATTTCTCGAGCCTGTGGCCGAAGGCGATCTCGTACCGCACGGGCGGGATGATCACCGCGACGCTCGCGATCGTGATGATGCCGTGGAAGATCCTCGCGACGACGGACGGCTACATCTTCACCTGGCTCGTCGGCTACTCGGCGTTGCTCGGGCCGGTCGCGGGCATCCTGATGGTCGACTACTTCCTGATTCGCGGCACGCGGCTCGATACGCGCGCGCTGTTCGACGAGCGCGGCGACTTCAGCTACGCACGCGGCTGGAACCCGGCCGCGCTGGCGGCGCTCGCGATCGGCGTGCTGCCGAACCTCCCCGGCTTCCTGCATACCGCGTTTCCGGCGTCGTTTCCGAACGTGCCGGCGTTCTTCAACACGCTTTACACGTATGCGTGGTTCGTCGGCCTCGTGCTGGCGTCCGGCGTGTACGGCACCTGGATGAAGTGGCGCGCCGGACAGCGCGCGCAGATCGCGAGCGCGTGATGCGCGAACGCAAGCGGCACCCGACAGTCAACGAGGAGGCAACCAAATGGCAATCCTGATTCGCGGCGGCACCGTGGTCGATGCGGACCGCACCTATCGTGCGGACGTACTGTGTGCCGACCCGCAGGACGGCGGCACGATCCTGCAGATCGCGGAGACGATCGACGCGCCGGCCGGCGCGACGGTGGTCGACGCGCACGACCAGTACGTGATGCCGGGCGGCATCGATCCGCATACGCACATGGAACTGCCGTTCATGGGCACGACGGCGAGCGACGATTTCTACTCGGGCACGGCCGCCGGGCTGTCGGGCGGCACGACCAGCATCATCGACTTCGTGATTCCGAGCCCGAAGCAGCCGCTGATGGACGCGTTCCACGAGTGGCGCGGCTGGGCCGAGAAGGCCGCAGCCGACTATGGCTTTCACGTGGCCGTCACGTGGTGGGACGAATCGGTGCACCGCGATATGGGCACGCTCGTGCGCGAGCATGGCGTGTCGAGCTTCAAGCACTTCATGGCGTACAAGAACGCGATCATGGCCGACGACGAGGTCCTCGTGAACAGCTTCTCGCGTTCGCTCGAACTCGGCGCGCTGCCGACCGTGCACGCGGAGAATGGCGAGCTCGTGTTCCAGTTGCAGAAGGCGCTGCTCGCGCGCGGGATGACCGGGCCGGAGGCGCATCCGCTGTCGCGTCCGCCCGAGGTCGAGGGCGAGGCCGCGAACCGCGCGATTCGCATCGCGCAGGTGCTCGGCGTGCCCGTGTATATCGTGCACGTGTCGGCGAAGGATGCGGTCGATGCGATCACGCGCGCGCGCAGCGAAGGGCTGCGCGTGTTCGGCGAGGTGTTGCCGGGCCACCTGGTGATCGACGAGTCGGTGTATCGCGATCCGGACTGGACGCGTGCGGCCGCGCACGTGATGAGCCCGCCGTTCCGGTCGGCCGAGCATCGCGAGGCGCTGTGGCGCGGGCTGCAGGCGGGGCAGCTGCATACGACCGCGACCGATCATTGCGTGTTCTGCGCGTCGCAGAAGGCGATGGGCCGCGAGGACTTCACGAAGATCCCGAACGGCTGCGGCGGCGTCGAGGATCGCATGTCGGTGCTGTGGCATCACGGCGTCAATCATGGCCGCATCACGCCGAACGAATTCGTGCGGATCACATCGACGAACGCCGCGCAGATCTTCAACCTGTATCCGCGCAAGGGGGCCGTGCAGGTCGGCGCCGACGCCGATCTGGTCGTATGGGATCCCGCCGCAACGAAGACGATCTCGGTGAAGACCCATCACCAGCAGGTCGACTTCAACGTGTTCGAAGGGATGACCGTGCAGGGCGTCGCGACGCATACGCTCACGCGCGGCGCGCTCGCATGGGCCGACGGCGAGCTGCGTGCGGTGCGCGGTGCGGGCCGCTATCTGAAACGGCCGCCCGCGGCCGGCTACTACGAGGCTGCGCGCATCGCGAACCGGCTGCGCGAGCCGCATCCGGTCGAACGCGCGGGCTGAGCGACACACGTTGTCGATTGCGCGGGGCGTGTCCGTTCGAACGGCACGCCCCGCGCGCGTTCATGCGGCTCGTCATGTGCATTGCCGCCCCGTCTCTTTTCGGCTTCCACTCGATTCTTTCAATATATGGGACCCATCGAACGTCGTCGTGTCCATTCAACTTGCAGGTAAATAGAAGAACTGAGCAAATCGACGACGCAAGCGACACCGCACGGAGCATGCCATTTTGTTTGCGTTGTCGTCATGCATGACGGCGAGTAATATCCACCGACGGCGTTACACGCGCGTGCCGGGCCGCGCCTGCCGAGCAGTCCAATAAACATAGAGAGAAAGGAGCACAAGGTGGATATTCTGCGCAGCCTCCTGGGCATGCTGTTCCTGCTGCTGGTCGCTTATCTGCTGTCGAACAACCGGCGCGCGGTGAGCGGCCGGACCTTGATCGCCGCGCTGCTCACGCAGTTCGCGATCGGCGCGCTGGTGTTGTTCGTGCCGTCTGGCCGCGCGGCGCTGGCGGCGGCCGCGAACGGCGTCAATCGCGTGCTCGACATGGGCAATCACGGCATCGCGTTCGTATTTGGCGGGCTGGTCGACGCCCGGATGTTTCAGCTTTTCGGCGACGGCGGGTTCGTGTTCGGCCTACGCGTGCTGCCGATGATCATCTTCGTCACCGCGCTGATCGCGGTGCTCTACTATGTCGGCGTGATGAAGTGGATCGTCGCGATCCTCGGCGCGGGGCTCGCGAAAGTGCTCGGCATGAGCCGCATCGAGGCGTGCTCGGCCGTCGCGACGATCTTTCTCGGGCAGAGCGAGATGCCCGCGCTCGTGAAGCCGTTCGTGCGGCACATGACGGGCGCCGAGATCTTCACGGTGATGGCGAGCGGCATGGCGTCGGTCGCGGGCTCGGTGCTGGTCGGCTATGCCGGTCTCGGCGTGAAGATGGAGTACCTGCTCGCCGCATCGTTCATGGCGGTGCCAGGCGGGCTGCTGTTCGGCAAGCTGCTGTTTCCGACCGTCGAGCCGAGTCGCGTCGTGGTCGACGGGCTCGATTTCGACGACAAGCGGGCCGCCAACGTGATCGAGGCGGCGGCATCCGGCGCGTCGGTCGGCCTGCGGATCGCGATCAACGTCGGCGCGATGCTGATCGCGTTCGTGGGGCTCATCGCGCTGATGAACCTCATCGTCGGCGGCGTGGCCGCGTTCGCGGGCTTTCCGCAGGTGACGCTGCTGGGCATCATCGGCCACCTGTTCGCGCCGCTGGCGTGGATCATCGGCGTGCCGTGGCACGATGCGGCGCTGGCGGGCAACTTCATCGGCGAGAAACTGATCTTCAACGAGTTCGTCGCGTACGGCGACCTGTCGCCGTATCTGAAGGGCGGCGAGCACGTCGCGGCGGCCGGCCTGCAGGTGCTCGACCCGAAGACGCTCGCGATCGTGTCGTTCGCGCTGTGCGGCTTCGCGAACTTCTCGTCGATCGCCATTCTCGCGGGCGGCTTCAGCGCGGTCGCGCCCGAGCGCCGCTCGGAAGTCGCGCGGCATGGCTTGCGTGCGCTGACGGCCGCGACGCTGTCGAACCTGATGAGCGCGGCGATCGCCGGCCTGTTCTTTTCGCTGCACTGAGCAATCGAGGAGACGCAACGATGTTTCTGCCGCAGGAGTTCATTCGCCGCAAGCGCGACCGGCAGCCGCTCGATCGCGACGAGATCGCCGCGTTCGTGCGCGGCGTGACCGACGGCAGCGTGACCGAGGGCCAGGTGGCGGCGTTTGCGATGGCCGTGTACTTCAACGACCTGAGCATCGATGAGCGCGTCGCGCTGACGATCGCGCAGCGCGACTCGGGCGACGTGCTCGACTGGCGCGCGCTCGATCTCGGCGGGCCGGTGATCGACAAGCATTCGACGGGCGGCGTCGGCGATGTCGTGTCGCTGATGCTCGGGCCGATGGTGGCCGCATGCGGCGGCTACGTGCCGATGATCTCGGGGCGCGGGCTCGGCCACACGGGCGGCACGCTCGACAAGCTCAGTGCGATCCCCGGCTACGACGTGACACCCGACACGGACACGTTTCGCCGCGCGGTGCGCGACGTCGGCGTCGCGATCATCGGGCAGACCGCGCGGCTCGCGCCGGCGGACAAGCGCATTTATGCGATTCGCGACGTGACGGCGACCGTCGAGTCGGTCGCGATGATCACCGCGTCGATCCTGTCGAAGAAGCTCGCGGCGGGGCTCGACGGGCTCGTGATGGACGTCAAGGTCGGCTCCGGCGCGTTCATGCCGACCGCCGAGAAATCGGCCGAGCTGGCACGCAGTATCGTCGACGTCGGCAACGGCGCCGGCATGAAGACCACCGCGATCCTGACCGACATGAACCAGTCGCTCGCGCCGTGCGCGGGCAATGCGCTCGAAGTCGCGTGTGCGATCGATTACCTGACTGGCCAGTCGCGACCGGCGCGCCTGCATGACGTCACGATGGCGCTGTCGGCGCAGTTGCTCGTCACCGGCGGATTGGCACGCGATGTCGCGCAGGCGCGCACGATGTTGCAGCAGGCGCTCGACTCGGGGGCGGCGGCGGAACGCTTCGCGAGAATGGTGGCGGCGCTCGGCGGCCCCGTGGACCTGATCGAAGCACCCGCGCGTCATCTTGCGCGGGCGGATGTGGTCGTGCCGGTTCCGTCGCCCGCGAGCGGTGTGGTGCAGCGGGTCGATTGCCGCGCGCTCGGGCTCGCGGTCGTCGCGCTCGGTGGCGGCCGCACGCGCGCGGAGGATGCGATCGACTACCGTGTCGGCCTGACGGCGCTCGCGGAGATCGGGCAGCGTGTCGAAGCCGGCCAGCCGCTCGGCTACGTGCATGCCCGCGACGACGCGGCCGCCGCACGCGCGGTGGACGAGGTACGGCAAAGCTACTTGCTGGGCGAAACGGGCGAGACGCCGCCGACCATTTACGGGCAGATCGGCTGACCGGGCGCCGATGCCGGCGCGGCGGAACGTGCGGGTATCGGCGTCCGCTTCACATGACGGGTGTATCGTGCCGGCCGGGATGTATCGCGTCGAGGCATCCCCGCACACGACTGGAGGCACCATCGAGATGGAACGAGACGAACTGATCGAACAGGCCAGGGCGGCGCGCGAACGCGCGTATGCGCCGTATTCGCGCTTCAAGGTCGGCGCTGCGCTGCAGGCGCGCGACGGAACGGTTTTTCACGGCTGCAACGTCGAGAACGCGTCGTACGGACTGTGCAATTGCGCGGAACGCACGGCGATGTTCGCGGCGATCGCCGCCGGCTATCGTCCGGGCGACTTCACGCGGCTCGCGGTGATCGGCGACACCGACGGCCCGATCGCGCCGTGCGGCGCGTGCCGTCAGGTGATCATCGAGATCGGCCGGCCCGATATCGAAGTGATCCTGGCCAACCTGAAAGGGGCCGTCGAGATTACGACGGCCCGCGCGTTGCTGCCCGGCGCGTTCAGCCTTTAGCGGAGCACGCCGCGGCACGCATCACGCGCCGTCGCGCGCGTCGCGGATCGGGATCACGGTGCGCGCGCCGCACTGGCGCAGCAGATCGCGCAGTTCGTTGATGACCGGAAACACCTCGTGGTTCCAGTCGGCGCCCTGCCGGTCGTGCGCTTCCTGCTCGCGCTCGACGATCCAGCGATCCTCGCGGAAGATCCGCTCGGTGAACCAGACGAGCAGCGGCCACGCGAGATCGAGCGCGAACGGGATGCCGGGCTTGTGGATCGACAGCAGTCCGAACGTGCGATTGGTGCGCTGCTCCGCATCGAGCGGCACGTAGACGATCCACAGGTCCATCACGAGCGTGCCTTCGCTCGAGCGGATCTGCAGTGTTTGATACGGGTAGCCGGTGCGCACCGTCATCACGCTCTTGTCGGCCTGGTCGCCGGGCTTCTTGCTCGAGCCGAACACGAGCGCCTCGCCGACCGGCTGCTTGCCTTCCATGCGCGCGAACGTGTAATCGACCTCGACCCAGTCGTCGCCGCGACGCCGGCCGAGCGCGCGCGCCCGCATCTGACCCATCTGCTTGCGATGCAGGAACTGATGGTTCATGTCCATCAGGTTCTCGTGCATGAACGAGTAGTGGCACTTGACCTCGCGGCCGAAGCGGCGCGTCTTGAATGCAGGGTCGTCCGCCGATTCGAGCGCGGGGAACGGGCGTTCGTCGGCGAGCGTCGCGTCGCCGGGGAACACGAAGATCACTCCGTGCGCCTCGCGGCACGGATAGGCGCGCACGCCGTTGGGCAAGCGCTCGCGGCCGAGGTAGGGCACGTCGACGCAGCGGCCGCTGTCGCACGCGTAGGTCCAGCCGTGGTAGCAGCAGCGCAGCGTTTCGCCGCTCACGACGCCCGCATGCAGCGGCACCTGGCGGTGCGCGCAACGATCTTCGAGCGCGTATACGGCGCCGGATTCGGTGCGCACGAGCACGATCGGATCGCCGGCGAAGCGCACGCCGAGCGTCTTGCCGCGCTTCAGTTCGCGCGACCACGCGAGCGGATACCAGTGATCGGGATGGATGGGCACGCGGCGCAGGTCGCGCACGACCGCGCCGGTGGACGGTTCTTCAAGGGTGCCGCTGTCAGACAAAGGCACTGCGCGCATGCGTGACGCCTCCTGGCTGGACGGAAGGTCCGGACGCCGCAACACGCGGCGTGGCTTGGGAGAAGTCTACGCGAAGTTGCACCGCATGGCGGACGCGATGCGGGTTTGCACCGGCACGGCGGGTGCGGATTGTTTGATGCGGCGCAATCCGAGGCATGGGCGGCGCGTGCGGTATGCGAGGCATGCGAGGCCGCCCGGCCTCGGCCGCGCGACGGGCCGCAGCCCGTCACGCGGCCGGTTGCCGGTCACGAGCGGGCGTCGCGCCACAGCACCGGGTCGGCGCGGTACAGCGCCGGGAAGTAGTGTTTCAGCCCGGCAACCTTCGGCAGGTCGTTGAACGCGATGTACGGCGCGTCGGGATGCAGTTCGAGGTAGTTCTGGTGATAGGCCTCGGCCGGGTAGAACCCCTTGTAGGCCTCGATACGCGTGACGACCGGCGCCGGAAACGCGTGCGCGGTGCCGAGCTGCGCGATGTACGCGGTCGCGACCGCGCGTTGCTGCGCGGTGGTCGGGAAGATCGCCGACCGGTACTGCGACCCTTCGTCGGGGCCTTGCCGGTTGAGCTGGGTCGGATCGTGCGCGACCGAGAAGAACACCTGCAGCAGCCGGCCGTAGGTGATCTGCGTCGGGTCGTAGACGATGCGTACCGATTCCGCGTGCCCCGTCAGCCCGGACCCGACGAGCGCATAGTGCGCGGTTTCGGACGCGCCGCCCGCATAACCGGCCGTGACCTGCTTCACGCCCTTCACGTGCTCGAACACGCCCTGCACGCCCCAGAAACAGCCGCCGGCAAGCACGGCCGTCTCGTCGTGCGATGCGCCGGGCGTTTCGTCGAGGGTCGGCGCGGGCACGGTGCGCATCGGCTCGGCGGAGTTGACGATGCGCTGGTAGCCGAACACGGCGGCGGCTGCGACGGCGAGGGCGCCGATGCGGCGCAGCATCGCTGTGCGCCGTCGTGGCGTGGCGGCGCGGGTGGGTGTCGGGTTCATCGTTGGCTCCTTCGGAATGCGTTGGGGAAGACGGCGGTCGGGTGTCGGCCTGGCATGCGTTCAACCGAACGTGAATGCGTACGCATCGACACCCGGATCGAGAAACTCGATCGCGAACGTGCGATCGGCGATCGCGCCGGGCTGGCGGACGAGCTGGTACAGGCGCTGCCCGGTGACCGAGCCGTAGCCCTGCGCGTCGACGTCGGCGCCGTGCGCGGCCCCGGGCGCCGCGCCGTCGAGCGTCACGCGAAAGCGCACCGGCTTGCCGTTCGCACCCGGGCCGAGCACGAGATGCAGGTCGCGCGCATGGAAGCGGTAGACGATCCGGCCGGACGGCGCGGCGAGCGACGCGCGCTCGGCGCCGACCTGCCAGGTGCCCGCGAGGCCCCAGTCGTTCAGGTCGGGGTGCGCGGGCGCGTCGTAGCGGTGTGCCGTGTCGCGCACCACGCCGCCGGGCGACGTGAAGTCGTCCGCGCGCGCATAGCCGACATAGGTTTCGGGCGAGCGGACGTCGGCGCTGTCGGCCGCCGCGAGCGCGCCTTTCGCGGGCGCGCCGGCGAGCCCGAGCGGCACCTTCAGCGCTTCCGGGTGGCCGGCTTCGGCGAGCAGCGACTGGATCGCGCGTTCCGACTGCGCGTATTCGCCTTCGCCGAAGTGGTGGCGGCGCACGCGCCCCTGCGCGTCGACGAAGTAGTGCGCGGGCCAGTATTCGTTGCTGAACGCGCGCCAGATCGTGTAGTGGTTGTCGATCGCGACAGGGAAGTCGATGCCGAGGTCGTGCACGGCCTTCTTCACGTTGCCGATGTCGCGCTCGAACGCGAACTCCGGTGCGTGCACGCCGATCACGACGAGCCCATACGGCGCGTACTTGCGTGCCCAGGCCGTGGTGTACGGCAGCGTGCGCAGGCAGTTGATGCACGAATAGGTCCAGAAGTCGACGAGCACGACCTTGCCCCGCAGGCCGGCCGCGGTCAGCGGCGGCGAATTCAGCCACTGCACGGCGCCGTCGAGCGACGGCAGCGTGCCTTCGACGGGCAGCGCGGTCGGCGCCTGCGGCGCGGGCGTGACCTCGGCCGCGCGCATCATCGCGCCGCCGGGCTGCGCGGCATCGGCCGTGGCGGCCATCATCGCGCCGTTCGAACCGTTCGCGGTGCGGTCTGCCGGGCCGTCCGCCGGCGAGCCCGTCGCGACCGTCGCCGCCGGCGCGCCGTTCGAGCGCCCGCCGAGCCGGTCGACGAGCTTCGCCTCGAGGCCGCCCGTCGTGACGGTCGACAGCTGCGCGAGCGCCCCCGTATCGAGGCCGAGCGCGATCGCGGCGACGCCCGCCAGCAGCGCGGCGCCGATCCCGCGCTTGATCCATTCGCCCGCGCCGAGCGAGCGCTTCATCGCGGCGAACACCTTGCCGCCGATCACGAGCGCCACGCCGAGCGACGTCGCCGCGCCGGCCGCGTACGCCACGAGCAGCAGCGTGGTGCCGACGCTCGCGCCGCGCAGCGCGGCGCCGGTCAGCACGAGCCCGAGGATCGGGCCGGCGCACGGCGCCCACAGCAGGCCGGTGGCGACGCCGAGCAGCAGCGACGACAGCGGGCCGGCCGGGCGGCCGTCGCGCTGCGCGAGGCCGGTGAGGCGGTTGCCTGCGGCGACGAGCGGGCGCGTCAGGTGTTCGGCGAAGCGCGGCATCAGCAGCGTCAGGCCGAATACCGCGAGCAGCACGATGGCGGCCCAGCGGCCGGCCTGGTTGGCCTGCGCGACCCAGCCGCCGCCGACGGCGGCGAGCGTCGCGACGACGGCGAACGTGAGCGCCATGCCGGCCAGCAGCGGCAGGCCGGTGCGCACGAACGGCTGGTCGGCGCGCGCGAACACGAACGGCAGCACGGGCAGGATGCACGGGCTCAGGATCGTGAGCACGCCGCCGAGATAGGCGAGGACGATGAGCAGCATGATGCGTTCTCCAGTCGGTCGGGAGTGGGGCCGGATCAGGCGGCGGCCGGGTGGAAGGCGAGTGCGAGGCCGTTCATGCAGTAGCGCAGGCCGGTGGGCGGCGGGCCGTCGTCGAACACGTGCCCGAGATGGCCGCCGCAGCGGCGGCAGTGCACTTCGGTGCGGACCATCCCGAACGACGTGTCGGCGTCGGTCGCGACCGCGTGGTCGAGCGGCTTCCAGAAGCTCGGCCAGCCCGTGTGGCTGTCGAACTTGGTGGCCGACGAGAACAGCGCGAGGCCGCAGCCCGCGCACGCGAACGTGCCGGGGCGGTGCTCGTCGTTCAGCGGACTGCTGTACGGCCGCTCGGTGCCGGCGTCGCGCAGGATCGCGTACTGGGCGGGCGTGAGCCGGCGATGCCATTCGGCGTCGCTGAGGGTGACCTCGTATGGCGCGGCCATCTTCGGCGCAGCCGTCGACGCGGCGAATGCGCGGCCGACCAATGCGCGGCGGCCGGCCGACGATAGCGCCGCGAGCGTGGCGAGGCCGGTGGCGCCGGCGAACAGCAGCAGATGTCTGCGGGTGGGCATGATGGGCTCCTGGAAGCAGGTCCTGAAAAACATGCGCCTATCGTAGACAGCGGCCGGTGTCGAAGTCCTCACGGAAAGTTAAAGGAATTGTGATGTTTGTGGTGCTCCGTCGGGGCGCGTTCGCGTCCGTCTACGCTCCAACTGGCAAGGGCCTTCGAGCAGGTGGGCCGCCGATGTTTGCCGAGCACTTGCTCGCGCCGTGATCCGAATGAGGCACCCGGGCAAACGAAACTCGTCACGCTCAGGCAAGTGCGTCCGGTGCAAAACAGAGGCGGTGTATCGGCTGGGCGTCCAGTCGGTAGCGCGCGCCTGACCGCGACGGGAACCGTCTGATATCGCGTGAAGGGCGCGAGAACCCGCGTGGCGCGCACCGAGTCGACTTTGCAGGAGGTGGTGGGTCGCCAAACTGTCAAAATTCGTCATATCTAGGACTTGTCTAATTTGGCGAACCCTAGATTGGGCACTGGTCCTATATCTTGCTTTGTAAGGGATTTATAAAATATCTATCAAAGAATTTCGCAAGATGACCTCGGGCGGGAACGGCGGCTCGAGAAATTCAAATGAGAAAATTTCGCGCGGGACCTATTTTTGCAAGCCGCGGCTATCGCCGCTTGCGGGCATGAAGTATATCGAAGGCGATTCCAACGCGATCGATGTCGTAATTATATGTAGGACTACAGATACTCTAATCGATTCGATGTCGCGCAGTCGCCGATGATCAAGAGGTCTCTCGAGTCGATCTGCTTTAACGGCGAAAGCGTGCATCCAGGCCGTCGCCGCGCGGGATGGAGGTGATCCGGCTTTGCTCGTCTGGAATGAGGGGAAGTCAGATTGCGGAGCGCATGAAGAAAGGCAGGTAGGCCATCAGCGTGGAAGGTCAACGCGATGAAAATTAGGTGTGGAAAACGACGTCGATCTGATCAAATCCAAGGCGGTTCTAGATCTGATCGATGAGGGATGCGCGAGCCGATTTGATATCGGAATTAATCTGGATTCTATACAGATAAGTTATGCGAATTATTAACATATTGAAATGCGGTCCGTATGGGATGCCGCTCGTCGCAATCGCGATGTCGCTTGCATCGTCGATTGCCAGCGCGAACATGCTGGTCTATCCGATGTCTGCGTCGATCGGCGGCGGCAAGGAGTCGGCTGCGGAACTGCGCATCTATTCGAAATCCGATACGACGCAATACGTGAAGGCGATCGCGAAGCGCGTGATCGATCCGGCGACGGATCACGAGCGCGAGGAGGCCAGCATGAATTCCGGCGACGACGCAATCGTGATCTCGCCGGCCAAGTTCGCGTTGCCGGCTGGCGGCACACGGCTCGTGCGGGTGATACCGCTGGGCGTGCCGAAAACGGAGGTGCTGTATCGCGTCTATCTGCAACCGGTGGCGGCACCGTCGGATGACGACTCCGCGGCGAAGGACGATGTGTCCGGCAAGGTCGACTTCAGCCTCGTCTGGGCGCCGCTCGTCCGTGTGCTGCCGAAGACGCCCGTGCCGGATTTCCACGTGTCGAAAGGCGCGCTGGCCAATACCGGCAACGTCCGGATCGGTTTGATCGAAGCCGGCGCGTGCCAGTCCGAGCAGGACGCCGCGTCGTGCCAATGGACGAAATTCGACCGCAGTGTCTACCCAGGCCAGCACTTCACGCTGGAGGGGCTGCATTCCGCACCGTATGTGCGAATCCGATATCGAGTGGGGGGAATGGCAGAAGTACAACAGAAGATTGTGCGCACGCATTCCGCCGACGCGATAAACGCGCCGAGCGCGAATAACGAGACCCTGGCGGGTCATTCCATTGTTTCAACCAACCAGAAGGACTAACCCATGCTGAAATATGTTCCGATCGCTGCCGCAGCCCTGATGTCGATGTCGGCTTACGCCGTTCAGAAGGACATCACCGTCACGGCCAACGTCGACACGACGCTCGAAATGCTGTCGGCGGACGGCTCGGCACTGCCGACCACCATGCAGATGCAATATCTGCCGGGTACGGGTCTTCAGGCAGCTGTAGTGAACACGAAGATCTTCACGAACGACAAGGCGAAGGATCTGCAGATCCGCCTCGCGACTGTTCCGTCGCTGAAGAACCAGACGAGCCCGGGCGCGGCCGAAATTCCGCTGTCGGTCAAGCTGGGTGAAACCGAGCTGACCACCACGGCGGCGACGCTGAAGACGGCAGAACTCTTCCCCGGCGAACTGGCACAAGGTTCGAACGTGCTGCCGCTGTCGATCGGTCAGAAGACCGTCGCAGCCGTCACGGCGTCCGGCAGCTACCAGGGCCTCGTCAGCGTGATCGTTACGCAGAGCGCGGCGTCGGGTAGCTAAGCTCCCCGGCTGTATCGATGGGCGCGCCTGAACGGCGCGCCCTGTTTTTTGTAGTACTCCTCCAAAAAACATTCAATCTCCCGCATGATTCCATTCGACCTCAAGAAAACCGTTGTCGCATGTCTGAGCGCTCTGTGTGTGACGGACATCGTGTCCGTCGCGCAGGCTGCTTCATCCGTGCCGCCGGGCTTCGAGGACATCATGACGGGGCACGACGAGCGCATCAACGTCAACTTTCTGGGCAAGCCGCTCGGCTTGTTCCGCGTGTATGTGACACCGGACACGGTCCGTTTCGAGGATCCCGCAGGCCTGTTGCAGGCGCTCGGCTCGCACGTGAACCCGGCGACCGACGTGTCGACGATCGGCGACGCGCTGTCCAAGTCGATGGCGCGCAACGGCAATCTCGCCTGCGCAGGGTCGGCGGGCGTAAACGGCTGTGGATATGTCGACACCGACAGCGCGGCCGTGATCTACGACGAAAGCGAAGGCAACATCGAGCTGTTCCTGTCGCGCGACTGGCTGAGCACCGAAGAGCGTGACCAGCGGTTTCGCGAGCCGTCGCCGATGACCGAAAACGCGCTGATCCATCAGCAGACGATCAACCTGTCGGGAGGGCGCGGCTACAAGAGCCTGTCCGTGTCGGGCACGGGCGCGCTCGGCATCACGCCGAAGAGTTTCATCGGCGGGAACTGGAATTTCACCCATACGGGCTATTCGCGAGGATCGGACAGCCACGTCCAGCTTCAGGATCTCTACTACCGCCACGATCTCGGCGCCGAGCATTACGCGCAGGCCGGCCGGATGGACAACCGCAATCTCGCGAGCGCGCTCGGCGGCAACTTCGGGTTCACGATGCTGCCGGTCGGCACGCTCGACGGCGTGCGCGTCGGCACGACGCTGGCTTATGTGAACCCCGAAGTTGCGCAGCAGGGCACACCGGTCACGCTGCTGTTGCCGCGCGATTCGCGTATCGACGCGTACCGCGGCCAGGAGCTGCTGGGCACGTTCTACATGAAGGCCGGCGTCAATGCGCTCGATACGTCCCGCTTTCCGGAAGGCACGTATCCGCTGACGCTGCGCGTGTTCGAGAACGGCGTGCAGGTGCGCACGCAAACGACGCCGTTCACGAAGACGGGCGGCGGTGTCAATTCGCGCACGCGACAATGGTTCGCGCAGGCCGGCCGCCCGTCCGACCGGGACGCGCCGGACGGCATGGCGGCGGCAGCCGGCGTGCGGATTCCGCTGTTGCGTGAAATGGCGCTGACGAGCGGTATCGCGAGCGTCGGCCGGCACGTGTACAACGAAACGGCGCTGGAGTGGCGACACGCGTTTCCGCTGGGCGTGCTCTCGGCCGGCGGTTCGTTTTTCGTGGGCAACGACGGCTCGCGCGGCAACACCCAGCAGATTTCGTTCGCCGACGGCGTGTCGTGGAGCGTGTACCGTTACCAGATGCGCGGCGCGGCATGCAATGGTCCGGCCGTGTCATATCGCGACATCGGCTGCTACGACATGCTGAACGCGACCGTGTCGTTTCCGATGGGCAACTGGTCGGCAATGCTCGGCTATACGTACAACAAGAGCGTCGGGCGGTCGCGGAACTGGCAGCCCGACACATCGGACCGTCCGTGGGCGACGCCCGTGTTTCGTGAAGGCGATCAGGTGTCGCGTGCGCTCCAGGCGTCGCTGTCGCGATCCTTCACATGGCGCAAGGTCAGCACGAACTTGCGCGTCGGCGCGTACGCCAACCGCAACACCGGTGCCCGCAGCGAGTACGGCGGCTACGTCGGTGTGACGCTGTCGATGGCCGAACCCGCGAGGCAGCCCGGGCGCGCGTCCGCTTACACGTCGGCGGGTGTCGACGTTCGCGCGGATCGCAACAGCACGACGACGAACTACACGCTCGACCGCAACTGGAACTGGCAGGGCGATGCCTACCGGGAAGTCGCGCTCGGCGTGTCGGGCTATGGCACCGACAGCCTGACCGGCACCGTGCAGGGCCGCTGGAGGGGGCGCTACGGCGACGTCGCCGCGTCGGTCGCGAACAGCTACAGCCGTGACAGCGGCGGCAATAATCCGTCGGTGACGGCGAGCTATTCGTCGTCGTTCGCGGTGGCGCGCCAGGGCGTGTTCCTCGGCGCATCCGCGTCGCAGTCGGATCCGCTGGCGGGGTTCGCCGTCAGGGTCGGCAAGCGCGACGATGCGAGCGGCATGGCAGCCGAGGTGCGCAGCGATTCGAGCGCGCGGATCAAGGTGGGTTTCGGGCAGCGCGCGCTGTTGCCGGTGTCGGCCTTCACGCCGGTGACGACCGAAGTGAACGACGCGGGCGCGCATGCGTCCGCGGGTGCGACGAGCGTGACCGAGGGGCTCGGCAAGCGCACGCTGTTCATGGTGCCGGGGCAGCTCGCACTGCGCAACGTCGACGCGAAGGTGACGTACACGTACGTCGGCCAGGTTTTCTCGAAGGGTGGCATGCCGCTGTCGGACAGCGTGATTCTCAACGGCGCGATGCCGTTGATCGACAGTCAGGGCGGATTCATTGCCGAACTCGACCATAAGGAAAACGAACTGTTCGTCGTGGACGGGCCGACGCTGATGCGATGCCCGCTGCACGTGAAGCGCAAGCAGGACGTGCTGATGATGGTGGGCAAGGTGCGCTGCGAAGTGGCCGGGCCGGATGCGCTGCCGGAATCGCTGCGCAAGCAGGCCCGCGTGCGCAAGCTGCTGGAGCATCGCTATGTGATGTCGATGCGGGCGCGGACGACAGGCGTGACCGACACGGAGCAATGACGCGCACGACCTGTGCCGGCAGGCACCTCACGCTGCCGCTTGCTTTGCCGAAACGATAAGGAAACAGCTACTCAAATGCTTCTGATCAATCGAATTCGCTATTGGGAAATCGTCTTGGCGGCCATGCTGGGCGCAATCTCGCTCGATGCGTCGGCGGCCTCCGAGGCGCCCGCGAATCGTAACGATACTGTGGGAGCCACGCTGGATCGCGGCGCGCCGACGGCGGACGTCATGGTATTCAACGGCGCGTCGGGCGGCTACGACACGGCCGATTTCAGGAAGTGGGGGCGAAATTCGTGGACGTGCCAGTCGTCTACCGACACGGCGACCGGTGCGTGCGCGACCGAGCCGAAATGGGAGGTGGCGGGCGATTCGACCTCGATCCGGCTTTCCTTCAAGGAAGAAACAACTGGCGCCACGGCCGTACTGAATCTGCATGGACAAAATGGGTATAGCCGTCACTTGGATTGCAGCGGCAACCCTGGTCCCGAAGTCGTGTCGATCTCCAGAGAGCCGATCGAGATGGCGCAGGCCGCTACCGTGGGCATTTGCAACACCATAGGCTGGGACGGTCGCAAGCTCTTCGTCAAGATTCCCTCCGCGGAACTGAAGAAGCTCCCGTCCGGCGGAACCTGGAAGGCGAACCTTCAGTTGAACCTGCGACAGTGGGACGTCGGGGGAGTCAACCCGAAGATCGCCACGTTCAAGGCATCAATCAGGCTGGACGTGACCGACACGAACAACATCCAGGTCTATCTGCCGGAATTCACGAGCGCGACACCCACCGTGGACCTCAAGCTGCGCAAGCTGCCGAACGGCAGCCGGATGTCGGGCACGTCGAACGTCGACATGTGCCTGTACGACGGCTACAACTCGCAGAGCACGTGGTTCGACGTGTCGGCGAGCGACGGTCTCACGGTCGATCGCCGCGACAAGGGCCAGTATTCGGTGCTGCTCGATAAGGACAAGAGCGGCGCGTACGAATCGCGCATCGATTACAACGTGAGCCTGACGTACGCGGGCAAGAAAATCGCGCTGCCGAACAACGAGACGGTGCGCCTTCAAGGTGTGAACAACAGCGCCGGCCGGTCGGTATCGCTGCCGGGCATTTCGGTGCCGGTCATCTGCACCCCGACGCCGCTGACACTCGAGACGCCGGAATTCCAGTCGGTGTGGAAGCGTCCGGGCAAGTACAGCAACAAGCTGACGATCACGTTTACGCCGTCGTCGGCGAGTCTCTAGTGCGCTCTGCGTCCACGGCGACGCTGAAGGCAGCCGATCCGTTCCCGGGTGAACTGGTGCAGGGTTCGAACGTGCTGCCGTTGTCGGTCGCTCAGAAGACTGTCGAGACCGTCGCGGCTTCCGGCAACTACCGGGGCGTCGTCAGCTTGATCGTCACGCAAGGCGCTGCATCGGGTGGCTAAACCCGAGCGTTTCGCTGGCGGGCGTGCCTGACAGGCGCGCGTGCAGAAGCTGCCGCAGCAGCGCTGTCTAATGTCGTCGGTGCGGGCGGACCGATCCTCCTGCGTCATGTTGGACGTTGATCCGCTTCGATGATCGAGGTGCCGCTGAAACGGCATCGCTTTTCGAGGAGCAAGCGCGCGATGCATTGCTTCTCGTCGCATGAAGTGCAGCCACGGTAGTGGCCGTCGCGCAGGGGCGCTGACGGACACCCCGGACACGAGGAGACTGCGATTCAAATGACACGAGCGAACAAATTTCACTGGCGAGCCGTTGTGCTCGCCGCTGCGGTAGGGGCGATCCCGGTCGATGCATCGGCGGCGCTCCAGGCGCCAGCAGACCGCAATGATACGGTGGACGCCACGCTGGATCGAGGGACGGCGCAGGCGGCGGTAAAGATCTTCGACAAGGCATCAGGCGGCTACGATACGAACGACGCCCCAAAATGGGGACGAAATTCGTGGACATGCGAGTCCGCTACCGATTCAGCTACTGGCGCTTGTCCGACCGCCCCTGTATGGTTTGCGTCGGGAGAGTCGACCGCTATCAAGCTGAAGTTCAGGGAAAAAAAGACTGGCGCCACGGCGGAGCTGAATCTTCGCGGAGCGAACCATCACACTCGCCACCTTGATTGCAGCGGCAAAGCTGTCTCCGAAATCGTTTCAATCTCGCCAGTGCCCATCCAGGTCGCTGCAAGCGCCTACGTAAAGGATTGTTCCACCACAATCACCTGGGACGGAAGGGCGCTTTCTGTCACGATCCCCGCTGAAGAACTCAAGAAAATCCCCACGGGCGGATTCTGGACGGCGAATCTTCGATTGAATCTGAGACAGTGGGACGTCGGGGGAGTCGATCCGAAGATCGCCACGTTCACGGCGTCAATCAAGCTGAACGTCACCGACAAGAACAACATCCAGGTCTACCTGCCTGAGTTTGCGAATGCGACGCCCGTCGTCGACCTCAAGCTGCGCGCGCTGCCGAACGGCAGCCGGCTGAGCGGCACGTCCAACGTCGACATGTGCCTGTACGACGGTTACAACTCGCAGAGCACATGGTTTGATGTTACCGCGAGCGACGGCCTCACGATTGACCGGCGCGATAAGGGCAGCTATTCCGTGCTGCTGGAATCGGACAAGAGCGGCGCATATGCGTCGCGCATCGATTACAACGCGAGCCTCACGTATGCCGGCAAGAAAATCGTGCTGCCGAACAATGAGACCGTTCGGCTTCAGGGTGTGAACAACAACGCGGGGCGGACGGTCTCGCTGCCCGGCATTTCGGCTCCGGTCGTCTGCATGCCGACGCCGCTGACATTGGCGACGCCCGAATTCCAGTCGGTGTCGAAGCACCCCGGAAAGTATCGCAACAAGCTGACGATCACGTTCACACCGGCGTCGGCGAGTCTGTAAGCGCGGCCGTATCCTGCCGCCGATCACACCCGTCCCATGATCTGCGTGCCGAGCGAGATGCCGAGTTCGGACAGCGAAGCATTGGTCGCGAGCTGGGCGGCTTCCCAGCGCGACAGCGCGGCGTCGAATCCACTTGCGTGCACGCCGCCGCGCAGCGCTTCGGCAAGACCGACCGCGTTCTCTGCCGCCTTCGCGACCCCGGCGGCCGTATGCGGTCGCACGAGGCAGGCCGCGTCGCCGAGCAGCACCGCGCGGCCGAACGCCATGCGCTCGACCGCGAGATCGAGGATCGCCTGCGCGAACGGCGCCCGGGTCGCGTCGACGAGCGCGGCGAGCGTCGGCGCGAGCAACCGACGGCCGGCGTCCACGAGTTCGAGCCGGTTGTCGTCGCGCATCGCGCCGGGCGGCAGCGAGCCGTCGCGCTGCGTGCCGTCCTGCGCGAGAAACAGCGACGGCACGCGATCCTGCTCGAGCCGCCGGTACCAGACCCAGTTCACGCGCCGCTTGCCTGGCTCGATCGCGCCGTCGCGGCCGGGCACCAGGTAAGTCAGGAACAGATGCGCGTTGCCTTGCTGGAACGTGAACCGATCGCGCAGCGCCCGCAGCACCGTGTCGGGAAGCGTGTGCTCGTCGACGAGCCCGCGCCACGCGACGTAGCCCGCATACGCGGGCCGCGCGTCGGGCAGCAGCTGGGCGCGCACGGCCGAGCGGCCGCCGTCCGCGCCGACCAGCAGGTCGGCATGCTCGACGCGGCCGTCCGCGAAATGCGCGATCACGCGCGCGCCGTCCTGTTCGAACCGCTCGAACGATACGCCGGCGTGCACGACGCCGGCGGGCAGCGCGCGCTTCAGCGCGGTGTAGATCACGTTCCACGCGGTCTGCGTTTGCGGCATGTAAAGGCGCTGCACGATCCGGTCGTGCTCGTCGAGATAGATCCGGTCGACCGAATCGACGCCCGCATCGCGCGGCACCGGCACGCCGCCGAATGCAAACGCGCGCTCGATCGGCGGCTGCAGCACGATGCCGCCGCCGCGGCTGTCGAGGTCGTTCGGCGATTGCTCGAATACCTTGACGCGCCATCCGGCCGCGCGCAGCGCGGTCGCCGTGAACAGCCCGCCCACCGATCCGCCGATGACGATCGCCGACGGCCCCGAAACGTCGCTCATGATTCCCTTCCCTCGATGATTTGTCGCGCGCGGCGACTCAACCTTCCCAGTGCTTCAGGAAACACGCCTGCAACGCGTTCACGCGCGCCGGCCGTTCTTCGCGCGCCATGTTGCGCGTGTCTTGGCCGACGGCCGGCCCGCTGCCGGCGTCGGCGGGGTCATGTGACGGTCACCATGCGGTTCGGCCCGCACGCGCCCGGACGCGGGCGCAAATGCCTTTCGAGGATAGGCGAAGCGACCGGCACGCCGGTTGAATTGTTCTGAATTCGTCGGGCGGCGCGCGGGGCCGCGCTACACGCGGCGGCGTCGCCGCGCGCTCGCGCCGGATGCGAGTTGCTTCAGCGTAGCGGGCGTGCCGTGGAGAAACGCGTCGACCAGCCGTTCGATTTCGGTGTCGAGATCGTCGGGCACCGGCAGCCCGTAGACCCACTTGCGAACGCCGAAATAGAAGATGCTCGCGTGCAGGCTCCAGACGAGCTCGATTTCCGCGTTGCGCTGGGCCTCCGTCGCCGGCGTGGCGATGTCGTATTCGTGGCGCAGCTCGCGCAGCACCGGCAGGAACACGCGTTCGCGCAGCCGCGACAGATAGCGCGTGTTGAAGCCCTCGCGGCTGAGCCCCGCGAAGATGAAGGTGCGGATCCATTCGCGCCGCAGGATGGTTTGCGCGTACGCGCGGTAGAACGCGACGAGCCGCTCCTGCAGCGGGACCGTGCGATCCGCGATCATTTTTTCCCAGTCGGGGCTCCACGTGTAGACCTCGTCGTACACGCGATCGATCAGCGCCTCCTTGCTCGGGAAATACCGGTACAGCAGCGGCTGGGTGACGCCGATCTGTCGCGCGAGCTCGCGCGTGCTGCCGGAAAAGCCGTGCGTCGCGAAGTGCTCGATCGCCTTCTCGACGATCTGCCGCTCGCGCGCTTCCGGCGCGAGGCGCCGGCCCGGCGTGACGGCGTTGCCTTCGACGTCCGTCCCGCGCTCGCGGGCGGGCGTGCTGCGTTTTCTTTCGGTCATGCATCGGCTCCTGATCGCGTGCGCGCTTAAGCTATCGATCGAAAAATAACACGATCGGACCGCGAGGACCGCGCGCGGCGTGCCTGTCGACGCGATGCGGGACCCGTCGTGCAAGCGCCTCGCGTCACGTCGAGCGCGCCGTCCGGCCAGCGTCCGGGCGTCCTGTTCAGGAAAATTCAGGCCCATCGCCATGACATTAAGACGCGCCTTAACTAGTCTTGCTTCCGAACAGCCGTTTGGACCGGACGCCAGTCGGCACCGCCGGGCCGTTCGGCACAACCGGAGCGGAACATGCGTGATCTGATCTCGCCGGACGCACGCATCGCGTGCGCCGGCGCCACCGTCGCCATCCAGGAGGCCGAGTCATGCCGACGGTAACCGCGGCCGCGGCGCCCGATCACGTGCGCGGCGAGGACGTGTTTCTCGCGTCGATCGCCGGCTACGTCGACACGCTCGGCTTCGTCGCACTGTTCGGCCTGTTTACCGCGCACGTCACCGGCAACTTCATCCTGATCGGCTCGGGGCTGGCCGGCGTCGGGCAAGGGCTCGCGATCAAATGGCTCGCGTTCCCGGCCTTCATCGCCGGTATCGTCGGTGCGCGCGTGCTCGACCACCGGATGCGTTCGCTGGGCCACGGCCCGCGCGCGCGTTCGCTCTATGCGCTTCAGGCCGTGCTGCTGGCCGGGTTCATGCTGGCCGGCGTGATGGCGTCGCCGATCGCCGACGCCGATGCGCCGCGCACGATCCTGTGCGGTCTGCTCGGCGCCGCGGCAATGGGTGTCCAGAATGCGCACGGCCGGCTGACGGCCCGCTCGGTCGTCGCCAACACGGTGATGACGGGCAACGTCACGCAGGCGGTGATCGACGCGTTCGACTGGCTCGTGCCGCTTGCCGCGCCGGCCGAACGCGACGCCGCGCGCGTGCGGCTGCGGCGCACGCTGCCGCCGGTCGCGGCCTTCGCGATCGGCGCGGGCGCGGGGGCCGCGGCATACGTATTCGCCGCCTTCTGGGCGCTGGCGCTGCCGCTCGCGACCTTGTGCTTCCTCGCCTATCGATCCGGCCGGCCCGACGACGGGCCGGCATCACGCTGAATCCACGCGCGCCGCACGGCAGCGCTTGCCACTTTCAAGGAGAATTTCGATGATTGCACTGAAGTTGCGACAGGTATTGCGGATGACGGCCGCGTCGACGGCCGTGCTCGGCGCATTGCTGGCGACCGCGCCGGCCCACGCGGACGAGACGCGTCTGCTCGAGACCTCGTCGGCGAAGGTGCCGGCCGTCTCGGTCGGCCCGCAATACGACACGACGCACGTGTGCGTCGCGCCGGAAGACTTCGACCGCTTCACCGACAGCTTCGTCGCCACGTTCGGCGGCAAGAAGTCGCAGCAGGGCGTGTTCCAGGTCACGCCGACGCCGAGCCAGACGATGTCGCAGCTCGTGTTCACGCCGTCCGGCACGATCTCGGTGTTCGGCTTCAAGACGCCGATCCCGTATCCGTTCTGCGAGGAGCGCACCGGCTACCTCGTCACCGACATGGACGTCGCGATGAAATCGGCGCGCGCGCACGGCGCGGACGTGGTCGTCGACACGTTCCCCGATCCGATCGGCCGCGACGCGATCATCCGCTGGCCGGGCGGCGTGAACATGCAGCTGTACTGGCACACCCAGGCGCCGCACTACGATCCGCTGCAGACCGTGCCGGAAAACCGCGTGTACGTGTCGCCGGAAAGCGCGAGCAAGCTGGTGCACGACTTCGTCGCGTTCTCGCGCGGCAAGGTCGTGTCCGACGTGCGCAAGGCGCCGGGCATCGAGATCGGCCGGCCGAACGACACGTACCGCCGCATCCGCATCGAGTCGGGCTTCGGCAAGATGACCGTGCTGGCCACCGACGGCCATCTGCCTTATCCGTTCGGGCGCGAGATGACGGGCTACGAAGTGGCGGACCTTGCGGCCACGCTGGAGAAGGCGAAGGCCGCCGGCGTGACGGTGCTGGTGCCGACCTTCACGTCGGACGGGCGCGATGCGGCGCTCGTGCAGTTCCCGGGCGGCTACGTCGCCGAGATCCACGCGCGGTCGAAGTGATGGAACGGCGGTCGATGAGGCGGACGTGGCGGGGCGTGTTGCCGGCCGCCGTGCTGGCGGGCGGCGTCGCGACGTACGCCGGGACGGCGGCCGGCGCCGAGGAAACCGCGGCGCCGGCCTCGACGGCCGCCGCGACGTGCACCGCGAAGCGTCCCGCGGTGCTGTTCAACCGCTGGCAGGAAGACTGGTCGGTGCTCGCGAATCCGTGCGTGCCGCGCAAGCCGCTCGACGGGCTGAAGTACATCCCGCTGGGCGCCGACCCGTCGACTTACCTGTCGCTCGGCGCGAACCTGCGCGAGCGCTTCGAGCTGAACAACGCGCCGCTGTTCGGGCTCGGCGCCGCCCACGACGACAACTACGTGATCCAGCGCGCGACGGTGCACGCGGATCTGCGCTATGCCGGGCATTTCCAGGCGTTCGTCCAGTTCGTCGATGCTCGGCCGTACGGCAAGGACACGGTCGGCCCGGTCGACAAGGATCAGCTCGACATCGAGCAGGCGTTCGTCGCGTACGTCGACCAGCTGGGCGGCGGCACGTTCAAGGCGCGCGTCGGCCGGCAGGAAATGGCGTACGACTTGCAGCGGTTCGTGTCGGTGCGCGACGGGCCCAACGTGCGCCAGGCGTTCGACGCGCTGTGGGCGGATTATGAAATCGGCAACTGGCGGCTGATCGGCTATGTGACGCGCCCCGTGCAGTATCGCAACGATGCGGTGTTCGACGACGTGTCGAACCGACACCTCAGATTCGACGGCGTGCGGATCGAGCACAACGCGGTGGGGCCGGGCGAACTGTCGGGCTACTGGTCGCGTTATACGCGCGACAACGCGCGCTACGTCGCGGGGGCCGGCACCGAGCGGCGCGACGTGTTCGACATGCGCTACGCGGGCAAGTCTTCCGGATTCGATTGGGATGCCGAAGCAATGCTGCAGACCGGCCACATCGGCCAGGACACGATCGGTGCATGGGCGTTCGGCGCGCTGGGCGGCTACACGTTCGCGAAGACGCCGGGCACGCCGCGCATCGGCATCCAGGTCGACGGCGCGTCGGGCGACAAGCATCCCGGCGACGGACGCATGGGCACCTTCAACCCGCTGTTCCCGAACGGCTATTACTTCACGCTCGCCGGTTACACCGGCTACAGCAACCTGATTCACGTGAAGCCGTCGCTGACGTTCAAGCCGGCCGGCAACGTGACGGTGCTGACCGCGGTCGGGTTCCAGTGGCGCGCGACGACGGCCGACGCGATCTACGGGCAAGGGATGCAGGCCGTGCCCGGCACGGCCGGCAAGGGCGGCGCGTGGACCGGCATGTACGCGCAGGCCCGCGTTGACTGGCTCGTCAACGCGAACACGGCGCTGGCGGTCGAGGCGGTGCACTTCCAGCTCGCCGATTCGATTCGCGCGCTGGGCGCGCGCAATGCCGACTATGTCGGCGTGGAGGCGAAGTTCGGCTGGTGACGCGGCGCGCGGCTCAGTGCTGCGCGCCGGCGAGCGTCTCGACGAAGTCGATGAACGCCGTGACGCGCTTCGAGCCGCGCTGATTCGGCAGATACAGCGCGGTGACGACCGAGCGCGCCGCATCGGGCATGACGTCGTACGCTTCGAACAGCCTGCGCAGACGGCCCGACTGGACGTCGCCGTCGACCAGCCAGTCGGGCAGCAGCGCGATGCCGGCGCCGTCGAGCGCGGCATCGCGCAACACTTCGCTGTGGTTCGACTTCAGCCGTCCGGCGACCAGCACTTTCGTCGTGCCGTGCGCATCGGCGAACGACCACGCCTGCTGGTCGCCGCCGAAGTGAAAGCGCAGGCATTGATGGTCGACCAGTTCGGCCGGGCTACCCGGCGCACCGTGCGCATCGAGGTAGTCGTGGCTCGCGACGACGAAGCGCTGGAAGGTGCCGAGCTGCCGCGCGACGACCTCCGCGGACGGCGCCGCCTCGCCGAGCCGGATCGCGACGTCGATCCGGCCGGCGACGAGATCGACGCGTTCGTCGGTGAGCTGCAGGTCGAGGTCGAGCTTCGGGTAGCGCGCGAGGAAGGCCCCGATGTGCGGCGCGATGCGGCGCACGCCGTAAGCGACGGGCACCGACACGCGCAGCGGTCCCGACGGCTCGTCGCCGCGATCGGAGACGAGCGCGTCGGCTTCCGCGAGTTCCTCCAGCAGCCGCTTGGCCCGCGCGTAGTACACGGAGCCGGCATCGGACAGCGTGACCTGGCGCGTCGTGCGGTTCAGCAGCACGGTGCCGAGCGATGCCTCGAGCGCATCCACCGCGCGCACCACCGACGAGGCCGCGAGATCGAGACGCCGCCCCGCGCTCGAGAAGCCGCCGGCTTCCGCTACTTCCACGAACGCGCGCAGCGCGGAGAATTTGTCCATGTCGTTGCCTTTGTGCGTGCCGCAACGATGCGTTGCGTGCCGCTCGCATTCTATCGCCGGTCGGCAAGCGCTATCTTCGAGGCTGCAATCAACAGGAGAGCGCAATGAATTCCGTCGAAGTCACGATCACCTACGACCTCATCTGCCCGTGGTGCTGGATCGCCGAGCGCAGGCTCGCGGAGGCGATCGACGAAGCCGGGCTCGCCGGCGACGTGAAGGTCCGGTTCGTGCCGTTCGAACTGAACCCGACGATGCCGGCCGCGGGCATGGACCGCAAGGCGTACCGCAGCGCGAAGTTCGGCAGCTGGGCGCGCTCGCAGGCACTCGACGCGCAGGTGGCCGACGCCGGCCGCGCGGCGGGCCTCGTGTTCGATCATGCGCGGATCGCGCGCACGCCGAACACCCGGCTCGCGCACCGGCTCGTCTGGTTCGCGCAGCAGCGCGGCGGCGCGGCCGCGCTCGTCGATGCGCTGTTCGCCGCGTACTTCCGCGACGGCCGCGACATCGGCGATGCGGACGTGCTGGTGGAGCTTGCGGCGGGTGCCGGTCTGGCCGGCGACGCGGTGCGGGCGTTCCTCGCCTCTGACGAAGGGCTCGACGCGGTGATCGCGCTCGAGGCCGATGCGGTGCGCGCAGGCGTCGCGTCGGTGCCGTCGACGCGGATCGGATCCACGGTCGTCAGCGGCGCGCAGCCGGCCGCCGTGTTTCGCGATGCGTTGCTCGCCGCGCATCGCGCGCATCATCGGGTCGCATGAATCCGGCCCGCAGCCGCGGCGCGTCGATTTTCAGAACGTTTCATATTCGGCTCAGGATTATTGCGAAACCGAACGGTACGCTCCATGTCGCGCGCATTTCGTCTGCCGGAGCGGCAGGCGCCGCGCGACGTCGACACGCAACCGTGGAACTCGGACATGAACACACTGAACCGGCGCATGCGCGCGTTGCGCTCCGGCGCCATGCATGCTCGCCGCATGGTGTGTCGGCCTGGTTGCCTTGGGCGGGTCGGCCGCCGGGGCGGCCGACGGCGTCAGCGCGATATGCCGCGCCGCCACGCGCCGGGCGGATGGCCGACGATGCGCGCGAAGAGGCGGTTCAGGTGACTCTGGTCGGCGAAGCCGCACGCGGCCGCGATTTCCGCGAGCGTCATGTCGGTCGTCTCGATCAGCTCGCGGGCGCGCATCACGCGCTGCTCCAGCAGCCATTGATGCGGCGTGCGCCCCGTCGTGCGCGAGAACGCGCGGATGAAATATCCGCGCGACAGATCGCATTCGTTCGCGACTTCCTCGATCGATACGCCGAGGTTCGCCTTCTCCATCAGCAGTTCCTTGGCGAGCGCCGTCTTGGCCGGCGACAGCAGGCCCTTGCGCTGCAGGTCGCGCGCATGCGCACTGCCGTACTGGCACGCAAGATGCGTGCCGATCGCGACGCCCATCTGCTCGACGAACAGCGTGTTCAGCGCGCCCGGCACGTCGAGGCTGTCGGCGACCGCGTGCGCGAGGTGGCCGAGCACCGCGTCCTGCACGTCGGGCGCGCAGGTCAGGCCGGCGATTTCGGTGCCGTCGTGCTCGCGGCCGAGACGGTCGAGGTAGCTGTGCGACAGCTCGATCAGCATGAAGTCGAACTTGCCGTACAGGTCGGCGCGGAAATTCCGGGAAAAGTCGCGGATGTAGATGGAGTTGTGCTGAAACCGTCGCTCGGATTTGCCGGTGCCGCCGTAGATCGTGCGCCGATGCCCGCCGTTCAGCGATACGCCGATCAGGAAGCCGCGATCGCTGGCGGCCATCTCGATGCGCTCGAATTGTTCGTCGCGCATGCATTTGCGATGGAGCGTCAGGCCGCCGGCCGACCTTTCAATATCCTTGGAAAGCAGGCTCGACATGCATCCGAGCGTGTCTTTCGGTGGCGCCGCGGCGGGCGCGACGAGGGCATCTGACATGTTGGAGCGTCCTTCGAGGGGTACGGCGCGCGAGCATTCTTGCGCGCAGTTTATACGGCGCGCCCGACAGGCCCACTGTAACTTGAATAAATGTCCGCTTGCTGATGAAAAATGCGCCGGCCGGGCCGGTTCATTGTGCCAGCACGCGAACGATTTCGCCGTCGCGCGAACGGCCTGCGGAGACCGTGGGCCGAATGATACTGCCCCATTCGGGTTCCCGCCGCACGGGTGTCCGCCGCGTGCCGTCGCGGCGGGCGCGAGTGCATTTTCATTCAAGATTTTTCTTTATGCGGCGTTTAGACTCGGCCCACTTTTTGACATTTCGTGCCCCGCGTGCCGCGCAGGCCCGGTGCGGGCTTCCGCCCCGGTGAACCGTGCGTTCACATGGCGGTCATCGTGGGGAACCTGGAGGCGGCCATGATCCAGATCGGGAATTTGTCGGTGGATTTCGAGCAGCGCGACATTCGCCATCACG
Source organism: Burkholderia sp. RF7-non_BP4 (assembly GCF_001521935.1). NCBI lineage: Bacteria > Pseudomonadati > Pseudomonadota > Betaproteobacteria > Burkholderiales > Burkholderiaceae > Burkholderia > Burkholderia sp. RF7-non_BP4. The sequence continues at coordinate 43,763 of NZ_LOTA01000080.1, read as the reverse complement.
GCGCGTCGCTGCGGATTGGCGCGCGCGCGCTCGACATACTGGAAGTACTGCATCGCGCGAACGGATCCCTCGTGTCGAAGGACGACATCATGGACGCGGTATGGCCGGGCCTGATCGTCGAGGAGAACCGGCTGCAGGTGCACGTCGCGACGCTGCGCAAGGCGCTGGGCCCGAACCGCGACCTGATCAAGACCGTGCCGGGCCGAGGCTACCTGCTGATCGCGCATCCGCCGGTCGCGCACACCGTGGCGCCGCCCGCGCCCGACGTGGCGCACGATACCGAAGCAACCGCCCATCCGGTGCCGCTCGTCGGGCGTCAAACCGAGATCGGGCAGATCGTCGACATGCTCGAACGCGTGCCGGTCGTCACGCTCGTCGGCGCGGGCGGCATCGGCAAGACGAGCCTCGCCGCGCGCGTCGCGCATGAATTGCGCGCGCGCTCGGGCGAGCGCGTGCTGTTCGTCGAACTGGCGTGTGCGACGACGCGCGACGACGTGCTGCGCGCGATCGGCACCGAACTCGGGCTCGACGCGGACGGCGTGCCTGCCGTCGAGCGGATCGGCGATGCATTCGCCGCGTCGCGCGGCCTGCTCGTGCTCGACAACGCGGAGCACGTCGTCGATCTGGTGGCCGACCTCGTCGAAACGCTGACGTCGCACAGCGCGGCGCTGCGCGTGCTCGTGACGAGTCGCGAGCCGCTTCATATTTCGGTCGAAGCCGTGTTTCGCGTGAGCCCGCTGGCGGTGCCGGACGGGCGCGCATCCGTCGACGAGATCGTGCGCCATTCCGCCGTCGAGCTGTTTTTGGCGCGGATTCGCGCCGCCACGCCCGATTGCGCGGTCGATGCGGCCGGCCTCAGGTTGATCGGCGATATCTGCCGGCGCCTCGACGGATTGCCGCTCGCCATCGAGCTCGCGGCCGCGCGCGTCGCGACGCTCGGGCTCGAGGTCGTCGCGGCGCGTCTCGACGACAGGCTGAACCTGCTGACGGGCGGGCTGCGGTCGGCCTTGCCGCGCCACCAGACGCTGCGGGCCACGTTCGACTGGAGCTACGTGCTGCTGGATGCGGCCGCCCGGTCGCTGTTTCGCCGCATGGCCTGCTTCATCGGCCCGTTTACGTTCGATGCCGCGCGCGACGTCGCGATGGACCCGGGCATGCCGGCCGCCGAGATGGTCGCGCTGCTCGGCGAGCTGGTTGCGAAGTCGCTGGTCGCCGTCGAATTCAACGGCGCGCAGGCGCGCTACCGGCTGACCGAATCGACCCGCGCGTACGCGCTCGAGAAACTGCACAACGAAGGCGAATTCGACGCGGTCGCCGCACGTCATGCGCGTTACGAACACGAGCAGGCGGAAGCGCGAATACTGGCCCAGGCACAGCCCGCGCACGCCGCGGGCCTGCGTCCCGACGCAGACGTGGCGCCGCTTCGCGAACGCGCGGCGGCCGGGCCGCAGGCCGCGGAAATCGACGGGCTGGCGCAGGCGTTGCTCGATCCGGCGCGCATGCGCGAATGTTCGCTACCCGCGCGACGCGCACTCGACGCGCTCGACGCCGGCGCGCCGGAGGCTGTCGACGCCGTGCGCGAGATGCGCCTGCGCGCGGCCTATGCGGCTGCACTGCTGCATACCGACGGCGATACGCACACGGCCGCCGCGATGTGGGACAGGACGCTCGGTCTCGCGGGCCGGGTCGGCGACGACGCGTTCGACGCACGCGCGCTGGTCGGGCTGTGGAACACCATGCTGACGCGCTCCGACATTCATGAATCGCTGCGCTATGCGACGCGCTTCGAGCGGGCCGCGCAGCGGCGGGGCGACCCGTCGCAACGGCTGCTGGCGAGTGCGATGGTCGCGACCTCGCTGCATTACTTCGGCGAGCATGCGCAGGCGCGCGAGCGGCTCGAGGCGGCGACGGCCGAGCTGGCCGACGCCGGTGAACCGCCGTGCGCCGAAGCCGCGCTGGGCATCGACGTCGCGACGCTCGGCCGGACGATGCTGATGCGGCTCGTCTGGATCCAGGGCGATCCGGATTACGCGATGCGGCTGTCGGCGCAGGCGGTCGAATGCGCGCGCCGCAGCGGCTCGGGGCTGGCGTTGTGCGTCGTGCTCGGTGCCGCAGCCGTGCCGATTGCGTTGCGCTACGGCGATCACGATGCGATCTCCGACTATCTCGCGACGCTGCGCGCGACCGCCGACGCAAACGGCTTCGACATCTGGCGCAGCCATGCCGAATGTCTCGCCGGGCGGTTCGACATGCAGGCGGGCCATCCGGGCGCCGGCCTCGCGCGGCTCGAGCCCGCGCTGCGGCGCATCGAAGCGAGCGGGTTCCGGCGGCTGCTCGCGCCGCTGGTCGTCGCCTACGCGGAAGGGCTGACGCGCACCGGCCGCGCGGCCGACGCATGCACGAAGCTCGACGCGACGCTCGCGCGCTGCCGCGCGCACGGCGAGCATCTGTTCGTGCCCGAACTGCTGCGCGCGCGCGGGCTGGCGACGCTCGAACAGGCCCGCGCCGCCGATCCGGATCGCGCGGCCGCGTGCGAAGCGGACGGGCAGCATCATCTGTTGACGGCGATCCAGACGGCGAACGCGCAAGGCGCCGCGATGTGGGCGCTGCGCGGCACGCTGGACCTGGCCGATCACCTGATCGAGCGCGGGCGCATCGCGCAGGCATCGTCGCTGGTGGCCGACCTGTCGGGGCAGATCGACCCGCAGTCGCGCGCGTTCGACGTCCGGCGGCTGGCGCGTCTGCAGAATTTCGTTCGCCAGGAGACCAGCGCGTCGACCGGCTCGACGCGCGCGCGACGCGAGGCGGCGGATGCGATGCAGTCGGCGGCGTGACGGCGCGCGGGCCGATCGTTCAATGTTCAAGGAGAAAGGGATGGTCGGTGGATCGTCAAACCGGATGCACGCCGCGTGCGGCCGCATGCCGGCTTTCGGCGCGGACGGGGGGGCCTGACGGTGCTCGAAACGACGGCATCCGCCGAAGCGGCGGACCTCATCGTATACAACGGCAAGATCGCGACGCAGGACGCGCGGCGGTCGTTCGTGACCGCGCTCGCGGTCAAGGACGGCCGGATTCTCGCAACGGGCAGCGGGCACGACGTGATGCGCCATGCGCGCGACGGCACGCTGCGCATTGACCTGAACGGCCGCACCGTGATCCCGGGGCTGAACGATTCGCACCTGCACGCGATTCGCGGCGGCCTGAATTTCAACCTGGAACTGCGCTGGGACGGCGTGCCGACGCTGGCCGACGCGCTGTGCATGCTGCGTCGCCAGGTGCTGCGCACGCCGGCGCCGCACTGGGTGCGCGTGGTCGGCGGCTGGACCGAATTCCAGTTCGCGGAAAAGCGCGGGCCGACGGTGGCCGAGCTCAACGCGATCGCGCCCGACACGCCGGTCTTCATCCTGCACCTCGGTGACAGCGCGCTGCTGAACGCGGCCGCGCTGCGTGCGATCGGCTACGGCCGCGACACGGGCGATCCGCCCGGCGGCGAGATCCAGCGCGATCGCCTCGGCAGGCCGACCGGCATGCTGATCGCGCGCCCGGACATGGGCGTCCTGCATGCGGCGCTCGAGCGCGGCCCGAAACTGGACCACGACGAGCAGATGAATTCGATGCGGCAGTTCATGCGCGAACTGAACCGCCTCGGCGTGACGAGCGCGATCGATGCCGGCGGCGATTTCCAGTCCTATCCGGACGACTACGGCGCGATCATGGCGCTCGCGCAGCGCGGTGAAATGACGGTGCGCATCGCGTACAGCCTGTTCGTGCAGCACGCCGGGAGCGAGATCGACGACTACGCGCAGTGGGTGACGCTGGCGAAACCCGGCGACGGGGACGCGTTCCTGCGCATGAACGGCGCGGGCGAACTGCTCGTGTATTCCGCGGCCGATTTCGGCAATTTTCTCGAGCCGCGCCCCGATCTGCCGGAAGCGCTCGAGACGGAACTGGCCGCCGTGGTGCGGCTGCTGGTGCGGCACCGCTGGCCGTTCCGGCTGCACGCGACGTACGACGAATCGATCGGCCGTTTCCTGAACGTGCTCGAAGCCGTGCACCGCGAGGTGCCGTTCGACGGACTGCGCTGGTTCCTCGACCACTGCGAGACGATCTCGGATGCGAACATCGCGCGCATCGCCGCGCTGGGCGGCGGCGTGACCGTTCAGCACCGGATGGCGTACCAGGGCGAGTATTTCATCGCGCGCTACGGCGCGGAAGCGGCCGCGCGCACGCCGCCGATCCGCGCGATGCTGGCGGCCGGGCTGCCGGTCGGCGCGGGCACCGATGCGACGCGCATCGCGAGCTACAACCCGTTCCTGTCGCTGTACTGGATGGTGTCCGGGCGCACCGTCGGCGGCACGGCGCTCTATCCCGAATGCAACCGGCTCAGCCGCATGGAGGCGCTGCGCCGCTACACGGTGGGCAGCGCGTGGTTCTCGAACGAAGACGATCGCAAGGGCGCGCTCGTGCCGGGCCAGTATGCGGATTTCGCGGTGCTGACGGACGACTATTTCACGATCGACGAGTCGCAGATCAAGTCGCTGGCGTCGGTGCTGACGGTCGTCGACGGCAAGGTCGTGCACGCCGACGACGAGTTCGAAACGCTGGCGCCGCCGCCGCTGCCGGTCAGCCCTGCGTGGTCGCCGGTGGTCGAGTTCGGCGGCTTCGCGCGGCGTGGCTGGACGGCCGCGATGCCGAAGCGCGCGGCGGCCGACGGCCACCCGGATGCGCGCGCCGCGCGCGGTCATGCGGGCCGTTTCGCGCAGCGCCTGCAGGCGGCCGCGCGGGAGGTCGTCGAGCAGTGCGAAGGATTGGTCTGCCACGGTGCCGCCTTTTAGGACGGCATGGGTCGGCGGGCGGAATGGCGGTGCCGGTGCGTACCGCGCGGCGAATGGATAATTTTGTGCCCCGGCAACGGGCAGAAGGAGACGAGATGAGTGCTGCGCACACGTGTGCACGGGCCGACGACGAAGTTGCCGGCGTTCGCATTCCCCGGACGCCGATGACGATCGAAGCCGTCGAGGCCGCATGCGCGTCGCTGCCGCGCGTGATCGCCGATCATGCATGCCGGGTGTTCGTCCTCGCGTCGCTCGCCGCGCGCCGTGCCGGCGAGACGCTCGATGCCGATGCGCTGTACGTGGCCGCGATGTACGCGAACATGGGCTTGAGCCCGGCCTACTCCCGCTCGACCGAACGCTACGAGATCGACAGCGCCGATGCCGCGCAGGCGTTCCTGTCGCGCCACCAGATTTCGCAGCAGCTGCGCGACGAGGTGTGGTGCGCGATCGCGCTGCATACGACGCCCGGCGTGGCCGCGCGCATGTCGCCGCTCGCGCGTGCGCTGGCGTTCGCCGTGTCGACCGACCTGATGGCGACCGGCTTCGACGCGTATTCGGTGGACGAGCGCCGCGCGCTGCTCGCCGCGTATCCGCGCGGCGAAGGATTCGGCGATGCGTTCCTCGACGCGCTCGCGCGCGGTGTCGCGCACCGGCCGGCGTCGACCTTCGGCACGTGGAGCGCGGATGTGCTCGATCGGGCCGATCCGGATTTTCGCCGGCCGAATTTCTGCGGCCGTGTGCTCGGTTCGCGCTGGCAGGACGCCTGAGCACATTATTCGCCATCCTGATGATCGGGCCGGTTGCGGCGGCAGCGGGGGCTGCCGCCGGCGCAGTGCGCTGACGGTCAGGCGGTCAGGCCCGCCGCGTCGTGACGCGCGTAGTCGACGTATCCCGCGCGGTCGCCGCCGTACCAGCCGACCGTCTTCGGCGCGGCGAGCGGCGCATTCGCCGCGATCCGCTCGACGAGGTCGGGGTTCGCGATGTATGCGCGCGCGAACGCGACGAGATCGGCATCGCCCGCGTCGATCAGCGCATTCGCGGCGTCCGGCGCGATGCCGCCGTTGACGATCAGCGTGCCGCGGTACGCGTCGCGCGTGTTGGCGATGATGCGCGGCAGGTCGGGCTCGCCGCTCCAGCCGTTGGTGTCCGCCGCGTGCACGTAGGCGACGCCGGCTTCGTCGAGCATGCGCCCGACGTAGGCGTAGGTCGCATCCGGATCCGCGTCGCGCACGTTGTTGTACTTCGCGTACGGCGAGATGCGCACGCCCACGCGATCGAGCGGCAGCACGCCGCCGACGGCATCGACGATTTCCTCGAGGAAGCGCGCGCGGTTCGCGAGCGAGCCGCCGTAGCGGTCGTCTCGGCGGTTCAGTGTCGACGACAGGAACTGGTGCGGCAGGTAGCCGTTGGCCGCGTGAATCTCGACGCCGTCGAAGCCGGCCGCCTTCGCCCGAAGCGCCGCCTGGCGGAATTCCTCGACCGTCGCGGCGACCTCGTCGGTCGTCATCGCGCGCGACGGCGTCGCATGAATCTTCGTGTAGTAGCCGTTCTGCAACTGCGCCCACACCTGCAACTGTTCGAGATCGTCGTTGACGCCGGACGGCGACAGCGGCGCCGCGCCGCCGAGCAGCGTCAGCGAACTGACCCGGCCGCCGTGCCACAGCTGCGCGAAGATGCGACCGCCGTTGGCATGGACCGCGTCGGTGACCTGCTTCCAGCCGGCCGCCTGCTCGTCGGTGACGAGCCCCGGCGTGAGTTCGAACGCCGCGGAGGCCGGGCCGACGTTGGTCGCTTCGGTGACGATCAGGCCGGCCGACGCGCGCTGGGCGTAGTACTCGGTCATGAGCGCGGTCGGCAGGCCGCGCGACGGCGCGCGAGAACGCGTCATCGGGCCCATCACGATACGGTTGGGAAGCGGCAGGCCGCGCAGATCGTAGTGGCTGAGCAAGGTGGACATGATGGATTCCTTGTGCGTGGGGCAGGGCGCCGCCGCGAATCGTCCGGCTGCGGCCGGTGCGGCGGCTGGCCCTGCGGGAAGTCGGAGATGACGTGCCGGCAGCGTTCCGTTGCGCGAGAGGCCCGAGCGGCATTCGCGCGTGAACCGGTGCCGGCGCCGGTTCAGGCCTGTGCGTGGCGTTCCGCGTGCGGCCGCCCGATCACGAGGTAGTGGGCGAGCGCGACGATCGGGAACACGCCGGCGACGGCGGCGACGAGCGGCCAGCCGCCATGCTCGTACAGCGGGCTGGCGAGCGCGGAGCCGATGGCGCCGCCGACGAAGATGCTCGTCATGTACAGCGCGTTCAGGCGGTTGCGGCTCGCCGCATGCAGCGCGTAGATCTCGCGCTGGCCGAGCACCATGTTCATCTGCACCGCGAAGTCGAGCACGATGCCGGTGACGACGAGGCCGTACAGCCCGGCGCCGTGGACGAGCGCGACCGCATACGACAAGGCGCCTGCGACCAGTGCGATCAGCGTGGCCCGCACCGTGTGGCCGGCATCCGCGAGGCGGCCGGCGACGGGCGCCGACGTCGCGCCGATCGCGCCGACCAGTGCGAACAGGCCGATGGCCGATTGCGACAGGCCGTAGTGACGCGTGAGCTCGACTGGCACGGCGGTCCAGAACAGGCTGAACGACGCGAACATCAGGCCCTGGTAGAACGCGCGATGGCGCAGCACCGGCATCGTGCGCACGAGATGCAGCAGCGAGCCGATCAGTTCGAAATAGGTCGCGCGATGATCGGGCTGGCGCGACGGGATCGTCAGCGCGAGCACGGCCGTCACGAGCGTCATCAGCACGGCGGCGGCCGCGAACACGAAGCGCCAGCCGAACGCGTCGGCCACCACGCTCGACAGCGGACGCGCGAGCAGGATGCCGAGCAGCAGCCCGCTCATGATCGTGCCGACCACGCGGCCGCGCGAATGATCGGGCGCCAGGTGCGCGGCGAGCGGCACGAGGATCTGCACGGCGACCGAGCTGAAGCCGATCAGCAGCGAGATCGCGAGGAACGGCCCGGGCGTATGCACCATCGCCGCGGCCGCGAGGCTCGCGATCGACACGACGGCGGTCGTGATCATCAGCTTGCGGTTCTCGAGCAGGTCGCCGAGCGGCACGATGAAGAACAGGCCGAATGCGTAGCCGATCTGCGTCAGCGACACGATGAGGCTCGCGGTTTCGCCGGACATGTGCAGGCTGGGTGCGATGAGTTCGGTGATCGGCTGCGCGTAGTACAGGTTCGCGACGATCGCGCCGCAACTGAACGCGAACAGCAGGATGAGGCCCTGCGTGAGCTTGGTCGCGTGCCCGTGGGCAGCGAGCGGGGTGGATTCTGCTGACATGATCGACTCCTTGAAAGAGATGTCGGGAGCCCGTTCTTCGGGCGGGCGGTGCGATTGTCGATGCGGCGAAACGACAGTCGCCGCATTGCCGTCAAGATTATTGATCGATCGATAACAAGGGAATACGCCCGCTGCGCAACCGAGCATTGCGTGGCGCGCAAAGGGGGCGGATCGCGCGTGGAATCACGCGCGGACGCTGCCGCGCGAGCGTGAAGCGGGCCTCCGGCGCGCATATCGCGGCTCGCGAAGCCCATGAAACCAGTCTGGATCGCGCGGACTGAATTGTCCTGAAACGCCGCTTTAAATCATTTGATTCATGCGGCGGGCGACGAGGGTGTCGCTGTCAGCCGCGCTTGCCCTGCAGCGTCGGAATCTCCGCGAACTGGCCCGCGAGCCATTCGACGAAGAGCTTGAGCTTGACCGGCGTATGCCGGTTGGGCGGATACAGGATCGAGATCGGCCGGGGCGGCGGGTTGAAATCGGTCAGCACCTCGCGTAGACGCCCCGATTTCAGGTACGGCTCGACCAGGTACAGCGACGTCTTGATCAGGCCGATCCCCGCGAGGCCGCATTCGATGTAGGTATCGGCGTCGTTCACCGCGACCGTGCCGCACATCTGCACGATGCGCGGTTCGCCGTCCACGACGAAATCCCACGGACGCGGCCGGCCCGTATCGGCCGAGATGTGGCTGACCGCGACGTGCTGGGCCAGGTCGTCCACCGTTTCGGGGGCGCCGCATCGTTCGAGATAGGCGGGGGCCGCGCAGGTGCAGGTGGTGAGGCTGCCGATCCGTTTCGCGACCATGCCCGAATCGTCGAGCGCGCCGATGCGCACGACGCAATCGACGCCTTCGCCGATCAGGTCGATCTGCCGGTCGGTCACGCCGAGTTCGACCGAGATGCCCGGATTGGCGGCGAGAAACTCCGGCAGCGCGGGCACCATGATCTGCTTCGCCATGGCCGGCGGCAGGTTCACCTTCAGGCGGCCGCGCGGCACGTTGCGCGCCTGCGAGACGGCCGCTTCCATGTCGTCGATCTCGCGCAGCACGCCGACGCAGCGTTCGTAATAGGCCTGCCCGTCCTCGGTCAGCGAGATGCGGCGCGTCGTGCGGTTCAGCAGCCGGCAGCCGAGATGCCGTTCGAGCGTGCTCAGCAGCGCGGACACGCGCGGCGTCGTGAGTCCGGTCGTGTCCGACGCGCGCGTGAAGCTGCCCGTCTCGACGATGCGCGTGAACACGCGCATCGAAAGCAAGGTATCCATCGTTCAGAAATCTCCAGCCTGTCGATTGTCGGCGCCGGTGCGTGCCGGCGCGATCGGTTGTGATCCGCGGCTATGCGTCGATGCGTTTCCTGAGCGAATCGCCGGCGAACGGCATTTCGCGCATGCGCTGCCCGGTCGCGTCGAAGATCGCGTTGGCCAGCGCGCCGGCGGTCGGCCCCATCGACGCCTCGGCCGCGCCGAGAAACGGCGCGCCGGGACGATTGATCAGGTGCACCTTCACGCTTTGCGGCGCGGCCGGGAAACGCAGGATCGGATAGCTGCTCCAGTCGAAACTGCGAATGCGCTGCGTATCGTATTTCAACGCCTCGTACAGCGTCCAGCTCGCGGCCTGCACGATGCCGCCCTCGATCTGGTTGCGGATGCCGTCGGGCGACACGATCTGGCCGGCGTCGACGGCGACTTCCGCGCGGTCGAGCGTCACGTGGCCCGTCTCCGGCACGACCGTGACCTCGACCGCGATCGCGACGTAGCCCATCAGGTTCTTGTATTTGCCGAACGCGAAGCCGACGCCGCGATTGCGTGCGCGCGGCGGCCGCGGCCAGCCGAATTTGGTCGCGGCGAGCTGGATCACCTGGCGCGCGCGGTGATCCTCCATGTGGCGCAGGCGGAATTCGACCGGATCGACGCCGGCGGCGTGCGCCAACTCGTCCATGAAGCTTTCGATGGCCCAGACGTTCGTGTGCGCGCCGAGCGAGCGCATCGCGGACGTCTGCAGCGGCATCGTCGGCGAGAAGTTGTTGACGATGTGCATGTTCGGCAGCGCGTACAGCGGGATCGCATTGCGATCGCCGCCGCCCTCGGGCTGCAGCATCGGCGTCGACGGCGCGGACACGAACGGCGGCTCGAGCATGCGGGCGGGCAGCAGCCGGCCGGCGTTGACGATGCGCTCGTTGTGCGAACTGCTCCACAGCGCGTAGTTCCAGTCGACGATGCGGCCGCCCGCATCGAGCGATGCGCTGAGCTCGGTGACCATCGCCGGCGTGAAGTGGTCCCACGTATGTTCCTGGTCGCGCATCCACTGCACGCGGATCGGCTTGCCGGGCATCGCGGCCGCGATCAGCGCCGCATGCGCGGCCGCGTCGTCCGCGCCGTTGTGCCCGTAGCAGCCGGAGCCCTCGGTGTGGATGCAGCGCACGTTCGCCTTCGGCATCGACAGCATTTCCGCGAGCGCGTCGCGCAGCGGATAAACGCCTTGCGAGTGGGTCCACACGGTCAGCGTGCCGTTCTCGAGATGGGCGACCGAACACGATGGCCCGATCGAGCCGTGCAGCAGATAGTTCTTCAGGAACGTGGCGGAGAGCGTCTTCGACGCCGGCGCGCTCGGCGCATGCGTGTTGGCGATCTCGATGCGTTGGGTCGCGATCCGCTTCAGGTCCGCGTGGACCGTCTCGCGGTCGGGCAGCGGCCGGCCGCCGGACCAGCGACAACCGGCGGCCAGCGCGCGCTGCGCGACCACCGCCTGCCATTCGCCCTGGGCGACGACGGCGAGCATGCTGCCGTTGCGCACGATCCGCACGACGCCCGGCATCTTCAGGATCGCGGCTTCGTCGAACGACAGCAGTTTCGCGTCGTACACCGGCGGCATCACGACCCGCGCATGCAGCATGCCGGGCAGCGTCATGTCCTGCACGTAGCTGACGCCGCCCGTGACCTTGTTCGGAATGTCGACGCGCGGCAGCGACGTGCCGATCACGGCGAACGTGGCCGGCGGTTTCAGCGGCGACGTCGGCGTCGCGTTGCGGTGCAGGTCGACGGTGCGCACCGCGTCGGCGTAGCGCATCGTGCGGCCGTCCGGCGCCTTGATGACGGCGTCGGCGACGGTCAGCGTGCGCGGATCGACGCCGAACTGCTTCGCCGCGCCGTCGACCAGCAGGCCGCGCACCTGCGCGGCGGCGTTCAGCAGCGCGGAGCCGCTGTCCGCCATCGTGTGGCTGCCGGCCGTCAGGCCTTCGTCGGGCGACGCGCCGGTGTCGGCGGTCAGGAACGTGATCAGCGAGGGCTTCATGTTCAGCTCCTCGGCGGCCACCTGCAGCAAGGCGGTGCGCACGCCGGTGCCGAGCTCGACCTTGCCGGTGAACACGGTGACCTTGCCGTCGGGCGCGATCTTGATCCACGCGTCCAGCAGCGGATTGGTCTTCAGGCTGCCGGCCAGCGTTTCGGTGGCCTTGGCGACGTGGACGGCGGCGCCTTCGTCCGCGATCACGACCTCGGCGAGCGCGCGCGCGGCGGGCGCGAGGGTGAACGCGACGAAGAGCGCGCCGGAAACCATGAAGTGCCGGCGGCCTTCGTCGATGTCGTCGGGTGCGTTCATCAGATTTCCTTATTGATCATGACGGGCGCGGCGGACGGTTCCGGCTCCGGCATCCCCGCGACCTGGCGTACGGCCGCCAGGATCCGCATGTGGGTGCCGCAACGGCACAGGTTCGGTTCCATGTGGGCGCGCAGCTCGCGTTCGGTCGGCTTCGGGTTGCGTTCGAGCAGCGCCTGCGCGCGCATGATCATGCCCGCGATGCAGTAACCGCACTGCGCCGCCTGGTGATCGATGAACGCCTGCTGCAGCTTGCCGGGATGCTCGGCGGTGCCGAGGCTTTCCAGGGTCCTGACGCGACGCTCGCCGAGCGCGGCGACCGGGATCAGGCACGAGAACATCGGCTTGTCGTCGACGATCACGGTGCACGCGCCGCATTGCCCGAGGCCGCAGCCGAACTTCGCGCCGTGCAGGTGCAGGTCGTTGCGCAGCGCGTACAGGAGCGGCGTCGAGGGATCGATGTCGAGCGTGTGTCGCACGCCATTCACGGTGAGGGCGATCATTGCGCGCGGTCCTCCTTTCTGAGCTTCGCGGCGAGGGTGTCGACGCCGGTCCATGCGGCGCGATCGGAATATGTTTCGCGGAGATAGGCGGCGAGATCCGCGATCTGCCCGTCGTCGTACTGGTCGATATAGGACGGCATGTAGTTCAGCGTGTCCTCGCCGTGCCAGCCGATACCGTTGAACATCATCTGGATCGCGTTGCGCGGCGTGTCGGCGGCGATCGCCGTGCTGAACGCGAGCGTCGGCCGCTCGCCGATCGACTGCATCGGCGACGCCGGCCCGTGGCACTGCGCGCACGACGCCTGGAACAGCACCGCGCCGCGCTGTCCGGCGGGCGTCGTCGGGCCGCGTCCCGCGCCGGCCGTTGCCGGACGGGCGGCGGCCGGCTTCTGGATGGACAGGATGTACGCGGCGATCGCCTCGACGTCCTCCACCGGCACCGTCGCGAGATCGCGCGTGACCGGCAGCATCGGTCCGGCGGCCGCGCCATGCTCGCTCGCGCGGCCGGTGCGCAGGTACGTGACCAGTTGCGCCTGCGTCCACGGCCGGACCGCGTGACCGAGCGTGTTGAGCGGCGGCGCTTCCCAGCCGTCGACGATGCCGCCGTCGAACGCCTTGCCGGCCTGTTCGCCGCCGATCGCATTGAGCGGCGAATGGCACGACGCGCAGTGCCCGAGGCCGTCGACGAGCGCCTTGCCGCGATTCCATTGCGCGGATTGCGCCGGATCGGGCTGGTACGCGCCCTCGCGCAGGAACAGCACGTTCCAGAACGCGACCAGCGGCCGGAAGTTGAGCGGGAAGATCAGGTCGTTCGCCGGCGTCTTCGTCTGGACCGGTTCGCGCGTCATCAGATACGCGTATGCGGCCGCGATGTCCTGGTCGGACATTCGCGTGAAATGAATGTACGGAAAGGCCGGGTACAGCGGATGGCCGTCGCGGGCGATGCCGCTGCGCAGCGCGCGCGCGAATGCCGCCTGCGACCAGCGGCCGATGCCCGTGTCGGCATCCGGCGTGATGTTGGTCGCGTAGATCGTGCCGAACGGCGTCGCGAGCGGCAGGCCGCCGGCGAACGGCTTGCCGTCCTTCGCGGTGTGACACACGACGCAGTCGCCGAGCGCGACGACGCGCGCGCCTGCGCGAATGAGCTGCGGATCGAACGACGCGCGCGCGGGCGGATCGATCGGCGCGATCGACGGCCGGAACATGATGCCGATCGCGACCGCGAGGCCGACGACCGTGACACCTGCCGCGCCGAACCAGAGACGTTTGTGCTTCATGCGCGCTCCCGGCGAGCCGGTTCGTTCGGCGTCGTGCAGTTGGCGAGGCAATGGAAAGGGCGTCGGCCGTGCGGTTCGCGCGATGCGGCGCGGATCCGCTTGCCGTGACAGGCGGGCCGGCGCGTGCCGGCAACGGCGGTCGCGGCCGGGGCCGACGGATGGCGATGGCGCATGGCCGACCGGTTCGGCCATGACGAGCCGGGCCGGCGATGGCGATTCGCGGCGGAGTTCATGTCGTCGTTCCAGAAGGTGGGATTGCGCGCGGGCCGTGGCCCGTGCGGCGGATGATGGGGGCAGTCTACGCGGCGGGCGGCGCCGTTACCTGAAACCGCGCTGAAACGTTCTGAACGCAGGCGCCAGGCATCGCGTGCGGTTCCGTCGTGCGCCTCGGCGCATGGCGGACCATCGTGTCGGCGTTGGCGATATCGATTCCGTCATCGCCGGCCAGCATGTCAAAGCGGTGTGCCGAGGCCGAACGCGGCCGCGAGTTGCGGCCCCTTCTCGAGCAACGCGGTCACTTCCTCGCGCCGTCGCACCGACCATCGCGCGAGACGTTCGACGACGTCGGCCGCGTCGGCCGGCAGCGCTTCGGCGAGCGACACCGCATCGCTCGCCGCCTTCGACGTGCCGGAGGCCGTATGCGGGCGCACGGTGCAGGCCGCATCGCCGATCAGCGCCACGCGGCCGTCGACGAAGCCGGGGCTCAGCGCGTCGACGATCGCCTGGTTGAACGGCGCGCGCGTCGCGAGCACCAGTTGCGACAACGATGCCGGCAATCGTTCTTCCGCCAGTTGCCGCAGCGCGCCGACGGTCTCATCCGCAAGCATCCCCGGATGCACCGATGCATGATGGACGTTGCCGTCACGATCGGTCAGGTGGCGGCGCAGCGCCGTGCGGTCGGCTTCGTTGCGATACCACAGCCAGTTGAAACGGCGCGCGCCCGGCGCGAGCGAGCCGTCAAGCGCGGGAATCAGGAACGCCATGAACAGCTCGCCCGGCGCCTTGTGAAGCGTCATGTTCTCGACCAATGGCGCAATCGCGGCGGCGTCGAACTCGGCTTCGTCGACGATGCCGCGCCACGCGAGATAGCCCGCGAACGACGGCGCGTAGCCGGGAAACAGGCGCGTGCGCAGGGTCGAGCCCGCTCCGTCGGCCGCAATCAGCACGTCCGCGCGGATGCGTTCGTCGCCCAGGTGTACGTCGACGCCGTCGGCGTCCTGCTCGAAGCCGCTGACCGCGCGGCCGTAACGGATGCGTCCGGGCGGCAGCGTCTCGCACAGCGAGCGGTACACGGCGTCCCACGACGAGAACGGCAGCATTTCGGGTTCGTCGCGCGTGACGCTGCCGTCGCGATCGATCCAGCGCCGCCGATGCGTCGGCACGCTGATCATCTGCCGGCAATGACGGCCATGCTGTTCGAGGAACGCCATCATCCGGCGCAGCACGGCCACGCCGCCGCCCTGACCGCGTAGCGGCGACGGCGAGCGCTCGTAGACCGTTACGTCGTGCCCGATGCAGTCGAGCGTCAGCGCGGCCGCGAGACCGGCGATCGACCCGCCGGCAATGATTATTTTCATCGTGCGTGACTCCATGTTCGAAAGACGGCATCGTCGGCCGCTTGCCCGCCCGCGTGCCGACGCGCGTGGTGCCGACGGTTCGCCGGATGATGCCATGTGCGTCGGCGGGCTGCGCCGACCGTGCAGGCGCGGCCGGTCGCATGCGTTTTCGCCGGCCGGCCCGCGCGCTAGATCCGCAGCAGCCTGCCCGCATTGCCGCCGAGGATCATCGAACGCTGTTCCGCCGTCAGGTCGACGCGATCGAGAAAGCGGACCGGTTGTTCGTAGCCCATGTCGAAGCAGTAGTCGCTGCCGAGCACGAGCCGGTCGACGCCGACGTTCGCGATCAGGAAGTCCAGCACCGGCCCGGAATGGGACACCGTGTCGTAGCTGAAGCGCCGCAGATAGCTGCTCGGCTTCTGCGCGAGCCGGCGCGTTTCGGGGCGCACGGTCCAGCCCGCGTCGAGGCGTCCCGCGACGATCGGCAACGCACCGCCCGCATGCGGCAACGTGAAGTGCAGGTCCGGATGACGATCGAGCACGCCGCCGAGGATCAGGTGCGCAGCCGCGATCGCCGTATCGAACGGATTGCCGAGCAGGTTGCTCAGGTAGAAATCGCCGAGCCGCGCGCCGCCGACCGTTTGCTGCGGATGCAGGAACACAGGCAGGTTCAGTTGCGCGATGCGCGCGAAGACCGGCGCGAACAACGGATCGTCGAGATCGCGGTTGTCGATGTTGGTGCCCATGTACACGCCGCGCACGCCGGGCAGCTGCGCGGCGCGTTCGAGTTCGTCGATCGCGTCGGTCGCGTTCAGCATCGGCAGCGTCGCGAGCACGACGAATCGTGCCGGATGCCGCTGGTAGACGCGCGACGCGGCCGAATTCCAGTCGCGCGCGAGCTTCGCATTGAACGGCCGGTCGCCCCAATACGCCATCGGCACGCTGAGCGACAGCGCCTGAACGTCGACGCCGGACGCATCCATGTCCCTGAGCCGCGCGTCGACGTCGATGAACTTCATCGGCAGCGGCCCGAGGCCGCCGGCGGGCGTGCGGAACGTGAACGATGCGTCGTCGCACGTGAACGACCCGCCGAAGCGCTTGCCCTCGCCGCCGACCAGATCGCAAAAGCTTTCGGGGTAGTAGTGCGCGTGGATGTCGATCGCGCGCGGCCTCGGCAGCGACGGGGCGGTCGAGGCGGCCGGGGCGTTCGCGGTATCGGCGGCCGATGCCGAACGGCCGGCCACGGCCGTGCCGGCGAGCGCGGCAAACGCGCCGAGCAGGCGTCGCCGGACCGGCGACGGGCAGCAGGTGCAGGTCAGCGTGGCGTGTCTCATGCGGATATCGACTCCTCGAATCGTGCGGCTCCGCCGCGTTGCGTGATGCCCGTTGTGATGCCCGTTTCGCACGCGACGAGCTGGGTGTCGAACTGCGCGCGCTCGTGCCGCGCACGGGCCGAGCGATCGGTGACGGAGAACAGGACGACGCCGGCGAACGCCGCCGCCATCGAGAACAATGCCGGGTATTCGTACGGATAGACCGCATGCGCGTGACCGAGCACCGTCACCCACACGGTCGGGCTCAACACCGTGAGCGTGACGGCGGTGGCGAGTCCGAGCAGGCCGCCCAGTACCGCGCCGCGCGTCGTCAGCCCGCGCCAGTAGATCGAGAGCAGCAGCACCGGGAAGTTCGAGCTCGCCGCGATCGAGAACGTGAGGCTGACGATGAACGCGATGTTCTGCTTCTCGAACGCGATGCCGAGCAGGATCGCGAGCACGCCGAGCACTACGGTCGTCGCGCGCGCCACGCGCATTTCCTCGCGGTCGGACGCGCGCCCGCGGCGCAGCACGTTCGCGTAGAGGTCGTGCGAGATCGCCGATGAACCCGCGAGCGTGAGTCCGGCGACCACGGCCAGGATGGTCGAGAACGCGACCGCGCAGATGAAGCCGAGGAACACGTTGCCGCCGACCGCATGCGCGAGGTGGATCGCCACCATGTTGGCGCCGCCCGTCACGGCGCCGGACGCGTCGTGGTACTGCCGGTCCGGCGCGACCAGCGCGATGGTGCCGAAGCCGATGATGACGATCAGCATGTAGCCGATGCCGACGATGCCGGTCGCATGCAGGATGCTCTTGCGGGCCGCCTTGACGTCGCCGACCGTGAAGAAGCGCATCAGGATGTGCGGCAGGCCCGCCGTGCCGAAGATCAGCGCGAGGCCGAGCGACACGGCCGAGACCGGATCGGAGACCAGGCCGCCCGGACGCAGGATCGCCGCATGCTTCGGATGCACGCTCACGGCCTGCGCGAACAGCGCGTCGAGACTGAAGCCGAAACGGCCGAGCACCATGAACGCCATGAACGCCGCGCCGGCGAGCAGCAGCACGGCCTTGACGATCTGGATCCAGGTGGTCGCGAGCATCCCGCCGAAGAAGACGTAGACGACCATCAGCACGCCGACGACCAGCACCGCGACCGTGTAGTCGAGACCGAACAGCAGCTCGACCAGCTTGCCCGCGCCGACCATCTGCGACACCAGATACAGCAGCACGATGACGATCGAGCTCGATGCCGCGAAGGCGCGGATCGGCCGTTGCCGCAGGCGATAGGACACGACGTCGGCGAGCGTGTACTTGCCGAGATTGCGCAGCGGCTCGGCGATCAGGAACAGGATGATCGGCCAGCTCGCGAGAAAGCCGACCGAATAGATCAGGCCGTCGTAGCCGCTCGTGAACACCAGCGCGGAGATGCCGAGTAGCGACGCCGCCGACATGTAGTCGCCGGCGATCGCCCAGCCGTTCTGCAGCGCGGTGATCCGGCCGCCTGCCGCGTAGTGGTCGGCCACGCTGTGGTTCTTGCGCGCGGCCCAGCGCGTGATGACGAGCGTCGACGCGACGAACAGCAGGAACATGCCGATCGCGACCGGGTTGTGCCCGTGCGCGAGCGCCGCGGGGCTGGCCGCGAACGCCGGCGCCGTGCCGACGGCGGCGATCGATGCGAGGAGCAGGCGTTTCATTGTGCGTCTCCGTCGCGAATGGACGCGACGAGCGCGTCGTGGACCGAGTTGGCCTGGAACACGTACAGCGCGACCAGCGCGAACGTGACGACAAACATGCCGAAGCCGGCCGGGATGCCCCACGGCGTCGGCCGGCCCGGCACGATCGGCTGGCCGAGCAGCGTCGGCGAAAACGCCAACGTCAAAATGAACGCGAAATAGAGGGCGAGCATGACGAGCGTCAGCGACCAGGCGAGCAGCCTTCTGCGCCTGACGAGCGTGCGAAAACGGGCATCGCGCAGCAGCGGATGCGGGGCCCGCGCCGGCGAGTCCGGATCGGGCGCGGTGCCGGCGGCGGCCGGAAGCATGTGGTTCACGGTGTCTCCTCGATGGGTCGAATGTCGTGGCGGCGGTGCGGGCGTCGCGCGTGTCGTGCGCGGCGTCCGCCGTTGCCGGGCTCAGACGTGCGGCGGCACGGCGGTTTCCCGCATCACGACTTCCGGCGTTCGATAGCGCTCGGCCATTTCGCGCTCGGTGTCGTTTTTCAGTTGCGCCTGCATGTAGGCGCCGAGATGGCGCGCGTGCTGCACGATCGCGACGCCGAACGCCGTGCGCGTTTCGCTGTATTCGCTCAGTGCGTCGAGCGTGTCGGCGCGCGTGGCGAGTGACGCGACGAGCGCGAGCGCATCGCCGGCGGCCTTGGTGACGCCCATTCCGCAATGCGGCCGCGCGACGAATGCGGCATCGCCGAGCAGCGCGATTCGGCCGAACGCCATGCGTGGCACTTCGAGGTCGTAGATCGGCTGGAACAGCGGCTGCGTCGCGCGCGACACGACTTCCGCGAACTGCGGCGCGAGCAGCGCGTGGGCCGCGTCCTCGAGATCGGCGAGGACGTCGCGCCGGATCAGCGTCGGCGGAATGCCGCCCGCCCACAGCTTGCCGGTCTCGTCGGTCAGCAGGTTCGGAAGGTCGGTGTCCTCGCTCGTCGCGCGATACCAGACGAAGTTGTAGCGGCGCTCGCCGGGCAGCGTGCTGTTGCCTTGGCCGGCGACCGGATAGCCGAGGATCTGTTCGCGCGGCGGCAGGCCGAATGCGAACTTGTCGAACAGGGTCGCGTGGGTCGCGTCCGACAGCGCGGCTTCGTCGACCAGCCCGCGCCACGCGACGTAGCCCGCGTATTGAAGCCGTGCGTCCGGCACGAGCCGTTCGCGAATCGCGGAGCGGAATCCGTCGGCCGCGACGACGAGGTCGGCGTGCACGACCGAGCCGTCGGACAGCGTGACGGACGCGTGCGCCGGGCCGTCCGAGACGTCGGTCACGACGGCGCCCGGGTGATAGTGCTGATCGGGCAGCGCCGCGCGCAGCACGTGATACATCTTGCTCCACGCGGTGAGCGTCTGCGGCAGCCGGCGCGCCGACGCCACGGCGCCGTCCTGCGACAGCGTAATGCGCGACTCGACCTTGACGCCGATCGATTCGTCGATGCGCACGCCCGCGGCGCGCATCACGTCGAACAGTTCCGGATGCGTGACGATGCCGGCGCCGCGGCCCGATAGCGCCTCGGGCACCCGTTCGTACACGTCCACGTCCCAGCCATTGCGCAGCAGGAGGTTCGCGGCGAACAGGCCGCCCAGCGAGCCGCCGACGATGACGGCCTTGCGGTGGGTTGAAGTGACGTCGTTCATGTCAGTCTCCGATGGATGCGCGCGCCGCTGCGGCCGCGTCGGGAAGCGCCAGGCCTTCGACCTCGGCGGCAGGGAAGTTGAGTTCGATCGTCACGCCCGACGGATCCTCGATGAAGACCTGGTGCAGCCCGAGGCTCGGCACCGTGCGGTCGCGCCACGGGACGTTCTCGGCGCGCAGCGTGTGCCACGTCGCTTCGACGCCGGTCGCGAGGAACGCGATGTGATCGACGGTGCCCGTGCCGCTGGCCGGCAGCGCCTTGTCGCCGAGATAGGCCGTGAGGCCGTCCGGGTTGGCCGGATCGACGCCGATGATGTGAACGATTCCGTAGTCGGCTTCGTCGCCGCCCTTATAGAGCCACGCGCCCGGAAAGTCGAACGGCGGGCGATAGCCGCGTTTGAAGCCGAGCACGCGTTCATAGAACCGGCACGATTTTTCGAGATCGAGCGTGCGGATCGAGTAGTGCGCGAGTCTGGATACAGGCATGGGACACCTCGTGTTTATCGGGCGATAAGTTATCGTTCGATAAATTCTAGTGGAAAAGATCGGCAGGACAAAGCCGCGATCGAGCGGTGTTTACCCGCGGTCGAAAAGGGTGCCGGATGCCGGCGCGCGATGCGTTACGACGCGATCTCGCCGGCCATGACGTCGTCCGCGTAGCACCACACCCAGCGCTCGCCCGGCTCGATCGAACGGGCGAGCGGGTGGCCGGTTTCGTGGAAATGCCGGCTCGCATGGCGATTCGGCGACGAGTCGCAACAACCGACCTGCCCGCAGCTCAGGCACAGGCGCAAATGCACCCACCGGCTGCCGGATTTCACGCATTCCTCGCAGTAGTCCTTGTCGGTGTTCAGCACGCGTGCTTCGCCGAGGTGAGTGCAGGTCGTGGCCATCTTTCGCTCCGATGCCGGCGCCGCAGAGCGCTCGCAGCGCGGCCGGCGCGAAGCTGCGAGCGGAGGTGGACAGGCTTCATTGTGGACGGTCGCGGGGCGAGCGGACCTTAATTCTTATGAAGCGCGGCGGCGTGAAAGCGATGACGACGTACAGTCGCAAGTGCGGCCGCCGACAGGAAATGCGGCAACGCGGTCACCGGGAGGGTCTCATGATGCAGTCTCAGCAGGTCAAGGTCATCGGTTTGCCGAACAGCAAGGAGGCCTACGCAATTCGCGACTTCCTGAAGCGCGGCGTGGTCGAGTACGCGTGGTGCGAACTGACGTCCGACACCGACTGCATGCGCGAGCTGGGCATCGCGCCGCTGCGCGACATCCGGCTGCCGGCCGTCGTCTTTCCGGACGGCACGTGCCTCTACCAGCCGACGCTGCCGGAGATCGCCGCCAAGCTAGGCTGGGTCGCCCGGCCGCGCTTCGTCGAGTACGACGTGTCGATCTACGGCGCCGGCCCGGCGGGCTTGTCGGCCGCCGTCTATGCGGCGTCGGAAGGGCTGCGGGCCGTCGTGATCGAGCGCGATGCGGTCGGCGGGCAGGCGGGGACCAGTTCGCTGATCGAGAACTACATGGGCTTCCCGGACGGCATACCGGGCGCCGAACTGACCGAGCGTGCGCGCCAGCAGGCGGTCAAGTTCGGCGTCGAGCTGCTGATGATGCGCGAGGGCGTGCATGCGACGTTCGTCGACGGCAAGATTCGCGTCGATCTGGCCGACGGCTCGATCCTGACCGCGCGCGCGAATATCTGTGCGACCGGCATCGAATACCGCAGCCTCGGTTTGCCCGACGAACAGCGGTTTCTCAACGCAGGCCTGTTCTACGGCGCGGGATCGAGCGAAGCGTCGATGTGCGAGGGCAAGCACGTGTTCATTGTCGGCGGCGGAAATTCGGCCGGCCAGGCCGTGATGAACTTCGCACGGCACGCACGCGAAGTCACGATGATCGTCCGCGGTGCGTCGCTCGCGGCGACGCTGTCGCGCTATCTGATCGGCCGGATCGAGCGCATGCCGAACGTGACCGTCCGCTACGGCACGACCGTCGACGCGCTGCAGGGCGACGATCGACTCGAGGCGATCGTGCTGCGCACGGAAGACGGCACGCGTGAAGTGCTGCCGGCCACGCACCTGTTCGTCTGCATCGGCGGTGCGCCGAACACCGAATGGGCACGGGATACGAACATCATCCGCAACGAGGGCGGTTATCTGGTCACGGGCAGCGACCTTTACGACTGTCCGGCATTCGAGCGCGTGTGGCCGCTCGAGCGCCGGCCGTACTTTCTGGAAACGAGCGTGCCGGGTTCGTTCGCGGCGGGCGACGTCCGGTCGGGTTCGGTCAAGCGGGTGGCGTCGGCGGTCGGCGAGGGGGCGATGGCCGTGACCTTCGTCCATCGATTCCTGAGCGAGGACGCGCACCGCCAGCGCGGAACCTGAACCGCGCGGTGCCGGTGCATCTGCCGCCGATATCAGCCAGGCGTCGACACCGGCAGCCGGAACGTCATGACGGTACCGTGCCCGTCGCGTGGCGCGGCCTCGAGCGTGCCGCCATGCGCTTCGATGATCGAGCGGCAGATCGCGAGGCCCATCCCCATGCCGTGCGATTTCGTCGTGAAGAACGGGTCGAAGATCTGGTTCGCGATGTCCGCGTCGATGCCGGCGCCGCGATCGGCGATGCGGACGACCGCGTGGTCGTCGCCGACCTGCGATGTGATTTCGAGTTCGCGCGGCGCGATGAGTCCGTCCATCGCGTCGAGTGCATTGGTGACGAGGTTCAGGATCACCTGCTGGATCTGGGTGCGGTCGGCCATCGCGTGCACGCCGTCGCAGTGCAGGTCGACGCGCAGCACCACACGCTTCGCGTCGATTTCCGTCTCGGTGAGACGCAGCATGTCGCGAACCAGGTCGTCGATCGCGACGGGCGCAAGCGCGGGCGGCGCCTGGCGCGCGAGCGATCGCAACGCGCGGACGATGTCGGCCGCACGCACGCCGGACGCACGGATGTCCTCGAGACTCGCGAGCGCCTCGCCGAGGTCGGGTTGCGGGCCGCGCAACCAGCGCAGGCACGCGCCGACGCTCGACACGATGCTCGTCAGCGGCTGATTGATCTCGTGCGCGATCGATGCGGCCAGTTCGCCCATCACCGTCATGTGCGCGGTGCGCGCGAGTTCGGTGCGCGCGTGCCGCAGCTCGGCCTCGGTCTCGACCCGGCGGGCGTTCTCGTCGATCAGTTCCGCGTAGAGCCGCGCGGATTCGAGCGCGTTGGCGGCCTGCGGCGCGAGCACTTCCAGCATCGCGATGCGCCGCGGCGAAAACACGCCGTTGCTCAGTGCATTCTCGAGATACAGCACGCCGATCAGCGCGCCCTGTTTCAATAGCGGCAGGCAGAACAACGAGCGCGTCGGGTGCGCGCGCAGGCTGTCGACGTGGTCGGGAACGCCGTCGCGCTGCGCATTCGCCAGCACGATCGGCTTGCGGGTCCGCGCGACGGTGTTCAGGATCGACAGCGGCACGTCCTGTTCGGTCGGTTCGCTGCGGGCGATGTCGACGATCACGTCGCTGCCCGCGATGCGCGCCACCGCCTCGATGGTCAGCCGGTCGCGCCGGGCGAGTAGCAGCAGGCCATGACGCGCGCCGGCGTACACGAGCATGTTGCGCATCAGCGTCTGGATCAGGCGCTCCAGCACGATTTCCTCGGACAGCGAGTGGGCCACGCGCATCGCGAGCGCGAAATCGAGATCCTCGCACGCGGGCGCGGCCGGGCCGCCCGGCGACGGATCCATCACGAGGAACGGATGCTGCGCTTCCATCGCCAGGGTCTTGCCGGTCGCGCCCCAGCGCCGGTAGCAGGCATGGGCGAGCCGCAACTGATGGCGGGCGTGGCCGGCGAGCCCGAGCGACGCGGCATGCTCCGCGGCCCGTTCGTGCGCGAGCGCCTGTTCGTGCACGAAACCGCGTTCCGCCGCGAGGCCGGCCGATGTTTCGTACTGCTGCATTGCGATGACTTGCTCGCCGCGCACGCGCGCGAATTCGGCGTCGATCAGCGCAAGCTTGTTGAGAAACGTACCCGGATTTCGCTCGCTCCACGCCGCGAACCGGGCGCGCTGCGGCGCGAAGCGCTCGAGCAGGCGATCGGGCGGCGTTGCGCCGTCGTCGGCCGCGATGCCGGCCAGCACGCTGAACAGGTGAAAATCGGCAAGCATGATGTGCGCGGGCGTCGACCACGCACTCGATGCGGCCGCGTCGAGCGATGCGCGTGCGGTCGCCGCATCGCCGAAGATGAACGCCGCCTGACCGACGAGCACGTCGGTCCAGAACGCGAGGACCGACATCGGAGTCCTGTTCGACGCACGGGCACGCCACGTGCCGATCATACGGTCCTGGCCGAACTGCAGCGCGTCGATGAATTCCGATTGGGTGGAGACGAGGTCGACGATGTCGTCGTAGTGCGTGCCGCGCGCGATTTCCAGCAGCGGGTCGATTTCGTCGCGGATCGTGGGCAGCGCTTCACCCATCGACAGCAGATCGCTGACGATGTGGTTGCAGCTGTAGCACATCCAGCGCAGCTCGGCGCTCGCATTGCCCGCCGCTTTCGCATCGCGTGCGCGTTCGAGTGCATAGGACAGCGGCTGCGTCCAGACGCTCACCTGGTCGAGCGCGATCAGCGTGGCGGAGCGATAGCGCTCGAAGCCGTGGCGATCGACCAGCGCGAGCGCGACCTTGGCGAATTCGAAGCCGTCTTCATGCGCGTCGTGATGCTCGGCGATGCTGACGCCATACCACGCGAGCCCCTGCACCGACGCGGCGGTGACGCCGTGGCGCAGCGTCAGCCGCACCATCGTCGCGAAATGCAGCAGCATCAGCCCGCCGCTCGGATAGAACATCGCGGCTTCGAGCGCGGTCAGCAGCGCCATCGCGGCTTCGACGCGCGTGTCGGTCATCACGGGCAGGTCGACCAGATCGGCGATGGCGCGGCCGTCGAGCGCCGTGTGCACGGCCTCGCAGGCCGCCGCGAGATCGGCCTCGGCCGGCTCGGCGGGCAGCTCGACGCCGAGGAGCGCCAGCCCGGCCAGCGCGACGTCGATGGCTTGCCGGTAATGCGACTCGACCGTGAGCTGCGCGGCCTTCAGCCGATGCGCCTCGGCCCGGTCGGCGGGCGTGCGCGTCCGCGCCATGAGCATGTCGATCGCGTCGGACGCCTGCGCGGTTTCGCCGATCGCGAGCAGCAGGCCGCCGCGCAGTATGCCGATCCGGCTTGCGAGACCGTAGTGTCGCGACCACGCATGCGGGCCGAGCAACGATTGCGCCAGCGCCAGAAACGACAACGCGCGATCGCGCGCGGCGGCCGTGGCGGCGGCCGCCGCGGCGTCGGTCAGCGCGCCCGCGAACGCGAGTGCGAGCGTGTCGTCGAGCGGCACGTCTTTCGCCAGTTCGATCTGGGCAGCGAGCGCCAGCAAGGATTCGGGCGACGGCGCGTTCGCGCGTGCCAGCATCGCGGCGGCGATCCGGGCGTGGCGCAGCGCGCGCACCGGGCTCCCCGTGAGCGCGTAGACCGCCTCGAGGATGCGGTCGTGCGTGAAGCGCCAGCGGTCGCCGGAGAGCGACACGAGGCCCATCTGGCGCGCCGGGTCCAGCCAGAAGCGGAGTTCGGCCAGCGTTTTGCCGGCGGCGGCGCGCAACAGCGCTTCGTCGGTGTCGATGCCGATACAGGCCATCAGCGCCAGCAGCGTTCTCGATTCATGCGGCAAGCGCTGCATCCGGATCGCGAGCAGGCTTACGACATTCTCGGTCTGGTGGTGCGCGTCGATTTCGCCTGCGTTCCATTGCCACGTTTGCCGCACCGGATCGTAGCGGAGCAGTTGCTCGTCGATCAGCGTGCGCAGCAGTTGCTGGATGTGGAAGGGATTGCCGCCCGTCCTGCGATGCACGATGTCGCCGAGCCCGGCCAAACGGTCCGGCGCTTCCCCGAGCATGCCGGACAGCATGCGCGTGACGTCGGGCGCGCCGAGCGGCGCGAGCGTCAACGACGACAGGCGGCCGCGATCGATCTGCTGGAGGAAGCGACGGAACGCCGGCGGGTAGTCGTGCTGCGGCCCGCTCCGGTAACCGGCGACGATGCAGAAATGCGCCGGCGGATCGAGCACGATCGAAGCGAGAAACGCGAGCGTCGCGTCATCGGCCCACTGGATGTCGTCCAGCGTCATGACGAGCGGCTCGGCCGGCGCCGCGAACGCGCGGAATGCATTCACGACGATCTGGCACAGATGAAATGCCGGAATCGCATCGGTGTGGTCGAACGTGACGGGCTCGACATCGAGGAGCCACGCGGTTTCCGGAAAGATCGCGGAAAGGACGCCGGCCTGACGGCCCACGCAGTCGCGCAGCCGCGCGGCGATCACCGCGATTTCGTCGTCGCGCCTGGCCAGCGCGCTGCCGAACAGCGCGCGCAACGCCTGCAGCACGGGCGCATACGGCCGCGCGGGCTGGAACTGATCGATCTTGGCCGATGTGCACCAGGCCGTGCCGGATGCCGCGCGCGCATGGCGGATGAAGTGTTCGGCGAGCGCGGTCTTGCCGACGCCGGCCGGCCCGTCGATCAGGACGACGGCCGTCTCGCCGGTGCGCATGACGGCGTCCAGGCTCCCCTCGAGCAGGTGAATTTCGGCGTCGCGGCCGACCGGGAGGTCGGGCGCGTGCAGACCCGCGAACGGATCGCGGCCGCCGAGCGCGAAGGGCTCGACGCGGCCCGCTGCCCGCCAGTCGTGCAGGATCCGCTCGAGATCGTGCTGCACCGTTTCACAGGACGGGTAGCGATCGGCGGGCTCCTTGGCGATCAGCTTCAGGATCAGATCGTTCAGGATGGCGGGCACGTCGCCGCGAAACGCCGCGGGCGGCGACGGTTGTATCGCGACGTGCGCGTGGACCCAATCGGACGTCGACGCGGCCTTGTAAGGCATCGCGCCGGTCAGCAGGCGGAACAGCGTGATGCCGAGCGCGTACAGGTCGGCGCGCTCGTCGACGGATGCGCCTTCCGAGACTTCCGGCGCCGCGTATGCGGCGAAATCCGTGCGCATCGTGCCCGCCGCCGCTTTTTTCGTGCCGCGCTCCCGGGCATGGGCGAACGCGCGGAGCATGACCGTGCCGTCCGGTGCGACGACGAAACTGGCCGGCTGGAGATCGCCGTGCAGCCAGCCGTGCCGATGCAGTTCGCCGAGCGCGCGTGCGGCGCCGATCGCGGTTTCGAGGAAGACGTCGAGCGGCAGTTGCCCGTCCGTCAGCGTGTCGAACGCACGCACGTCCAGGCGCGGATAGACGAGCACCGGGCCGTCGGCCGCGCGGATCAGCGCCGTCGGCGTGAGCGCCCGCGCCGGGTCCAGGAGCCCGGCCAATGTGTATTCCTGCTCGAACTGCCGGCAGCGCTGATCGGATACCCAGCCGGTCTGGCATGCCGACCACACATCCCCCGTTGCGGCGTCGGTCAGGTCGAACGTCAGGACGTCGCCCGAGCGCACCACGTTCGACAGGCGGGCGCGCGCGAGCCAGTCGGCATCCATTCGATTCGAGGCGTCCGGGTCACGCAAGGGCTGATTCACGGTTGGGGCAGGCTGGGTGGAGCAGGTCGGAAACGGCTCGCGATGCGGGATCGGCCGGGCTCGGTCGCGCACGTCCGGGCGGCGACCCGTGCATTGTCCGACAGCCCGGCGGATTTTGCAGGCCCCCTGCGCCCCGCCGACCGGCCCATGCCGGACTAAACCTATGGATAATGTTCGCGGCGCCGGTTGCGACCTACGATACGGTCGAGCCTTCCGGCCTGCCTTGGCACGGCCGGACGGGCAACCCAGGAGCGCGTCGTCTCGCGAGGCGGCGCAAGGTGCCACGCAGCATAAGCGAGTGCGGATCATGTACACGTTCGGGCAGGTGACAGTTTCCCTTGAATGCCGCGAGGTCTGCGTCGACGGGCAGCCCCGGTATAT
The DNA here is from genome assembly GCF_001521935.1 of Burkholderia sp. RF7-non_BP4. Taxonomy (NCBI): domain Bacteria; kingdom Pseudomonadati; phylum Pseudomonadota; class Betaproteobacteria; order Burkholderiales; family Burkholderiaceae; genus Burkholderia; species Burkholderia sp. RF7-non_BP4. The sequence goes on along the minus strand of NZ_LOTA01000080.1, from coordinate 16,083 downwards.
CGGCGCCCGGGCATTCGAGATCCTCGAGCTGCTGGTGAAGGCGGCCGGCCGGCTGGTGTCGAAGGACGAGATCATGCAGGCCGTGTGGCCGCACACGGTCGTGGTCGAGAACAACATCCAGGTCCACATCTCGACGCTGCGCAAGCTGTTCGGCGGCAAGCACGGGTGGATCCGGACCGAATCGGGGCGCGGCTACCGGCTCGCGCCGCCGGCCGACCGGACGCATGACGATCGTCGGCCGATCGCGTTCGAATCGGCGGGTGCTGCCCGCACGAGCGCCGCGCCGCGCAAATGTCCGATGATTGGTCGTGAGACGGAAGCGGCCCAGCTGCACGAGCTGCTCGAGCGCGAGGCGCTCGTCACGCTGGTCGGCCCCGGCGGCGTCGGCAAGACGCATCTGGCGCTGGAGGTCGCGACGGCCTGGTCGGCGGCGCGCGGGATCGAGATGGCCCGGGTCGATCTGGCCGGCCTGCAGGCCGGCGCGACGCCGGCATCCGCGGTGCTGGGCGCGCTCGACCTGCCGGGCGGCGCGACCGCGGGGCCCGCCGATGTCGTGCGGGCGATCGGCGAGCAGCGCGTCGTGCTGGTATTCGACAATGCCGAGCCGTACGTCGACGATCTGGCGGATCTGAGCGAAGCGATCGCGGACGCGAATCCGGGCGCGATACTCGTCGTGACGAGCCGGGAGCCGTTGCGTGTCGCGGGCGAGCGGGTCTATCGCGTCGGTCCGCTGTCGGTGCCGCCGGCCGGCGCGAACGCCGGCGATATCGTCGCGAGCGGCGCGGTCCGGATGTTCCTGGCGCGCGCGCGCGCGATGGGGACGGACCTTCCGTGCGATGCGAAGACCCTCGACGCGATCGCGACCATCTGCCGCCGCCTGAGCGGCCTGCCGCTTGCGCTCGAGCTCGGGGCGGCCCGTGTCGCGTCGCTCGGCATCCAGGGGCTGGCGGCGGATCTCGACAAGTCCGTGCTGTCGCTGTCCGGCGGCCTGCGCACGGCCCACCCGCGGCAGCAGACCCTCAGGGCCACCATCGAGTGGAGTTATCGGTTGCTCGACGACATGGAGCGCACGGTGCTGTGCCGTCTCGCGGTGTTTCCGGATGCGTTCCGGCTCGACGCGGCCTGCGCGCTCGCCGCCTGCGACGAACTGGGTGCGGAGGAGGTGCTCGACGCGCTCGTCGGCCTGGCATCGAAATCGCTTCTGGTCGTCCATTCCGTCGGGCTGTCGAAGCGTTACTCGCTGCTCGAGGTCGTGCGCGCATACGCGCTCGAGAAGCTGGCGGAGTCGGGCGAGGCCGGGCGCCTCCATGCGCGGTGCGCGTCGTTCGCGGCCGACACGATCGCGGACACGCCGCACCCCGCGCCGGCCGACGCGTCGGCGCAACCCATGCTGCTTGCCGGGGCGTGGGCGTGACCTCCGGGGCGCACGGCGATGTTCTCGATAGACACAATTTTCCGGTTCTTATTTCATGGCCCTTGTTTGCATCATCGATGACGATGCGTCGGTCCGAAAGAGTCTTGCCAGCCTGCTGAAATCGGCGGGCCATACCGCATTGCCATTCGCGTCGGGCGAGGAATTCCTCGCGGCCGGCCCGCTGGACGACGCGGCGTGCGTGCTGCTCGACCTGAAGATGAAAGGGATGGGCGGTCTCGACGTCCAGCGCCTGCTGGCACAGCGCAACGCGGCGCTTCCGGTCATCCTGATGTCGGCGCACGGCGACGACGAGTCGGTCCGCCGGGCGCTCGCGCAAGGCGCGGTCGCGTTCCTGCGCAAGCCGTTTCCGTCTGACGACATGCTCAACCTGATCGATCAGGTCGCATCCGGCGCGCCGCCCGCGTGAGCGGCCCGCCGGCCGTCACGTCGCGCGTTCAGGCGTAGCCGCCCGGATTTTTCTCGGTTTATCATTCGATAATGAAGCGGATGACTACACAGGGAATGCGATGGCGAGCACGCCGGATATGACTTCGAACCGCAACCAGGGCGCGGGCGATCCCGCGCCGATCGTCTATGTGGTCGACGACGACGACACGCTGCGGCGCGCACTGAGCGCGCTGTTGCGCTCGGCGGGATTTCGCGTCGAGACGTTCGCGACGTCGCGCGCGTTCCTCGCCTTCGAGCGGCCCGACGTGCCGAGCTGCCTGATCCTCGACGTGCGCCTTGCCGACGAGAGCGGGCTCGCCGTTCAGGAGGAAGCGGTGCGCGCGGGCCTGAACGTGCCGATCCTGTTCATGACGGGTTACGGCGACGTACCGACCACCGTGAAGGCCATGAAGGGCGGCGCGCTCGATTTCCTGACGAAGCCGTTCGACGACGAGACGATGCTCGATGCTGTCGGCCGTGCACTGGCCCGCGACGGCGAACGCCTCGCGCGCGAGCGCGCGCTGGATGTGGTGCGGCAGGCCTATGCGTCGTTGACGCCGCGCGAACGCGAAGTCATGAGCCAGGTGATCGCGGGCCTGATGAACAAGCAGATCGCGTCGAATCTCGGGCTGCAGGAAATCACGGTGAAGGTGCATCGTGCGCAGGTGATGAAGAAGATGCAGGTCCGCACGCTGCCGGATCTCGTGCGCCAGGCCGAGGCGCTCGGCGTGCGTCCGGCCGGCGCGGGCGACTGAGCGGGCGCGCCGGGGCGTTCGATGCGACGGCATCGGCGTGCGCCAGCGACGGCGGAACGCACGTTCAGGCATTTTCAGAACGGCCCGGCGCGATGCGCGTCGCCCGTCGGCGCCGACGCCGGCGGTGTCCACCCGCCGCCCAGCGCGCGCACGAGACCGACCGTCGCGATGGCCAGCGCCTGACGGCTGTGAATCAGCTGGCGCTGCGCGCTCAATGCATCGCGGTCCGCGTCGATGACTTCCAGATAGCTGACGTAGCCGTGCGCGTAACGGCTCAGCGACAACCGCGCCGCCGCCTCGGTGGCGCGCGCCGCGCCGTCGTAGCGCACGATCCGCTCCTTCTGCGCGGCGATGTCGTTGAGCGCATCCTGAACCTCGCGCAGCGCGCCGAGCGCGGTTGCGCGATAGTTCGCGTCGGCGACGTCGGCGCCCGCCGTCGCGGCGGCCACCGCGGCGTCGCGCTTGCCGCCGTCGAACAGCGTTTCGGCGACGCTCGCGCCGAGTCCCCACAGCGAACTGTTGCGATCGAGAAACGTGCCGAGATCGCGGCTGGCGAAACCGCCCTGCGCGGTCAGCGTCAAGGTCGGCAGCCACGCGGTGCGGGCGACGTCGATGTCGAGCGATGCCGCGTCGACACGGCGCGCGGCCGCGTAGACGTCAGGCCGTTGCGCGAGCAGGGTCGACGGCAGGCCGGGCGGCACGTCCGGCACGCGAACGGCCGATGCGGTCGGCGCGACGGCGAATGCGGTCGGCGACACGCCGGTCAGCACGGCGAGCGCATCGACGAGGTTTTCGCGCAGCCGCCTGCTGTCCGCGAGATCCGCGCGTGCCGTATCGAGATCGGCCGATGCGCGCAGCGCGTCGAGATCGCTCGCCGCGCCGGCCCGCACGCGCGCGGCGATCACGTCGAGCGCGGTGCGCCGCAGCTCGATCGCGCGCGCGAGCGTCGCGAGATCCTGTTCGACGAAATGGAGCGTCAGGTAGTCGGCCGCGACGTCGGTCGCGACGCGCAGGCGCACCGCCGCGCGATCGGCATCCGCCTGCAGCACGTTCTGCCGGCCGATCTCGGCGTCGCCGCGCAGACGCCCCCACAGATCGACTTCGTAGCTCGCGTTGAACGGCACCGACCAGTTGTGCATCGTGCGTTTCGGCAAGGCGTTGTCGACCGTGCCCGACACGCGCGCGCGGCTGAACGACGGCGCGACGCCGACGGTGGGCGCCAACGCGGCTTCGCGTACGCCGAGCAGCGCCTGCGCCTGATCAACGCGCGCCGCGGCGGCGCGGATGTCGGGATTGCCGGCGAGCGCGGCATCGATGAGCGCGACGAGCGGCGGTGCGTCGAACCACGCGGGCCATTCGGCGAGCGGCGTTGCGGGTTCGTGTGCCGCATCGGCGTGGCGAAACCGGTCGGATCCGACCGGCACGGGCGCGAGCGGCCGAGGCGCGATCGTGCACGCGCCCAGCAGGCCGGCGGCGAACAAGGCGGCGATGCGGATCATGGCCGCGTGCGCTCGCGCTGCAGCGTGACGACGACCGACAGGCCGGGCCGGATGCGCGGCTCGCTCGACGCCTGGCCGTCGAGCAGGATCTTGACGGGCACCCGCTGCGTGACCTTCGTGAAGTTGCCGGTCGCGTTGTCGGGCGGCAACAGGGCAAACTGCCCGCCGGTCGCGGGCGACAGGCTGTCGACGTGTCCGCTGAAGGTCCGGTCCGGCAGCGCGTCGAAGCGCAACTGCACGACGTCGCCGGTGCGCACGTGCCGCAGCTGGGTCTCGCGGAAATTCGCGACCACCCACGGGTGCGGCTCGACGAGCGTCAGCAGCGCCTGGCCGGGCGCGACGTGTTCGCCGGTCTCGACGGTCTTCTTGCCGACGTAGCCGTCCGACGGCGCGACGACCGTCGTGTATTGCAACTGAAGCTCCGCGTCGCGCAGCTCGGCGTCGTTCTGGTTCGACACGGCGGCGGCGGCCTGCCACGCGGCCTGCGCGCCGCGCTGCTGCGCGTCGGCGGCGGCGACGCGCGCGCGGGCGGACGTGCGCGCCGCGTTGGCGGCATCGAATTCCTGCTGCGACAACCCGCGCGGCGTTTCGCGGGTCAGCTCGCATGCGCGTGCGTAATCGAGTTCTGCCTTCTCGGCGTCCGCGTGCGCCGACACGCGCGTCGCGTCGGCTTGCTCGACCAGCGCCTTCGCACGGCTCGCGTCGGCGTGTGCCTGCGCGACGCGCGCCCGCTGCAGCGCGACGCGCACGTCGAAGTCGCGCGGGTCGAGGCGGACGAGCGGCTCGCCCGCGTGCACGAAGCGGTTGTCGTCCACCAGCACGCGCTCGACCGTGCCCGCCACGCGCGGCGAGATCACGTGCAGGTGCCCTGTCACGTAGGCGTCGTCGGTGCCGCGCTCATGCGCATCGAATTCGTAGATGAGCAACGCGACGAGCAGCAGCGCGCAACCGGCGATCAGGACGATCGGCCACATGCGTGAGCGCGCGGCGGGTGGGGACGGTGCGTCCGGCGGGTTCGGGGTCATGGTCGGGATACTCCATCGAACAGACGTTTTTTTTCGCATCGCGCTATGCTTGCGCGAGCCTCATGTGTGGAAACCACTCGACGATGAACACCACGTTCGCCCCCGGCGGCGCGACACCGGGGCCGGCCGCCGCGCCGGCCACCGACATACCGACGTTTCGCTCGATCGCCGCGATCGCGTCCGTGCTGCTCGGCGCGATCATCGCGACGCTGACGTCGCGCATCACGTCGCTCGGGCTCGCCGACGTGCGCGGCGCGCTCGGCGTCGGGTTCGACGAAGGCGCGTGGATCAACACGGCGTTCACCGCATCGCAGATGTTCGTCGGCCCGCTCGCGATCGCGGCGGCCTTCGTGTTCGGCACGCGCCGCGTGCTGCTGGCGGGCGCGTCGGTGTTTCTCGTCGTCGAAAGCGTGCTGCCGCTGTGCACGAACTTCGGCACGTTCATCGTGTTCCAGAGCCTCGCCGGCTTCGCGTCCGGCGTGTTCGTGCCGCTGACCGTCGGCTTCGTCGTCCGCACGCTGCCGCCGCGACTCATTCCGTTCGGTATCGCCGCGTATGCGATGAACCTCGAGATGTCGCTGAACCTGTCCGCGACGCTCGAAGGTTGGTACAGCGAACATTTGAGCTGGCGCTGGCTGTTCTGGCAAAACGCGCTGCTGACGCTTCCGTTCATCGTCTGCCTGCTGCTGTCGCTGTCGAACGAGCCGATCAAGCGTTTCGCGTCCGGTATGGACGCGCGCGGCATGCTGCTCGGCGCCGGCGGATTCACGTGCCTGTGCATCGCGCTCGATCAGGGCGAACGGCTGTTCTGGTTCCAGTCGCCGTTGATCGTCGCGCTGCTGTGCATCGGCATCCTGATGGTTGCCGCATTCCTGATTCACGAGCTCACGTCCCGGCGCGCCGGGATCGATCTCGGCTACCTCGCGCGGCCCAACATCGCATGGCTGATCGTGCTCGTCGGCCTCGTGCGCTTCACCGTGCTCAATACGAGCTTCATCCCGTCGGTGTTTCTCGCGAGCACCTACGGGCTGCGTCCGCTGCAGATCGGCGATACGCTGCGCTGGATCGCGATTCCGCAACTGCTGTTCGCGCCGTGCGTCGCGTGGCTGCTGCAGCGTGTCGATCCGCGCCGGATGATCGTGGCCGGCTTCCTGATGGTGGCGGTTGCGTTCGCGCTCGGCGCGCGTCTCACGTCCGCCTGGGCCGAACCCGACTTCATCCCGTCGCAGTTGCTCCAGGCGCTCGGGCAGACGATGGCGCTCACGTCGGTCATCTACTTCTTCGGCAAGCACGTGACGGCTGAGCACGCGCTGACGTTCGGCGCCGTCGTGCAGACGACGCGCCTGCTGAGCGGGCAGCTCGGCACGACGTCGATCTCGGTGATCCAGCGCATCATGGAAGCTACCCATTCGAATCTCGTCGGTCTGCATGTCACGCTGTCGGATCCGCAAACGCTCGACCGCCTGCGGGCCGGCGCGGCCTCGCTGGTGTCGCACGGCGCCACCTTCGCGGCAGGCGACCAGGCGGCCTATGCGCTGCTCGACCGGGCGGTCCGGGTCCAGGCGACCACGCTCGCGCTGGCCGACAATTTCCGGGTCGCGATGGCGGTCGCGGTTGCAGGGGTGATGATCGGCATGCTGCTCAGGCCGGCGCGCGCGCCGTAAGCACCCGCCATCGCGCAGCGACGATCTAGGCGATCGCGCTCGCCGCAACGAAATGGTGCCGGCCTGAAAAATCCTGAATCTTGCTGAAGCGCGCGCCGGCGCAATGGCCGGGCGCGCCGTGCCGCGACGCTTACGCCTTCAGGAACGCGAGCAGTTCGGCATTGATCAGGTCGGCATTGACGACGCACATCCCGTGCGATCCGCCGGGAATCACCTTCAACTGCGCGTGCTTCACGATCTTCGCGGACAACCGCGCCGAATCGTCGATCGGCACGATCTGGTCGTCGTCGCCGTGCAGGATCAGCGTCGGGACGTCGATCTTCTTCAGGTCCTCGGTGTAGTCGACCTCGGAGAATTCCTTGACGCACAGATACTGGCCGTGCACGCCGCCCATCATGCCCTGCGCCCAGAATGCGTCGATCGTGCCTTGCGACGCCTTGGCGTTCGGGCGGTTGTAGCCGAAGAACGGCACGGCGAGATCCTTGTAGAACTGCGAACGGTTCTCGGCGACGTTCTTGCGGATGCCGTCGAATACCTCCATCGGCAGGCCGCCCGGATTGGAGGCCGATTTCACCATCTGCGGCGGCACCGCGCCGATCAGCACGGCCTTCGACACGCGCTTCGTGCCGTGGCGCCCGATGTAGTGCGCGACTTCACCGCCGCCGGTGGAGTGGCCGACGAGCGTGGCCTCACGCAGGTCCAGCGCATTCATCAGCGCCGCCAGATCGTCCGCATACGTGTCCATGTCGTTGCCTTGCGACGGCTGGCTCGAGCGGCCGTGACCGCGCCGGTCGTGCGCGATCACGCGGAAGCCGTGCTGCACGAGGAACAGCATCTGCGCGTCCCACGCATCGGCGCACAGCGGCCAGCCGTGCGAGAAGACGACCGGGCGGCCGCTGCCCCAGTCCTTGAAGTAAATCTGGGTACCGTCTTTCGTGGTGATCGTGTTCATCGCATGGGCTCCTTGATGGGCGGAAGCGGCGTGTTTGGGCGCGGCGGCGGCAGCGGCGGCCGGCAGCGTGGCGGCGGCAACGGCGGTCGCGCCGGCCAGCAACATGTCTCGGCGACGCGCCGAGGGAACGGCGTCGATATCTGCGGGACGCATGGGAACTCCTTGAACGTGCGGTGGAACGGTGCCGCGCTGGTTGGTTGGGTCGGATCTGCCCGCCTGCGGCGATCGCGCCGGCAGCCGGCATGCGTTCGCGTTCGCGCCCGCGGGCGCGCAACGTAGCGAACGAATGCGGACAGGAGCCTATCGCGCGGCCTCGCGTCCTGTACTGAAATCGCGCTGAATTGTCATGAATGCGGCCGCGGCGCGTGTCGCGCGACGCATGAATGCACCGGTCAGAAAAATTAAGCCCGGCATCAAGACTCTTTAGCGGCGGCCCGCTATCGTCAAGGTCAGGTCATCGTGTCGCGGATCGTGCCAGTTCGCGGCGGCGGATGACGACCGCGATGTGCCCGGGGGTGATGCGTCCGGCCCGTCGCCATTTGCCTGGATACGTTGCCATGAACGCCTTCAATCGCTGGGAACACGTGATGACACTGCTCGACCCGTCGCCCGCCGTGAGTCGCAATGCGTTGTCGCAGCTTCGCGACGCGGACGCCGCGCGCCGCTGCCATCGCGACGAGGCGCCGCCCGCGTCGAGCGGCGATGCGCGCCGCCGGTGCGCGATCGTCGCGGTCGAGCGGCAGACCGATTCGTCGGTGTTGATATCGTGGAGCGATCCGACGCGCTGTCGCTACGACGAGCAGCGCTGGATCAGCGCCAAGTCGCGCAGCGCCGGACGCTGCGCGCTGACCGGCACGACGATTCGCACCGGCGACGCGATCTACAAACCGCAATGGCGCGGCGCCAAGCGTCCCGCGAACTATCGGGAGGCGATCCTCGCGTCCGAGCTGGACCGGTTCATCGTCAGGCTGCCCCGTTCATGACCGCGGCGGGCACGGCCGGCCGTGCTCAGTCCGCCCATTTCGACCCGAGCACCAAGCCGCAGAAATTCGTCCGACGATAGTCCGGGTCGCAACGCTCGAGCGCGTCGGCGCATACGTTGCCGAATGCGGTCTCGGGGCGATGCGCGGTGCCCGCGGCGAGCGCTTCGAGGAACAGCTCCTTGAAGCACGGGCCGCGCGGCCAGGCGTTCACGATCTCGTTGCGTTCGGCGCAGCTCACCTCGTCGAAATGACGCGCGAAGAGATCCGTCTCGATGCCGGCGCCGAGCAATGCGGTCAGCGGCGTCATGTGAGGATGAAGGCCGAAGGACGTGTGCAGCGCGATCGCGCGCCATACCTCGGCCGCGTCTTCGGCGGCAACGCCGTATCCGTTGAGGAATGCGCGCGCGACGTTCGCGCCGTCGATTTCGTAGCGCCGGTGCGAGTCGCGGTGGCCTTCGGTCAGTCCGATGTCGTGGAATAGCGCGGCGACGTACAGGAGCTCGGCATCGAAGGCGATGCCGCGACGCGTGCCGATGACCGATGCAAAGGCGAACACGCGCATCGCATGCCGGAACAGGAGTTCAGGCTCGCCGGCCCGCGCGATCGCGGCCGCTTCGCGCGCGATCGCGCTGTCGGGAATCAGGATGCCGGCGATGCGGTGGCCCATGGTCGCCTCCTCGCGGCGTGACGGTGGTTGTCCGGTGCCCATCGTCTCGCGCCGCGCCGCCGATTGTCTTGAGCGCGGCCTGAATCATTCTGAAAGGGAAAATCGCCCGACCGGCGGGATGGGAATCGGTTTCACCAAAATGCCGCGAGTCATCTTTTCCGGAACATTAACGCAATTCATTCGATTCGCCACGGCAAACGACGGGTTGCCAAAGCGAAGCTGGAATAACCGGGTTTTGCTGCCGGAAAAGAATTCATCGGTAAATCACTATTTCGCGTATCGGCGGTGCTGCCGGACGCCGTGATGCGCGATCCTGCGCGGGTGCGAGAACAAAGGCCGTCCCGTCGGCGGTGCTCGCGAATTTCATCGATTCAAAAAATTTGTTCATTGTGTTCTGATAATTTGAATCATTGTTCGAAGCGAATGCCGTAGCATTGGCACGGTAGCGGTGTCATTTCCGACAGGGCATCGACGAATGGAAACGATTAAGAATTCACATGATCCGGATTGGAACGCTTCACGTCTTTCTCGACAGACGTGAAATTCGCTCGAACGGCAAACTGCTGAGAATCGGCAGTCGCGCATTCGAAATTCTCGAACTCCTGATTCGGGCGAACGGCGCATTGGTGTCGAAGGACGAGATCATGCAGCGCGTGTGGCCGCACACGGTCGTGGAGGAAAACAACCTGCAGGTGCATGTCGCCGCGTTGCGCAAGGCGCTGGGCGGCGACCGGAACCTGATCGTCACGGTGCCGGGGCGCGGCTACCGGCTGGTGGGCGGGCAAGCCGAGCGCGCGGCGCCCGTGCGTCCCGCGACGTCGCGGCTCGCGCAGGCGCCGACGGAACTCATTGGCCGGGAACAGACGGTCGCCGAGGTCCTGGCCGCGCTCGACACCGCACGTGTCGTGACGCTGGTCGGCGCCGGCGGCATCGGCAAGACGCGGGTTGCGCTGGAAGCGGCCATGCGCGCCGAGGCGAGCTTTCCGGACGGCGCCGCGTTCGTGTCGCTCGCCACGGTGGCGTGCCCGCAGTTCGTACCCGACGCGCTGGCCGGCGCGTTCGAGCTCGCGCAGCCGGCGGGATCGCTGACGCTCGAGGCGGTGCTCGCCAGCGTCGCGCATCGGCGGATGTTGCTGGTGCTCGACAATTGCGAACATCTGCTCGACGCCGCGGCGCGGATCGCGACCGCGCTGACCGAGGCGGATGCCGGCCTTCGCGTGCTCGCGACGAGCCGCGAGGCGCTGCGCATCCAGGGCGAGCGACTGTGTCCGGTTTTGCCGCTCGAGGTGCCCGACGAGGGCGCGGACGAACGCGCGATCGTGGGCGCAAGCGCGGTGCAGCTGTTCTCGGCGCGCGCCCGCGCCGCCGACCCGCGCTTTCCGCTCGACGAACGCAGCCTGACGCTGATGGCGTCGGTCTGCCGGCGTCTCGACGGCCTGCCGCTCGCGATCGAACTGGCCGCGGCCCGCGCGGCCGTGCTCGGCATCGACGTACTCGCCGCGCATCTCGACGACCATTTCCGATTGCTGACCGGCGGTTTTCGCACGGCGTTGCCGCGTCATCAGACGCTGCAGGCGATGTATGACTGGAGCTACCGCCTGCTCGGCGACGCGGAGCGTCTGCTGTTGCGCTGGCTCGGCGTGTTCCGGGACGGCTTCTCGATCGACGCGGTGCGGGAGATCGTCGGCACGAAGGGACTGGCCGGCGCGGACCTGCTCGACACGATCGCCGGCCTGGTGTCGAAATCGCTGCTGAGCCTGGAGGGCGCGCACGGCACGCCGCGCTACCGGCTGCTGACGACGACGCGCGCCTATGCGCTGCAGCAGCTCGAGAACAACGGCGAATGCGCGGCCGCGGCGCTTGCGCATGCGAACTACTTCCACGCGCTGTTCAGGCTCGCGCCCATCGACGATGGCGGGCAGCTCGCCGAATCGCGGCTCGACGTGATCCGGCGCGAGCTCGGCAATCTGCGCGCGGCGCTCGACTGGGCGTTTTCGCCGAACGGCGACGTACGGGTCGGCATCGCGCTGGCGGCGGTCGCGGTTCCGTGCCTGTTCGACCTGTCGCTCGTGGACGAATGTCGCGAACGGGCGCGCACGGCGCTCGACGCGATGCGCGATCTCGACGACACACCGGAGCACGCCGACGCGCGCGTGCGGCTGCTGGCCGCGTATGCGGCCGCGCTCGCCCATACGTCGCGGCCGACGCAGATCGCGCACGACGCATGGTCGGCCGTGCATGCGCTCGGGTTCGAGGCGGGCGAGGCCGAGGTGTCGCCGCGCGACGCGTAGCGCCCGTGTGCCGATGGCACATTCAGAACATTTCAGACCGAATACAGGACCTGGTCGGCCGGCGCGTCTACATTGCATGCGCGGGGACTGTCCGCTCATCGCTGTCGCGACGCCACTGACTGCCGGCGCAGGGTCCCCGCCCGTCGCGAAGCGCGCCCTCAGCCCATTCCAGCATGCCGAACCTGTCCGACACGGTCGCCTACGGCGCGCCGATCGTTCTTGCCGACCTGATTGCGTGGCGGCTGCTTGGGGCCGGCCGTTCGACGACGAAGGCGATCTGGCGCTGCGCGTCGTTCGCCGCGTTGACTTATGCGCTGTTCTCGACCGGCGTGAGCCCGCTCGCGGTGCCGTCGTCGCCCGACCGCCTCGACCGCCTAGCGATCCAGGCGATCGCCGTCGCGTGGTGGCTGCAGTGCGCGCTGGTGTTCAGTCTGATGCTCGATCATCTGCTGCTGCCGCGTGCGTGGCGCAACCAGCGGCTGTTTCACGACATCGCGGCGGGCGCCGTGTTCGGTGCCGCGGCCGTCGCGGCGCTGGGCTACGTCCTCGGGTTGCCGCTGAGCGGGGTGGTCGCGACGTCGGGCGCCGTGGCGGTCATCCTCGGCCTCGCGCTCCAGAACACGCTGAACGACGTGTTCTCGGGCCTGGTCCTGAACACAACGCAGCCGTTTCGCCTCGGCGACACCGTGTCGATCGGCGAGCTCGAAGGTCGCATCGTCGAAAGCAACTGGCGCGCGACCAAGATGATCAACGGCCTCGGCAATCTGGTCGTCGTGCCGAACAGCGCGGCGGCCAAGGCGACGATCGTCAACCTGAGCGAGCCGGCGAGCGTGCATGGCGTGACGCTGACGATCGAGATCGATCCCGGCGTGCGGCCCGCCGTGGTCGTCGATGCGCTCGATCGCGCCGCCGCCAGTTCGCTCGACGTGCTGACGCGCCCCGCGCCGGTCTCGGTCGTCAAGGCGTTCAGGGCCAACTCGATCGAATACGAGCTCATCTGTTACGTCGACACGTTGCAGAAGAAGATCGAGGTCCGCAACCGCCTCTACGATCTGACCCATCGGCACCTGGCCGCCGCGGACGTCGCGTTGCGCCCGCTTGCCGGGACCGTCGCGGAGCATCGCGCGGTTTCGCGGGGACAGCGCCTGTTGCGCGCGGTCGAACTCTTCCGGCAGCTCGACGACGCGGATCTGGCGGTGCTGGCCGACGCGCTGGCGTCACGCGTGTTCCACAAGGGGGAGGTGATCTACGCGTCGAATGCCGATGCGCGGCTGCTGACCATCGTCGGCAGCGGCGTCGCGTCGGTGTTCGTGCCGGGCGCGGCCGGCGACATCGAAGTCAGGCGCATGGCGCCCGGCGACGCGATCGGCCAGTCCGTCGTGCTCGCCGGCACGCGGCTTCATGCAAGCGTCTACGCGGTGACGGCCGTGACCGCCTATCAATTGAGCAGCCGCGACCTGTCGCCGCTGATCGCCAGGAAGCCCGAACTGGGACGGCTGATGTGCGAATCGCTGACCGAGCACATCGCGACCGAGGAGCGGATGCTGATCCCGCCGGCCGCGAAGGCTCACGCGTCGTTCAATCTGATCGAGTGGCTCGAGAAGGAGATGAAGCGCCTGCACGATGCGTTCGGCTGACGCGGTGTCATGGCGCGGGTGCGGAATCAGGCAAGCGCGGTGAAGCGGTCGACGAGGTCGGGGCGATCGAGTTGCTCGACCCACCAGTGCAGCGCGCGTCCGGCTTCATCGCCGCGCCACGCGATATAGCAATGGGTCGTGTCGCGCATGCCGGTCACCTGGCGCGCGACGAGTCTGCCTTGGGCGATCGCGCGTGCCGCGATGCAGTCCGGGAGCGTGCCCACCGCGAGTCCCTCGCATTGCGCGGCCAGTTTCGCGGCGAGCGTCGGCACCGCGAGATACGGTTGCCCGGCATCGACGGCGACCGAACGCGGCTGCAGTTCGCGGGAGGTATCGGAGATCACCGCGCCGCGATGCTCGACGACCGACGCCATCGACAGCGGCTCCGGCAGCGCCGCGAGCGGATGGTTGGGGGCGATCGCGAACACGTGCCTGAGCGTGCCGATCGGCCGCGTCACGATGTCGGGCAGCTCCGGCGGTTCGCCCGACGCGCCGACGACCAGATCGGCACGGCGCGAAATCAGTGCATCCCAGGTGCCGCCGAGCACTTCGGTGGAGAGTCGCAGCCGTGTGTCCATCTCGAGACCGTAGAACGCATGCACGTACGGCCACATCGCCTCGAAGGGCAGGATCTCGTCGACGCAGATGCGGACCTCGGTTTCCCAGCCTTGCTGCGCGCGCTGCGCCTTGCGTTCGAGCTGCTCGGCGGCATGCAGAAGCCGACGGCCTTCCTCGACGACGACGCGGCCCGCGTGCGTGAGCCGCGCCCGGCGTCCGCTGCGGTCGAACAACGCGACGTCGAGGTCGCTCTCGAGCTTTTGTACGAGGTAAGTCAGCGCGGACGGTACGCGGTGCAACAGTTCCGCGGCTTCGGCGAACGTACCGGTGCGGTCGATCGCGTCCAGTGCTTCGAGCGCTTCGAAGGACAGCTTCATGGCGAATTCCACGGGGGAAGGGCATCGGGCTGTCATGTTAGCGTCAAGCGGCACCGAATCCAATACGGATCGGGCGAGGCATCGCCCGACGTGCCGGGAACGCGCAAGCGTGCGCGCCGACACGCGTTGCCGCATCCGGTCAGCGCATGCCGGTCAGGTCGGCGTCGATTCGCGGCGCTTCGCGGCAGCGTCGGACGCGTGGGCGCCGGGCAGCGCGCCGAACATGTGCTGGCTGCACTTCGCGTCGCTCCACGCGGTTCCGAGGCGGATTCCGCCGACCATCCGCCGCGCGACGGGAAGAATCTGTTCGCCGACCAGAATGCCCAGCAGGCCAATCAGGGCGACGGTCGGCGGCGCCGGCGATTGCACGCCGATCAGCGCGTAGACGATGCCGGCGAGCATGCCGGCGAAAAGCGAAGCAGTGTACGGTTTCATGGAATTGGAATGGAGTGACGACCGGGTGAAAAATCTGGATAACTACCGATCTGGCGTCGATCCGAAAGTCTCGGTTCAGCCTATCAGGTCTGTGCGTTCGTCGCGTGTCGATTCAACCAGATTCAGATCTCTTAAGCCTGAATTTCGAGGATCGCGATGATCAGAACGATTAATTGGCGTGATCGCGAATTTGCGTATTGAATGATGCGGGCCGGCTGTCGAACCTCCCGACACAGCGCATCGGACGCCTCGCGGATTCGTCGGCGAGGCGAGCCTCATTTTTCTCCGCGTCAAAGGACATCACCGCCATGAGCAACCCGAAGCTTGAAGTACTCACTCCGCACAACAGCCAGCTGATCTTCATCGACCAGCAGCCGCAGATGGCGTTCGGCGTTCAGTCGATCGATCGCCAGACGCTGAAGAACAACGTCGTCGGTCTCGCGAAGGCCGCGAAGGTATTCAACATCCCGACCACGATCACGACCGTCGAAAGCGACAGCTTCTCGGGTCACACCTATCCCGAACTGCTCGACGTGTTCCCGAACCAGAAGACGCTCGAACGCACGTCGATGAACTCGTGGGACGACCAGAAGGTGCGCGACGCGCTGGCCGCGAACGGCCGCAAGAAGGTGGTCGTGTCGGGCCTGTGGACGGAAGTCTGCAACACGACGTTCGCGCTCTGCGCGATGCTCGAAGGCGACTACGAGATCTACATGGTCGCCGACGCATCGGGCGGCACGACGCAGGCCGCGCACGACTTCGCGATGCAGCGGATGGTGCAGGCGGGCGTCGTGCCGGTCACTTGGCAGCAAGTGCTGCTCGAATGGCAGCGCGACTGGGCGCACCGCGAGACGTACGACGCCGTGATGGCGATCGCGAAGGAACATTCGGGCGCGTACGGCATGGGCGTCGACTACGCGTACACGATGGTCCACAAGGCCGCGCAGCGCACCGCGACGCCGCACGAGTCGATCCCGGCCGTCCCGGCGAAGTAAGCGCGGACAGTCCTCGACTGTCGCTGCCGAAGCGGCGTGTCCGATCCGGACGCGCCGCATCGGCGATACGTCGACGCGGACGGCGAACCGTGATGATTCACGATGCCGTCCGCCCGGCGTTTGCCAGGACATAGGGCCTGCATTTCAACTTGTCCGGGAGATTGATCGTATGGAACCTTATCTGGTTTCCCTTGGTGCGGGCGTGCTGATCGGTGTCATCTACAGCGCAATCAAGGTCCGCTCTCCCGCGCCGCCGCTGATCGCACTGGTCGGGTTGCTCGGCATGGTGATCGGCGTGCAGGCCATTCCCACCCTCAAACAGCTCTTTGGCTTCTGATCGAAGCGAGGTGATGCACATGACCGCAACCGGGACCCAACCGGATC
>NZ_LOTA01000079.1:0-6677 GCF_001521935.1 Burkholderia sp. RF7-non_BP4 | reverse complement strand
GGTCCCCACTACTTTGGTGGGGACTACTCTGGCAACTTCCTTTCACATCGTCGAGACGGTGCTGGGGACACGCTTACGCTCAAGCGACGTTGTTGGGAGTCCATCGCAGAGCGAATGCCGTCCAAGTGCTATGTCCTGGGCGGCGGGATTCGGAGTATTGAGCCCCTACTTCAGTTGGTGTCCATCGTCTGCGAGGAGTTTCTTGAATGCTACGACGTAGGCCTCAGCTTTTTCTGCCGATCCAAGGACGAGGTCGACGCGGACTTTCCCATCGCCCCACTCTTTGATAGCACCAATCTCAGCGCCGTCGTCAGTTGACACCTTGTACTGTCGCGAAAGCGACTTCCGTGGCGCACGGCCATTCTCGAGGCTCTCACGGATGGCCTTCACCTTCTGAAAAGGAAGTTCCTCATCACGAATTCGTTCTGCGAATGCCAAGGTGCGCTTGTCATCCGTGGCCTTTAGGTACAGGGTAAGTTCATAGCTCGTCGAAAGGCCAAATTGTTTCGGCTGCGCAGCGATTACATCAAGGACTGACTGCGGCAACTCCAGCAGCGAGAGAATCTTGCTGACCTTGGATTTTCCCTCTTCCACGAGAACCGCCAACTCGTCGTTGGACTTTGCGTGTCCCTGATCGAGAAGCTTCTTGTACCCGAGTGCAACATCCAGGACGGTTTCCTGCTCACGCTCGTTGTTTGCCGCGCGAGCAAGGCGATAGAAATCGATGGGATCTAGGCCTTCAAGCAGTTTGACATCCAGTGTCTCGGCGCGATTGCGGAGTGCCCCAAGCTTTCGGAACTGACCGTCGATCAGGATTGCTCGATCCGCGAAGTCCGGATGACGCCCGGCGAGTACGGGGACTAGTTGGCCATCTCGCGCCATTGAGGCTGCGCGCGCGGCGATCAACTCTTCCTTATAGATAGTTCGACTGTTGAGCGGATTGTCGTCGATATGGCTAATCGGCATCGTTATGTACCGCGACCGCACTTTCCCCGATTGCTCTAGGTTTGCCAAATATGCTTCTGCATCGGACGGCGTGGGCGAGACAACAGTTTCCTTGGCGGGCGCCAACAGACTGCTCCGCCCACTCAGTGCTTCATCGACACGGTCGAACCTTGAAGGCGCGGACGCTTCTCGCATCGTCTGGTCACGCTTCACGCCGGCGTTAAGCGCAGCAGAAAAATCCTTCTTCGTCATGCTCGCACCTCGAGGACTTCGAGAATTTCGTCGACAAGATCATTCAGTTCTTTATGAGCTGCCTTCGCAGATCGAAGTTGAAGGACCGTTGCGCCGGACACCTCAGCTTCCTTGTACGCGGTGCGAAAACCGAGCTTGGTTTTGAGCATCGGGAGTTCGTCGTCGCCTGCTGCTGCCTCGAAGATTTGCTTCACGATCGTCACGTTTTGATTCATGTTCGCAAATGATCGAAGTTTGAGATCGGGGTTTCGTATCTGCGCTTCCATTCCCAACTTTTTGGCCTCTTGAACGGCCCACAAGTTGCCGCCCGATGCGGCAATCGGAATAAGTCCCAGATCGGAGATGAGCAGGGCTACAGAGGGGGCCGCGGATTTGATGGCCGGCGGACAATCAATGACAATAAAGTCGTAATCATTGACATATTTTTCAATCTCACGATCGGGGCGCGGGCTAAGTGCGAGGTTCGAAATAGCAGCGGGATACGGCCGATCATCCGGGGCTGCACCGACAGAGAGCGTCGCGGTGCCCTGCTCGTCCAAGTCCACGAGCAGTGTTCGATAGCCTCGCACCCCAAATGCACCTGCGATATTGGTGGATGTCGTCGTCTTCCCCGACCCCCCTTTCTGATTGAAGACTGCGATAATTTTCGCCGCCATGTTTTCTCCTTGTCGAAACGAAGCTTGGACCGGGGGCAGTTTCTACGTAGAAACTGCCCCCGGTCGACTGCGGCCAATCTTAGGATGACTTGCGTAAAACATCAAGAAAAACGACTGATTCGGAGATGAAATTTATTACCCTAGGATGCAAACAAGCCATGCACTATGGAAATTCTTCTCAGCCGTCCCGTGAGTTTCTACGTGGAAATTAGTCGCGCTGACGAAGACGGGAAAGCTTAGGTCACGACAAAGCCTCGCGGCATCAATCGAATTTTGGCGAACAGTCGTGTCACATAAAGACGATGATGGGTGTGGGATTGCCTACGAGCTGCCACGTCAATTTTTTTTCGATCTCCAGAGCATGCATTTTTCATCTTCGTATCAACAGCGGCCGCGTCGTCTGTTGGGCGGGCAGTTTCTACGTAGAAACTGACGTGGCGGAGCGCTACATCGCGCGTGCAACGGTCTGGATGCGCTGGGGGCATTCAGGTTCGCTCGTTTGGGGGCTTCGCTCGAAGGCCGGGGCCGGATAGTTTCTACGTTGAAACAGGGAGCTCGCATCCCGCTTGAAACGATGGCACCGCGGAGTCTCGCGAATTGAATAGTCCAAGAGGATCGATTGGTTTCTGCGCTAGATTGAGATGATGGGTCCCTCGGCCAGGGGGCCGCCTTATATACTGAGTGTGCGTCTTGAACACGACTGGCTGCGTGACTGCGGAAATGCAGAGCGGATAGAACCGGCTGCGTTAAGTCCCAGATAATCTAGGACTTTTGGGTTGCACTCGTCCCAAACTGCCAGATTATGTTTGACTTCGACAGGGACTTCTCTCAAGGTCAGGCTTTATCTAGGGATTCGTACGGACTGGGCGCGGTCCGAAATGACAGAGCGCCCACCATGCTGGCGGGTGGATGCATGTCTGTTCGTCAGAAGAAGCGGGCGATCATCTGCCGAAATATCACGATGCCTCTTCTATCATGCACTGTTGCTCGGTCCTGATGTAGATGGACGCCGTCTGGAGTGATGCTTGGCCAAGAACTCGCTGCACTGCATCAATTCCCAAGCCGGTTGGCCGGGTAGAGCGTCCAGCGATACGCGTATTGGGCTGACGACTCAGTCTGAAGTCGTTCGTGATGAACGGTTCTATTGAATGCGGGTCGACAGCCACGCCGATCAAGCCAAGCTAGGCTCAGACTCGCGACCCGAGACAGCGCGCTGCACTCGGGTCGAAGGCGGCACGAAATCGTTGATTTCGCGATCCCAACGGCAATTCGACCGCGGTGGCAAGCGGTGAATGCTTAATAAATAGGGTCGCATCAATGGGGCTGCCTTGTCGACCCCCATCGCCTACCGGGAAATCCTTGTGACCTTCGCTCCAGAGTAACGCGAAGCCGAAGTCACGAATCTCAGAAAACCGAAAGTGGTCATCGAAACCGGGGTGAAAGCGCGAAGATATGGTCAATGTCGTGAAACAATCTTCCAACAACCGGCACTCCCGTGCGAAGGCCGTCCGACAGGGCTTTCCGCTGATCTAAGCGGTGATTCATCGTGATGTTTCACGATGTGGCGCGTCTCCGAACGCGAACGTTTCCGTCACACGCTGCAATTTCGTCGAATAGCTCATTCATCATGAAAATGTATTGTTTGATACGTGTTTTGTAGTTTTGCGTTCATGGATCCCTTTCGGGCGTTGCGGGTCAGATCGGCGCATGATCGCCACTCGGCCGCTCTTGAGCGTTCTCGGTGCAAGACGGTTGTCGCGCAGCGCTTGCGTGGAAGTCCGTTCGACCCTGAAGCACAAGATGCACCGCAACGGATAGGGGGCTACCGGAATTCTCAAAATTGCTCTGAGGAAAGTGCCGCACACCGAATTGGGGCCATTAAGGCTTGAGTGCGAATTTTTACGGACAACACCGGCTCATTGACATGATGGTTAATCTATGGTCACCCCCGTTTTTGCAACGCTGACGTTGATGTGTGGTGGCTTTGCACCAATCTATCCGGCGTCGTTGTGAGGAATGCTCCTCGCGCCACGATGAGAATCGCGCCGGGCGGTCCTGATAACAGCTGCAGCTTCGGGAAGCTCGTTAACCTTTCAGGGTGTCCGCCAGGCCGGTTTGCCGTTCACGTCATCAATAATCAGCAGTCGCAAAACCAGATGAGTTGACTCGGTAACAGAATGATGAGATCTCGTCATGCAGCCGTGACGGTCGCTCGTTGCTCGAATACAGTGTTGTGGCTCACGATCGCCCATGCGATTCGGGCAAGCTTGCTCGCTAGGGCACAAGCGACCACGCTGGAATGTCGTCGCGCAAGCAGCGAGCGGACCCAGTCGGCCATACGGCCCGACTGCTTGTCCAGTCGGAGCATAAATGCTCGAGCACACTGGACCAGCAAGTGACGAATATTCTTGTCACCTCTCTTGGAAATTCCGAGCAGGTTTGACTTCCCACCAGTACTGTATTGCCTTGGCACCAGCCCGACCGCAGCGGCGAAATCACGGCTGCATCGGTATTGCTTACCATCACCGAGCTCCGAGGCAAGTAGACTGGCAGTGATCGTTCCAATGCCGGGAATCGTCATCAGACGCCCACCAAGGGAGTCATCGGCGAGTTGTCGCTCGAGTTCTTTCTCGATATCGCGAATCTGCTCACAAAGATATTTGAAGTGCTCATGCAATCGATCAAGGATCGCGACGAGACGCGGCGGCAGCCGATACTCGGCCAGTACTGCAGGCAGGCGCCTTACGACGGCGTGGCCGACGGGGAGGCTGATTCCGAACTCAAGCAGGAATCCATGCATCTGGTTGGTCGTGCATACCCGATCGCGCACCAGAGCCTGGCGAACTCGATGGAGCGCGGAAAGTGTTTGCTGCGATTCCGTCTTTGGCGTCACGAATCGCATCGATGGTCGAGACGCTGCTTCGCATATAGCCTCGGCATCAACGAAGTCGTTCTTGTTGCTCTTGACGAACGGGCGCACGAATTGCGGAGAGATCAGCTTGACGGTGTGTCCCAACTCGCTGAGCTTGCGCGCCATCCAATGCGCACCTGCGCAGGCCTCCATCACGACAGTACAAGAGTGGAACGTCGCAAAAAACTCGAGTAGCTGTTTGCGTGAGACTTTCTTGCGAAGCACGGCTTTGCCAGCACGATCCTGTCCATGCAGGTGGAAAGAATGCTTGCCCAAATCAATTCCAATCATTGTGACGCTGTCCATGGCAACGACCTCCCGGGGAAAGTTCTCAGCAGCCTACTCGCTGAGAGGTGGGGGTGACCATCCCATTACGGCTGGACATTGCGTTTGCACGATGCACCGATCTGCGGCATAACACCGGATGTTCGGTCTCGATGGCGGGGTCACGGCGAAAGTGCACGGCATGCCGGCAGGACGGCGTGATTTTCAGTCCTTCCGATTCCCGCCGGTTTGCCTATTAGCAGCGGTATGCGGTAGGGTGCGACTTTTACTTCGTGAGCAGAACTGTCTATGAACAAGCAGGAACTGATTGACGCCGTCGCTATCGGCTCGGGCATCAGCAAGAGTGAGGCGGCTAAAACCGTTCAGGTGTTACTGGATGTCATCACAGACGCAGTGAGCCGCGGGGAAGCGGTGCAACTTATTGGCTTTGGGGCATTCTCGCAGGGGAAGCGCGCGGCGCGTGCGGGTCGAAATCCCACGACAGGTGCGGAGATCGTGATTGCAGCGGCGAACACTGTGAAGTTCGCCGCTGGTAAGGCGTTCAAGGATGCGGTGAACGCGTCGTGACGCAGCGTGATGCGGGTCACGCTGCCTATGCAGGCCTGCACCCGTGAGATTTCCGGGGTCGTTGCGTGGATGCGCACTGCAGCCGCACGCAGCGTGAATGCTCTGATGACGGTGACTTATTGAGAGATCGGGTGACGGATCGTGGAATTCGAACAGGGTGGCGAAGGAGGGGTTGCTTATGGCGAGGCAATGATTCGGCGCTTGGGTGCCGACTTGTCGGAGCGATTCGGCCGGGACTTCGGTTGGCGGAATTTCGCAAAATGCGCGTTTTACTTGAGCCGGCCGGCTGCCCCGATTGTGCAGACGCTGTCTGCACAATCGCCCAAATCATCAAAAGCGATCGCGAACAGTGCGCTTGACCTGAACACCATCCCCTAGGCGTTCCGTTGCCTTGGTCGGCCTACGTGCGCCTCCTTTCGGTAAAGACGCCAGCCGCGCACGACATTTGACGTCCCCGCCTTTAGGCGGGGACGTCAACGCTACCTCGATGCGCTGGAGCAAGTGCAGTGCACCAACATACCGGACGTTGGTTTGCCAATTCGATCGGATGTGCGACCCACCATCAGCTGACTGAGGTCGCAAATGCTATATCCGGTCACACGGACTGGAAGAATCCATAGGGCAAAGCGGCTTTCCACCCAGGGCGCATGTCAATGCCTCCTTCAACTAAAAGTTTCTACGTAGAAACTTTTCGCAAACGAGACCCGACAAAGGTGAGAGGTGGCTGCGCAAATTCGGAGAGCTGGGTAAGTGGAACAACCGGGGGCTTGAACCGCTTGGGTTTTCTGAACAGTGCCGAGTGTTAGTGTTCGGCCTTTCTGCCGGTGCTACCCGAACACCGGGTTCGCATTCACGCCGTGCCGTCATGCTACGCCTGAGTCCGTCTCTCGCTGCGAACGCTTCTTGCACAATCGTCAGTTTCTCTTCGATGGAACGCCGCCGCTGCTGCAGTTCAGACAGAATTTCAACGCCTTCCACGTTATGCCGTATGCGGTCTTTTAACGACGCCCATCAGAGGTTGGGAGTGGCAGGCATGCTCCATGGCATGAGGGCGGCATAGT
>NZ_LOTA01000078.1:0-204386 GCF_001521935.1 Burkholderia sp. RF7-non_BP4 | reverse complement strand
CACGACAGGCCGGTCGACGTCGAAGTCGAGAGCGAAGCGACCGAGCTATTGGTCGAGCTCAGGCCGGTCGACGTGGACGTCGACAGCGAAGCCACCGTGCTGTTGGTCGAGCTGAGGCCAGTCGACAGCGAGCTGATGCCCGTCGAAGTCGACGTGGACAGCGACGAAATCGAGCTATTCGCCGACGAGAGACCCGTCGACGTGGACGTCGACAGCGAAGCCACCGAACTGTTGGTCGAGCTCAAGCCCGTGGACAACGAGTTGATACCCGTCGAAGTCGACGTGGACAGCGAGCTGATCGAGCTGGTTGCCGACGACAGACCCGTCGACGTGGACGTCGACAGCGACGTAACCGAGCTGTTGGTCGAGCTGAGGCCGGTCGACAGCGAGTTGATGCCCGTCGACGCCGAGGTCGACAACGACGTAATCGAGCTGGTCGCCGACGACAGGCCGGTCGACGTCGAAGTCGAGAGCGAAGCGACCGAGCTATTGGTCGAGCTCAGGCCGGTCGACGTGGAGGTCGAGAGCGATGCCACCGAACTGTTGGTCGAGCTCAAGCCCGTGGACAACGAGTTGATGCCCGTCGAGGTCGATGTGGACAGCGAGCTGATCGAGCTGGTTGCCGACGACAGGCCGGTCGACGTGGAAGTCGACAGCGACGTAACCGAGCTGTTGGTCGAGCTGAGGCCGGTCGACGTCGAAGTCGAGAGCGATGCCACCGAACTGTTGGTCGAGCTCAAGCCCGTGGACAACGAGTTGATGCCCGTCGAAGTCGACGTGGACAGCGAGCTGATCGAGCTGGTTGCCGACGACAGGCCGGTCGACGTGGAAGTCGACAGCGACGTAACCGAGCTGTTGGTCGAGCTGAGGCCGGTCGACAGCGAGTTGATGCCGGTCGACGCCGAGGTCGACAACGATGTGATCGAGCTGGTCGCCGACGACAGGCCGGTCGACGTCGAAGTCGACAGCGAAGCGACCGTGCTGTTGGTCGAGCTGAGGCCGGTCGACAGCGAGCTGATCCCCGTCGAAGCCGACGTGGACAGGCTGGCAATGCTCGACGTCGTCGTACTGGCGACCGCATAAAGCTGGCTGCCGTTGATCGCGTCCGTGCTGGTCGCGCTGACCAGGCCCGCGGCGACGTTCTGAATGCGCCGCTCTGCCCCGGCCGCGCCGACGCTGACCACACCGGCGGCGGAACTCGCGCCGGCGTAGGTGCCGAACGTCTGGCTGCCGATCGTCGTGCTGCTGACGGAACCCGTGCCGCCGGTCGCCGTGTTCGCGGTGCCGGTCGTGGCGGCGCCCGAACCGAGTGCGACCGAGCCCGCCACGCTCGCGTTCGCGCCGGTGCCGAATGCCTGGGCATTGGCGGCGCTGGAGACCGCGGTATCGCCGAGCGCGGTGCCGCCGGCCGTAGTGGCCGTGCTGCTGTTGCCCAATGCGAGCGAGCCCTGGCCGGTTGCCGAATTGGCATTGCCGATCGCAACCGCGCCTTGTCCATTCGACGAATCATTCGCACCGAGCGCAACCGCGCCTGTGCCGATCGCCGAGTTCGGGTCGCCGATCGCGACCGCGCCGTTGCCCGTCGCCGTCTGGCCACGGCCGATTGCGACAGCGCCACCTGCGGCCGTGCTGCTGTTGGCCGTCGTGCCGCTCGAGCCGATCGCGACGTTCTGGCCCGTCGCACCCGAGATGACGCCATCACCTTGCGCGATGCCGAATGCGCCGCTCGCGGTCGCACCACGGCCAATCGCTATGCCGGACGTGGCTGCCGCAACGACGGACGACTGGCCTCCGATGGCGATACCGTCGGAGGCAGCCGACACGGCGCCCATCGTCGCGTTGCTGCCAATGGCGATAGCACCCGCTCCACTACCGGTGGCGTTACCACCAATCGCATTCGCTAACAGACCCGACGCCGTGGCGCCAGTACCCAGCGTATTGCCATAGTTGCCCGACGCAACCGAATTACTGCCGATTGCAACCGACTGCTGACCCGACGCCGTGCTGTATGTACCCAGCGCATTAGCAAAGCCACCCGATGCAAGCGCTCGATTACCAAGCGCGACGGACTGTTGATTGGACGCAGTGGCGGCGCCCCCAACCGCAACGGCATAATTGCCAGACGCAGTCGCCTGATTGCCCAGTGCAGTGGAGGACGGACCGGATGCAAACGCCCCTTCGCCAAATGCACTTGAATAGACGGCAGTCGCGGTACTGTAATCACCGACGGCAACCGAATCTCCACCGGTCGCGGCCGCATGGCTGCCTATTGCAGTATCGCGAATGATCGACGACGCCGAAACGCCCGCGGTCGAAAACGCACCGATAGCGATATCCTCGGTGTTATACGACACCGAACCACCGGCCCCCCCGTTTTGATTGACTCCGCCGATCGCAACAGAAGAATTTCCAACGGCATTTGCCCCGTAGCCAAACGCGCTGGCGCCCGTGCCGCTAGCCGTCGCATCCAGACCGACGGCCGTCCCCCATTTGGCGGAATACGCACTCATACCCAATGCAACCGCACCGTTTCCAACGGCCGTCGTATACGAGCCGTAGAGGGTTACGCCCAAATAGCCGGTGGCCCCTCCGCCGTTCGCGTTACAGCCCGCGACGGACGAATAGCCGCCACTTCCATCGATGGGTCCGGTTCCCGCCACTAATGCTCGAGTGCCATCAGGACTCGTACCAGCCAAGTAACCGCAGTTTCCGCCATTGCTACCACCGCTGAAAGTGTAGTAGCCAGCGCAACTATTCTGTACCCCCGCAAGAAGCGCTGCACTAACAAGCAACTTGGCCGCTGCCGAGCGCTTGCTCTTGCCCCGCGTGGTATCGAGTTCCGATGCTGCGACCCACGCGCCGAGGGCCTCGTTCCAGATGGTGCGGTATGTACGATTCATGATCTGCCAATGTCCATAAGGCGCCAATAAGAAGACTCGCCAATCCGCCTCTCAAGCGCTTTTACAATTTTTCAAGTAGTACGAATTAACTTTATTTGATTACTTTCACTTGAGATTCTCCCAATGTGATCTTCTTTATTTCTTAACTTCGACTTCTAGGTTTAATGCTCGATAAATTTCACCGAATGCCGTACATCCATGGCTCGACACTTCTTCCCTGCGTCGAAGCCGACACCGGCCATCTTCTCGAGCGGCACCACGTCGTGCCAGCGACTCACATCACGGACGCCTTCGAGCCTCCGGTACAAACCTTGTGCAATAGCCGAACTCGATCCGTAGAACCCGGCAGCCATACCTGCGTCGCAAGCTGCCTTCACGATCTCCCTATCGCACTCAGGTACACAGCAGTCGGCAATCGCATGCAGACACGATCGCATGTCCATCATCAAACGCTCACGCCGTACTTCGCAGCACCGTGATTCCAGATCGTCGTCTCCATTGCCATCGGATTTCGGATCTCCCGAATCTCCAAGGCACCCGTCAATATCAGCGCCCACTGCACTGCCCTCGTCCACGTTGCGCATTCCCTTCGCAGGTCAATCGACGTCGGACGCGGCCGCAGCTCAGTATTGGCAACATTCGCCTGTTCAATCGCCCTGCATCCATTTCGCCCCGACGTCACAAACCAGCGCCATATCAACCGCGCCTTGCGCACCAAGCACCACGACGTCACGTGCCATACTTGTGCCGAGCCGCACGAGATGCCGAAGCCTGTCCCGCGCCGACTCGCTCCATCGGGCCGCCGCGATGAATGCCGGCGCAATCTTCACGATGTCCGGCTCGGGAATTACCATACCCACGTCGACGCCATAGGCAAGCCCGTAGTCATCGATCGCGATACGGCAGCCGAATACCCTGAGTCGATCGAGAAAAGCACGCGCGCTTCCACCCGCAACTCGTGCCCCCTCGCTCACTTCCACGACCAGCCGCTCGGCAAGTTCCGGTGCGCAGGAGAGCCGCTCGAGCAGGCTTTCCCACTGCAATCCCGATACGAGGCTCCGTTCCGACAGATTCACGCCGATGCTCAGCTGCGGCGAACTCTCCAGCAAGTCCAGCACACGTGCTACCACATATCGATCGAAGCAACCCGTCAGTCCTGCCCGGACGATGCTCGACAGATACGCATCCGGTGACGACTCACCGTCTTCAAATGCGCAACACCACGGCACGCACTTGAAATAAAGCACCTTGCGATCGTCGTCGGGTGCGTGCACCGCCGACATCACCAGCGAAATCGCGTCACCCTTCATCGCACGCAAGACGGTGTCGACCATCGCCAAATCCGCTCGCGTCTCCATTCCCGCACTCGATTTGACGCCCCGCGCTTCGACCGCCGGCGCGACATCATCGCCACCCCGCGTCGCGTTCAAGTCGGCGAGCCGGGCTTCTTGCGAGTGCGACGTTGTTCGTCCACTCAATCGAAGAAGCCCGCTTTCCGTCGAGAGGCCCGCCGTCGAACGATCCGCGTCGGGGTCCGGCAACGCCATCCCAAAAATCGACCGATACTCGTCGCGAGCCGTTCGCCCCCGCGCAACGCCGCCATGCAGTTTTCGCGCTCGCTCACTGAGCTCAACGTTGATGGCCTCTATAAACGTACGCCCGAATCGACTTACCAACATAGGTCGATTGACGACCCTTTTGAACAGTGCGCCACCCATCTCCATATCTCCCCGGCAATACCGAACCTTTCGTAGGCCCTCGCTTGCTATCCGATTCATGCGCTGCCTCACCGCACTCGCCCTTGACTGAAAGCCATGAAAGACACAAACGGACGTTTGCATCAGAGTTACAAAAAAAACTACCGATTCATGAAAACGCCCGTCAATGCTGGGTTGCTTTCCTGTAAGCCTTGTCGGACAAAAACGTCCCTTTCCGTCCAGTAATATCTACGCGGTGACACGGAAATTCACCATCCTTTGCAATTTGACTATCGGCACGCCATGCCGACGGTGGCTGAATGCGCCTTTCACGGAAGCAAGCCCCGCGGAGGAACACAGGAATCCCAGTTTTGAACAACCACGTTTGCCGTTTCTTCGCGCCTCAGCGGGAAGCTCGATACGCCGTCCGCACGGCATCTTCGACGAGCGCGTCTTGATGGATACGACACATCAGCCGGACCGTGCACGCCGGCGCCCAGTAGATAAGGCGGTAGGAGTCGGGCTATGAATATCGGGTATGCCCGTGTCTCCACGGATGAGCAGAGTCTCGGACTTCAGATCGACGCGCTCACACGCGCGGGATGTGAAGTCGTTTTTTCCGATCAGGGTATCTCCGGAGCAGACTTCCATCGCCCGGGTCTCGACGCAGCGCTCGAGAAGGTCACGAAAGGCGACACGCTCGTCGTCTGGCGGCTCGACCGGCTTGGTCGCTCGCTGAGCAAGCTGATCGACCTGATCAACTTTCTGGCCCGCCGGGGGGTGGACTTCATTTCGCTAACCGAATCGATCAATACGGCTTCGTCCGGTGGACGACTGGTCTTCCACATGATGGGCGCGCTGGCGGAGTTCGAACGCAGCCTCATCAGCGAGCGCACCCGCGCAGGATTGGCGGCCGCACGTGCGCGTGGCAAGCAGCTGGGGCGGAAGCCACACATGACGTCGGATCAATGCGCCCACGCTCGCCTTCTACTTGAAACACAGTCGGTGGCGGAAGTCGCTGCACATTTCAATGTGCATCCGCGAACGATCAAGCGCGCCCTCGTCGCACAGTCCAGCAATGGTGTCACGTGCGAAACGAGTGATGCTTGATCAGAAGCGTCGCCGATCGAACATTCGGACAATTGTCCGTGTCATCTCGATCAGTACGGTTCTGCGGCTTGAACCATTTGGCTGCTCACACTGAGTGTTCAAGATGCGTGGAGGCAACGATGCAATTCTTATCGGAATTTCGTCTGACGACCTGACGCAGTTGGCCGGGTGAGCCGAACTTGTCCGAATTCTTGTAGGCAAGGCGATCGAACAACGCGTTATCCACGCGCCCGGGTGAATCGTTCACCGAACGGGATAGCAAACTGGTTCCCTGCTGATTTCCAGTCGAACGCAGCCCGCATTATCTCGGGCAGCACGTCGCGCAGCGGCAGCCAGAGCAGCTTGATGATCGCGTCGTCGTTCGGGAAGTGATCAATAGCGCCGAAACCTCAGAGTGCCAATGCTCGAATTGTTCGCGCTGAACCGGCAGAAATTCCCGTCGCTCGCTGTAAACCCGCCTGATTCGTGCAAGCGTTGCGTCGTCCGGCGCGAAGGATATGAATACTCCGGAACATGCCGGCTGAGCGGCAAGGCGCCTCGGCAATCCTGCGGCGGCATCTGCCGGAGAAGCGTGACTCGGTGTTGCTGCTGCACGCGGAAGTCGACGCGTAGCCAGGGTCGCGCGCGCCGGCGTGGTGCAACAGCGGACATGTCCGCTCAGAATGCGGTGCGCAGGCCGAGCCCGGCAGAATCGCCATTCCCGTAGCCGCTCACGCGGTCGCGCATGTACGCGACGTAGACGTCGGTCCGTTTCGACAGCCGGTAGTCGTAGCCGAGCGCCCCGGTCGTTCTCGACGGGCTGTCGC
The DNA here is from genome assembly GCF_001521935.1 of Burkholderia sp. RF7-non_BP4. Classification (NCBI taxonomy): domain Bacteria; kingdom Pseudomonadati; phylum Pseudomonadota; class Betaproteobacteria; order Burkholderiales; family Burkholderiaceae; genus Burkholderia; species Burkholderia sp. RF7-non_BP4. Next base: position 197,873 of record NZ_LOTA01000078.1, on the reverse strand, counting down.
GGCCATGGCTTTTCGCGGCCATGAACGACGCGAGCAGCGTGCCGAAACCGAGCGGAACCGAAGCGCCAATCTGCCCGCTATGCGTGCCGAGCACGCCGCCGTCGATCGCGTCATGCACGTACTGGTAGAACGCGGTGATCTTCACGAACTTCAGGTCGTAGCCGACGCCGGCCAGCACGGCGTCCTGCCGCGTGAAGCCGGCGATGGACGCGTTCAGGTCGCCCGGTGTCTGGTCGTAGCGTGCCTGCTGGAACGCGAGCGTCGCGCTGAATGCGTGTTGCCAGTCGTAGGTGACGCTGCCGCCCCACTGGTTCGCGCCGGTGTGACCGGGTGCGTTGCCCGTCGCGTAGATCAGGCTTGCCTGTAGCGCACGGTCGGTGGGCGTCGAATACAGCACCGAATTGCTCCAGCCGTTGTCGCCGACGAGGCCTTGCCCCGATACGCCCTTGTACATCTGATTCAGCGCTGGCGAAAAACTGAACGACGTCGAGAACGGGTTGAAGCGCACGGCCGCGATGTAATACGGTGTCGTGTTGCGCCCCGCGCGCAGCACGCCGTACGGCGACGCAACGCCGACATACGCGTTGCGCCCGAAGAACGTGTCGCCGCTGAAGCGGCCGGCCCCGCCGTTCGACGGCCGCATGAATGCTTCGAGCGCGAACTGCAGCGCGTAGCCGCCGCCGAGATCCTCGCGGCCGCCGATCCCCCAGAAGCTCGTCGTGAAGCCGCCCGAATTCATGGTATACGCGCGCGGCTTGCCGAGGCTCTTTTGCGCGCCGACATACACATCGGCCAGCCCGTACAGCGAGACGGACGACTGGGCCGTGGCGTCGCCGGCGATCGTGCAGGCGATCAGCGATGCGCCGACGGCCGACAGCAGCCGGCGGCGGCGGCGGCGGCCGGCATTCCGGGTCGAATGAATAGGCATACTGATTGAATTGCGCAAAGGAATAAAGAGGACGGGTGCGCGACGGCACCCGTCGCGCGGAGCGTCAGAACACGTGACGGATCCCTGCGCGCCCGACGGCCTGCTTCTGGTTGCTCGACGGATTGAAGCCCGCGATCTGCGCGACCGGCGCGTCGCCGGCCGCCTTCTGGAACGCACCCATCACGTAGACGCTCGTGCGCTTGGACAGCGCATATTCGACGCTCAGGTTGAACTGGTGATACTTCGGTTCCGCGTTCGTCGCGTGGTCGCGGCCCGTCGTGTACGTGTAGCCGGCGCCGACCGTCACGGCCGGCGTCGGCGTGACGAGCGTCGACAGCTCGTAGTTCTGGAACGTCGCGTCGTGCCCCGCGCTGCCCTGCTGGAAATTCGTGTTCGTGAAGTCGGCAAGCATCTTGAGCCACTGCACGACCTGGTACGACGCACCCACGCCGAACACCTTCTGCGCACGCGCCGCGTCGAGGTAGTTGCCATAGATCGCGTTCGTGAAGCCCGGATAGTTCTGGTACCCCTGTGTCGACACGCCAGGGTTGTTGATCCGCAAATAGCCGATGCCGAAGCCGACCGGGCCTGCCGCGTAGCTCGCGCCGACGCTGAAGGTCGCGTTGTCGGAGAAGCGGCCGGGCTGCCCGCCGAACGCATAGAGGCCGCCGAACGTGATGCCCCCGATCGTCGGGCTGCGGTACTTGACCGCATTCGAGATCGGGAAGCCGTTGTCGGTGTTATCCATGTCGTTCGGGTGCGCGAAGTAGTAGCCGCCGATGTTGCCGTTCAGCGTGAACGGCTCGACGTAGTCGACGATCGAATCCCACTGGCGGCCGAGCGTGAGGGTTCCGAGCTTCGTGTCGTTCAGGCCGACGTATGCGTTGCGCGAGAACGCGAGCCCGCTGCCGAGGCGGCCGGAGTTGATGTCGAAGCCGCTTTCGAGCCGGAAGATCGCGCTGAGGCCGCCGCCGAGATCCTCGGTGCCGCGCACGCCCCAGCGGTTGCCGGCCGTCACGCCCGACGCGAGCTGCACGAGATGCTTGCCCTGCACGTTCGACACATAGTCGACGCCGTCTTCGACGATGCCGTACAGCGTGACGCTGCTTTGCCCGTGAGCGGTAGCGGCCGCGGCGAGCGGCAGCGCGAACAGGATTCTTTTCATGATGATGTTCCGGTGCGGGATGGTTGAAAGACGGCGAGCGGTGATGCGATACGAACGGATTTTCGGGTTCCGCGCCGCAATCGAACGTCGATCGCGTCGCGGGCGGGACAACTGGCGGGAGAAACGATGGACGGTCCGCCCCGCTCAATCGCGATACGCGCGCAGCAGCGCATCGGCGGCCCGGAAGTCGGGCGTGAGCGGGCGATCGTGCTGGAGGAACGCGACCTTGGTACGCAGTGCGCGGTACAGCGGCTGCGTGGCCGGCGCGAGCGTGAACGACGGCTGCTTGCGCTGGCGCAGGTCGATTGCCTGCGATGCCTCGATCAGTTCGAGGCCGAGCAGCGTGAAGCTCGCGTCGATCTGCTTCTGCACGCGCTGCACGACATCGGGCGCGTTCGTCGCGACGTCCTCGATGCCGCCGGCAACCGGCAGGTAGTCGAGCGACACTGGCATCGCGAGCGACTTCACCGTCATCGCGAGCGCGGTCGGCGGCTTCTCCATCGCGCCGAACGCATGCACGGTGTCCTCGGTGCCGAGGAAACGCGAGAGGCCGGTGAGGTGCGGGTCGTTCAGCTTGACGATGCGTTGCGCGGACGCAAGCGCGTTGTGGCCGAGCGCGAGTCCGAGCTGTTCGAACGCGAGCACCCACGGCAGCGGCTCGAAGTTCGCGCTCGGCAGCACGGCGCCGCCGCCGTCGACATAGCCTGCCGCATCTTGTGCACGGCTCGACTTCGGCGTGACGCCGACCGCGACGCCCGGGTTGTCGTCGCTCGAATTGAGCTGCACTTGCAGCAGCGCGCGGGCCTCGTCATAGGTGCGGTCCTGTTCGCCGAGCAGGTAGACGCCGGAGCGGAAGCTGAGCGGATCCTGCAGCGGCCGTTCCGGGTCCTTGTTCCACAGACTGCTGCCCGCGAGCAGCGTGCGCAGCGCGGCGCCCGAGCGCAGCGTGGCCGGGAACGGTCGCAGCGCGAGCGTGTCCTCGCGGAACGGCGACACGTTGCCGTTCAGCCCCTGCAGGCTCAGCGCGAACACGACCTTCGACACCTGCGCGAGCCGCGCCATGTCGGTGAGCGCCAGCGCACCCATGCCGGCCGAATACGCATTGGAGCTGAGGATCGCGAGCGCATCCTTGCCGTACGGGCGGATCGTCGCAATGCCGGCCGATTTCAGCGCGTCGGCGGCCGCAATCTTGCGGCCCTGGTAGTACGCATCGCCTTCGCCGAGCATCGCGAGGCCGACGTGGCTGAGGATCGTGATGTCGGCTTCGCCGATCGAGCCGTCCGCCGGCATCGCGGGCGTGACGCCGCGATTGAGGAACTGCGCGTATGCATCGACGACCGCCGGCTGCACGCCGGCGCCGCCGTCGAGCATCGCGTTCAGGCGGGCGGCCATCGCGGCGCGCGCCACGCGTACGCTCATGTCGGGGCCCACGCTGCCCGAGTGCGCGTGGATCAGCCCGATGTTGAAGCGCGTCGACGCGTCGATGACTTCCTGCGACAGCTTGCCGTGCACGTCGACCATCTCGCGGTCCTTGTTGAGGCCGACGCCGACCGTCAGCCCGTAGATCTGCTGGCCGGCCGCGGCGGCCTTCAGCAGCACGTCGTGTGCGGCGACCACGCGCTGGCGGGCGGCCGGCGCGATCGACACGGCTTCGCCGTCGGCGATGCGGGCGATCGATTCGGGCGTAGCGGACCGTCCGTCGAGGATGACGTCCGCGAAGGCCGGGACGGCGGCGAAAAGCGCGAGCGCAACCGCGCTCCGCATGAGGAAGCGTTGCATGAAGCAGTTCTCCGATTTCAGGCGTGACGTGATGTGGAAGACAGCGCGGCGATCGACGCGAGCGCGATGACGCTCGCGACCATCACATACCAGGCAGGTGCGAACGGGTTGCCCGATCGTTGCGTGAGCCATGCGAGGATCGCCGGTGCGAAGCCGCCGAAGATCGTCGTGGCGATGTTGTAGGACAGCGACATGCCGGTCGCGCGCACGCGGGTCGGGAACAGCTCCGACAGCGCGGCGGGCGCGACACCCGTGAAGATCGCGACCATCAGGCAGAACGCGCTTTGCACCGTGATCAGCGCGGCGAGCGTGTGCACGTCGGCGAGCCAGTGCAGCAGCGGATACACCGACACGAGCATCAGCACTGCGCCGGCCGTCAGCACCGTGCGCCGCCCGAAGCGATCCGACCAGCTTCCGGCGCACACGCAAGTGACGGCCATCAGGCAGTTGCCGACCAGCGACGCGATGAACGCATCGCGCCCGTCGAAATGCAGCGCGCGCTGCACGTGCGTCGGCATGTAGATCACCAGCGCATACACGCACACGGCCCACAGCACCGAGAACCCGGTGCCGACCACGAGCGCGCGCGGATAGTCGCGCACGACCTGCAGCAGCGGCGTCTTGCGCTCGGCCGGCGCGTGCGCGGCGCGTGCCATTTCCGCGCGGAAATGCGGCGTTTCGTCGAGCGTCTTGCGCAGCCACAGGCCGACCGGTGCGATCGCGAGACCGAGGATGAACGGAATCCGCCAGCCCCAGTCGCCGATCTGTTCGCGCGACAGCGTGAGCGTCACGGCGGTGGCGACCAGCGCGCCGAGGATGTTCGACGCGGCCATGCTCGCCTGCAGCCACGACGCGTAGCGGCCCTTCCTGTCCGCCGGCGCGTGCTCGATCAGGAACGCCGCGGCGCCCCCCACTTCGCCGCCGGCCGAGAACCCCTGCAGCAGACGGCCGCACAGGATCAGCAGCGGCGCGCCGATGCCGATCGCGGTGAACGGCGGCGCGAACGCGATGATGCCGGTGCCGGCCGCCATCACGAGGATGGTCAGCGTCAGCGCGGCCTTGCGGCCCGCGCGATCGCCGTACACACCGATCGCGAGTGCGCCGAGCGGCCGCGCGATGAAGCCGATCCCGAACGCCATGAACGCCTCGACCAGCTCTGTGCCGGTGTTGCCGCGATGGAAGAAGTTTTGCGCGATGTACACGGCAAAGAACGCGTAGACGGAAAAGTCGTACCACTCCAGCGCGTTGCCGATCGACGCCGCGGCGATCGCGCGCCCGGCGCTCGAGGTACGGGGCGACACGGCGTCGGCCGTGTCGAGGGTAACCGCGGTTTGCTTCACTTCGATCTCCTGTCCTGTCGTCGTGCGAGCCGGCCGTTACAGCCGGATATGCGGAATCTGCTTGCGCTGCGCTTCGTCGAGCGCTTCCTCGTAGCCGGCGTCCGCGTAGCGGATCACGCCGAGCGCGGTGTCGTTGTTCATCGACAGTGTCAGCCGCTCTTTCGCGGCCGCGCTGCCGTCGGCGACGACGGTGATGCCCGCGCTCGTCATGTAGCCGCTGTAGCCGCCGCCGCCCGAATGGATCGCGACGAGATCGGCCATCGACGAACAGCTCATCATCGCGTTCAGCAGCGGCCAGTCGGCCACCGCATCGGAGCCGTCGCGCAGGTTCTCGGTCATGATGTTGGGGTGCGCCATCGCGCCGGCGTCGAGGTGGTCGCGCGTGAACGCGACCGGCCCGGCCAGCACACCGTCGCGCACCATCGCGTTGACCGCGAGCGCGAGCCGCGTGCGCTCGCCGTGGCCGAGCCACGCGATGCGTGCCGGCAGGCCTTCGAACGGCACGCATTCGCGCGCCTTGCGGATCCAGTTCGTGACGATCCGGTTGTCCGGGAAGTGTTCGAGCAGGTAGTCGTCGATCACGCGGATGTCGTTCGGGTCGTTCGACAGCGCAATCCAGCGGAACGGGCCGATCGCGCGGCAGAACAGCGGGCGCAGGAACGCTTCGGTGAACACCGGGATCTCGAACGCGCGGGCGACGCCACCGTCCTTCGCATGCGTACGGATCAGGTTGCCGTTGTCGAACACGATCGCGCCGCGATCCTTGAAGCCGAGCATCGCTTCGACGTGTCGCACGATCGACGCGCGGCTCGCGTCCATCAGCTTCGTGCGGTCGCGCTCGCGGAGCGCGCGCACTGCGTCGAGCGTGTAGCCGGACGGCACGTAGCCGTACACGAGATCGTGCGCGGCCGTCTGGTCGGTGACGATGTCGGGCACGACGCCGCGCGCGAGGATCGCCGGGAACACGTCGGCCGCATTGCCGAGCAGGCCGACCGAGACCGGTTCGCGCCGGGCCTGCGCGTCGCGGATCAGCGCGAGCGCCTCGTCGAGATCGCGCGCCTGCCGTTCGAGGAAGCCGATCTGCAGCCGCTTGTCGATGCGCGTCTGGTCGATCTCGACGACGAGTGTCGCCGCGTTCGCCATCCGGCCCGCGAGCGGCTGTGCGCCGCCCATCCCGCCGAGGCCGGCCGTCAGGATGAAACGCCCGCGCAGGTCGTTGTCGAAATGGCGTTCGGCGATTCGCGAGAAGATTTCATAGGTGCCCTGGATCACGCCCTGTGAGCCGATGTACTGCCAGTCGCCGGCCGTGAGCCCGCCCCAGCAGATCAGGTTGCGCCGTTCCAGTTCGTAGAAGTGCTCTGCTTTCGCCCACTGGCCGATCAGGTTGCAGTTCGCCATCACGACGAGCGGCGCGCTCGCATGCGTGCGCAGCAGCGCGACGGGCTTACCGGACTGGACGACGAGCGTGTGGTCCTCGTCCATCGTCTTCAGCGTGCGTACGATCGCGTCGTGCGACGGCCAGTCGCGCGCCGCGCGGCCGAGCGCCGCGTAGACGATCAATTGTTCGGGATCCTCTCCGACGGCGAGCACGTTCTCGAGCAGGCGCAGCAGCGCTTCCTGGCGCCAGCCCTTGCAGCGCAGCGTGTTGCCGGACGTGACTTCGAAGATGCGGGTCATGGCGTCGCCCTCCGTTCAGCGCGCGAGCGCATAGTCGGCGATCGAGATGCCGAGCGCGGCTTCGACCGGTGGGTAGACCGCGGGATCGAACACAGACGACGACAGCGGAATGTGCGCCTTCGCGACCCGCAGCACGTGGATCTCCATCCCTTCCTTCAACTGCCCGGCGCTGACGGGGCGACCTTCGCCGTCGAGCGTCGTGATCACGTCCGGGTAGGTCGCGATGCGTTCGCCGTGCGCGTCGTCGACCGCCATGTGCTCGTTCATCACATGAATGACCGCGCGCTGCGCGCCGCCGCCGAGATAGACGAGGCCGACGTCGAATGCTTCGCGCGTGTATTCGAGCGTATTGCGCTCGACCTTGCCGCTCGCGATGATCTCGCCGTGTGTGGCCGCACAGATCGCGTCGATCACCGCGCTGCCGCCGCGCCGTTCGGCGTCGATGATCGCCTCGCCGAGCGCGAGCGCGCGGCTGATGCCGCCGAGCGCCGCATGCTGGCGCACGTACGACGCCCGAATCGGATTGCGGCAACTCGCGATGAAGCCGCCGGCCATGTCGGCCGCCTTGCGCAGCACCGGCGACACTTTCGCGGTCGCGCCGCGCACGACCACTTCCATATATGCGTGCTGCGCGCGGTTGCCGCCGGCCGCCGCCTGGATCATCGGCGCCGTGCTCGATGCGAGGCCGAGCGAGCCCATGTCGCCGGTCGGATGCGCGCGAATGTCGCCCACCGCGTCGACCACCTTGGTGCCGAGCAGTGCGGACGGCAGCCACGCATTCAGCGTGCTCGACATCCCGTTCTGCCCGATGATGAGCCCCGCGAGCGGCGCGCCGAGCGCTTCCTGCACGAGTTGCGCGGCCTTCACGTAGTCGGCGCCGAGCATTTGCCAATCGGTGAGGCCGCCCGGCGCGCCGATCGCGGCGGCCGTGGCGATCCACGCGTCGTCCGGCAGCTCGTCGATGGCAACCAGTTCGGGGCGGCCGATCGTGACCGCGAGCGTGCCGAGTTCACGGCCGTGGTCGGCCCAGCCGCCGCCGCCGCATGCGAAAACCGAACCGCCCTTGACGGCGGCTTCGACGTCCTTCGAAGACAGGATGCGTCCCATGTGTCGTTTGTCCTGAGAGGGAAAAAGGGCTGTACGCGCCGGCCGGAAAGCCTTGTGTGGCGGTACCGTCCAAACGATTCTAGGGACGCCGAATATTGAGCGTTATTGCTATTTTATGGAGACTTCATAACGCGATGTTAAGCGTAGGGTAATCCCGGTGACGCCCGAACGACGGGCTGTCGGCACGGCGATCGGACGCCGCCGGCGCGACGGCGAAACGCAGGCTGGACAATGATTTCAGCCTGTTTCGGCGCTGGAATTCATGCGCCGGCGGAGAGCGTATGGAGTGTGTCGATGAACTCGTGCGCGAGGCGCGACAGCGGCGCGAGCATGGGGTGCAGCACACTGACCGGTGCAGCGGTGGTCGGCACGATCGGCTTCACGACGATCTGCGGCCACACGGGCCCCGCGACCGTCAGCTCGTCGATCAACGCGATGCCGGTGCCGGCCTGCGCGAGCGCGCATGCGACGTGCGCCTGCTGCACTTCGATCTTGACCTGCGGCACCAGGCCTTCGTCGCTGAACAGCCGCCGCACCAGTTGTCCGAGTGGAATGTCGCTGCCATAACCAATCAGCGGCTGGTTCGCGAGATCGCGCACGGCCAGCGTCTTGCGCCGTGCGAACGGGTGCGATGCGGGCACGGCCGCGACCATTCGGTTTTCATAGAGGAGCTGGCTTTCGACGTTCGGGTGCGTGTCCTGCAGGAACGCGATGCCGAGCTCGACCTGCTGCGTGAGCACCGCCTGCAGCAGCACGCTCGGGATCATCGTGTGCAGGATGATGCGTACGTCGGGAAAGCGCTCGTAGAACGCCGCGATCGCGCGCGGCAGCAGGGATTGGCCCAGATTGGGGCTGCACGCGATGCGCAGGTGGCCCATCCGGTTCTCGATCAGGTCTTCCGCGATTTCGTTGACGCGCTGCACGCCCTGGTACACCGCGTTCACTTCGACGAACAGCCGCTGTGCTTCCGGGGTCGGGTAGAGCCGCCCCTTGATGCGCTCGAACAGCGCGAGGCCGAGACGTTGTTCGGCGTACGAAATGAGCCGCGAGACGGCCGGCTGCGATACGTGCAGCAGCTTCGCGGCGCCGCTGATCGAGCCGGTCAGCATGATGGCGCGAAACACCTCGATCTGGCGCAGGTTCAGACGCACAGCCTTAACTCCATGTTATGTGGGGACGATAAATCGGCATGAGACATTCTGGCAGAGCGCTGCCTAAACTGCTCGTGATCAAAAATGCAGGAGGTGGAGATGAGCGAATTCGAGCAGGTGGTGCGCGGCCGGCTGGTCGATGCGCACGAGGTGGTCGACGACGGCTGGCTCGCGATCCGCGGCGGACGGATTGCCGCGCGCGGCGCGGGCGTGCCGCCGGCGGCGCGCGACACGATCGATGCGCGCGGGAAGTGGGTACTGCCGGGCGTCGTCGACGGGCAGGTGCATGCGGCCAGCCAGGCCAACCAGGAGGGGCTCGGTCACGCGTCACGTGCGGCCGCCGCGGGTGGCGTGACGGTGATGGTCGACATGCCGTACGACGATCCGGAGCCGGTCGCGTCGCGCGCGCAGCTCGACCGCAAGATCGCGGAAGCCGAGCGCGATTGCCACGTCGACGTCGCGCTGTACGGCACGCTCAACGCGAAGCATGGCCTCGAAGCGGCGGCCGGGCTGATCGACGGCGGCGTATGCGCGTTCAAGTTCTCGACGTTCGAAGCAACGCCCGGCCGGTTTCCGCGGGTCGAGGAGGACGTGCTGTACGACGCGTTTCGGCTGATCGCGCCGTCGGGCCTCGCCTGCGGCGTGCACAACCAGATGCAGGAGATGACGCGCAAGAACGTCGCGCGCATGATCGAGGCCGGCGACACGGGCTGGGACGCGTTCCTGCGCGCGCATCCGCCGCTGATCGAGAATCTCGCGACCGCGTTGATCTATGAGATCGGCGCGGAGACGGGCGCCCGCGCGCACGCGGTGCACGTGTCGACGTCGCGCGGCTTCGCGCTGTGCAACATGTTCCGGCAGGCCGGCCATCGCGCGAGCATCGAGACGTGCGTGCAGTACCTGATGCTCGACCACGAAACGCATACGAAGCGCCTCGGCGCGAAAACCAAGCACTACCCACCGATCCGGCCGCGCGCCGAGCAGGATCTGCTGTGGACGCATATCGCGCGTGGCGAATGCACGTTCGTGTCGTCGGATCACGTGAGCTGGGGGCTCGAACGCAAGGGCGACGCCAACGTGTTCCGCAATGCATCGGGCGGCCCCGGGCTCGAAACGTTGCTGCCCGCGTTCTGGACCGGCTGCGAACAGCATGGCATCGCGCCGACGCGCGTCGCCGAACTCCTCGCGACGAACCCCGCGCGGCACTTCCTGCTCGATGACCGCAAGGGATCGCTCGACGTCGGCGCCGATGCGGATTTCGTGATCCTCACGCCGGAACGCTACGCGTTCGATCCGTCGCGCAGCCTGTCGGCCGTGCAGTGGAGCGCGTTCGAAGGGATGGAATTCACGGTGCGGGTTGCCGCCACCTATTGTCGCGGCGCGCTCGTGTACGACGGCAAGCGCATCGTCAACGCAGCAGGCTCGGGCCGGTTCCTGAAGCCGCACGGCAGCCGGTCGATCGCCTCGCAACAGGAGCAAGCATGAATCCGACGGCTTTCCCACCGCTGAACGCCGAGCGCCTGAACGCGCGCGTCGAGCAACTGGCGCGCTTCACGCGGCCCGACGTCCCGTGGACGCGCCGCGCATTCTCGTCGCTCTTCACACAGGCGCGTGCATGGCTCGCCGCGCAATTCGCCGAAGCGGGGCTCGCGGTATCGATGGACGCGGGCGGCAACCTGATCGGCCGCCGCGAAGGCAGCGGCCGCTGCACGAAGCCGCTCGTCACGGGGTCGCATTGCGACACGGTGGTCGGCGGCGGCCGCTTCGACGGCATCATCGGCGTGCTCGCGGGCATCGAGGTCGCGCATACGCTGCACGAGCAGGGGATCGTGCTCGACCATCCGTTCGAAGTGATCGACTTCCTGTCCGAGGAGCCGAGCGACTACGGGATCTCGTGCGTCGGCAGCCGCGCGTTGTCGGGCGTGCTCGACGCGGGCATGCTGCGCGCGACGAACGCCGAAGGCGAAACGCTCGCCGAAGCATTGCGCCGCATCGGCGGCAACCCGGACGCGCTGCACGAACCGCTGCGCGCGCCGGGCAGCACGGCCGCGTTCGTCGAGCTGCATATCGAACAGGGCCCCGTGCTCGAAACGCGCGGCTTGCCGATCGGCGTCGTGACCAACATCGTCGGCATCCGGCGCGTGCTGATCACCGTGACGGGCCAGCCCGACCATGCGGGCACGACGCCGATGGATATCCGCCGCGATGCGCTCGTCGGCGCCGCGCACCTGATCGAGGCGGCGCATGCGCGCGCGTCGGCGCTGTCGGGCCGCCCACACTACGTGGTGGCGACGATCGGGCGGATCGCGATGACGCCGAACGTGCCGAACGCGGTGCCGGGGCAGGTCGAGCTGATGCTGGAAGTGCGCAGCGACAGCGACGCGGTGCTCGACGCTTTCCCCGAGGCGCTGCTGGCCGGTGCGGCCGCACGCCTCGATACGTTGCGCTTGAGTGCCAGCGCCGCGCACGTGAGCCGTGCGCGGCCGACCGACTGCCAGCCGCTCGTGATGGACGCGGTCGAGCAGGCGGCCACGCAGCTCGGTTATCCGAGCATGCGGCTGCCGAGCGGCGCGGGGCACGACGCCGTGTACGTCGCGCCGACGGGGCCGATCGGGATGATCTTCATTCCGTGCCTGGGCGGCCGCAGCCATTGCCCGGAGGAATGGATCGAGCCTCAGCAGCTGCTCGATGGCACGCGCGTGCTGTACCAGACGCTCGTCGCACTCGATCGCTCGCTGGCCGTGCAGGGAAGCGGCCGCTGATCTATGGGGATTGTCGGCGTGAACTCGATGCGGTGCCTCGCTTCAGCCCATGTCAGTCGGCGGAGCCGGTCTCGACGACGAGACCGGCCGCCTTCCATTCGGGAAAGCCGTCCTCGAGGCGTACGGCCTTGAAGCCTCTGGCACGCAGGGCGGCCACGGCCTCGAACGCCAGTACGCAATACGGGCCGCGGCAATACGCGACGATTTCGGTATCGGCCGGAAGCTCGCTCAGACGGCCCTCCAGCGCGGCCAGCGGGATATTGAGCGCGCCCGGCAGATGTCCTTGCGCAAACTCGTCTTGCGGCCGCACGTCCAGCAACGTGACGAGACCGTCCGCAAGACGCGCGGCCAACTCGTCGCGCGACACGGGTTCCATCGAATCCCGCGCGTGGAAATAGTCGCCGAGCACCCGATTGACCTCGGCGATATTGCGCTCACCCAGTCGACCGAGTGCCTTCATCAGCCCCACCACCTCGCTGTCGCCGGCAAGGCGGTACACCACGTTCTTGCCCCGACGCTCCGTGTCGACGAGGCGCGCCCGCCGAAGAATCTGCAAGTGACGCGACGTGTTCGCAAAGCTCATCCCGGACAGGGCCGTCAGTTCTTCGACGGACCGTTCGCGCTGCGCCAGGTGCTCCAGCAGCTCAAGCCGGTTCGGATGGCCGACGGCTAGAGCCACCTCGGCAAGGCTCTCGTAAATCTCCTGCTTGGGTCCCGCGCTTGACACGTACGCCTCCTTGATCAATCATTCATCACAACGATTGAATGTTAACACCCCTACATAATAGGAGCAATTCGAATGATCCTGCGGCAATTCCTCCATTCCGACCCAGTGGGCATTTCCTACCTGCTGGGGTGCGTCGGCAAGGCGACGGGCGTCGTCGTCGATCCGGTGGCCCAGCCTCGCACCTATCTGGAAACCGCCGCCGCCGCCGGCATCAAAATCGACTACGTGATCGATACCCATGTGCACGCCGATCACCTGTCCACTGGCCAGGCGCTCGCCGACGCGGCTGGCGCCGACTACGTGCTGTCCGCAAACGCTGACGTCGTGCTGCCATTCAAGGGCGTCCGGGACGGCGATGAGATCCGGGTCGGCAACGTCGTCATCAAGGTGCTCGCTACGCCCGGTCACACGCCGGAGCACATCAGCCTGCTGGTGACGGATCGCACGCGCGCCGACGAGCCGTGGCTTGCGCTGACCGGCCATACGCTGATGATCGGTGACCTCGGCCGCACTGAGCTGGTCGAAAGTGCCGAAGCGGGCGCACGAACCCTGTTCCGCAGTATACAAACGCTCAAATCGCTCCCCGATTATGTTCAGCTCCTTCCCGGGGCCTTCGCGGGCTCGGTGTGCGGACGCGGCCTCAGCGCCAATCCGCTGTCGACTATCGGCTTCGAAAAGCGTCACAACGCGGCGTTCGGCATCAACGACGAAGCGGCATTCGTTCGTTTCATGCTAAGCGACGTGCCACCTGCCCCGCCCGAAGCGGCGCGTCTGCGCGCGGTCAACTCCGGCCGCAATCCTGAGGAGGTCTAACTTCATGGGCGGATCCATCGTGCCGGCCGGCGGCGCCGCGATTCGGCTCGGCCTCAAGGAAAACTGGCGCCAGTTCGCGCTGCTCGTGCTGATCAATGCGTTCGTGGGCGGCATGGTCGGGATCGAGCGGACCGTCGTACCGTTGATCGGCTCCGAAACGTTTCATATCCAGTCCACGACCGTCATCACCTCCTTCATCGTCAGCTTCGGGCTCGTGAAAGCGGTGGCGAACCTGATTTCCGGTCAGCTGGCGGACACCTGGGGCCGCAAGCGCGTGCTCGTGATCGGCTGGCTGCTGGGGTTGCCGGTTCCGATCATGATCCTCGCCGCGCCAAGCTGGGAATGGGTGGTCGCGGCCAATGTGTTGCTGGGTCTGAGCCAAGGCTTTGCGTGGTCAATGACCGTGATCATGAAGGTGGACCTCGTGGGGCCGAAAGGGCGAGGTCTCGCGGTCGGGCTCAACGAGTTCGCGGGCTATTTCGCGGTGGGCCTGACCGCGTTTCTCACCGGCTATCTGGCGAGCCGCTACGGCCTGCGGCCAATGCCGATCTATCTTGGGATCTTCTATGCGATCGCCGGGCTGACGCTATCCGTGCTCGTCGTCCGCGATACGCGCGACCACGTTAACCTGGAAATCGGCAAGCTGAAGGAAACATCGTCGCTGTCGTTTCGCGACGTGTTCCTGCTCACGTCGCTGAAGGACCGCAACCTGTTCGCGGCGTCGCAGGCCGGACTGATCAACAACCTGAACGACGGGATGAGCTGGGGCATCTTCCCGCTGTTTTTCACGGGGCTCGGGCTCGGCATTGAACGGATCGGCATTCTCAAGGCCGTCTACCCGATCGTGTGGGGCGTGTGCCAGGTCGTCACAGGGCCGTTGAGCGACCGCTGGGGCCGCAAGGGCTTGATCGTCGCCGGGATGTGGGTGCAGGCGGCAGGGCTGCTGCTGACCGCGCTGACGGGACAGTTCCGGTGGTGGCTGGTTGCGAGCGTGCTGCTCGGCCTCGGCACCGCGATGGTCTACCCGAGCCTGATCGCGGCCGTCTCCGATGCGTCGGATCCGCAGTGGCGTGCCCGGTCGCTGAGCGTGTACCGGTTCTGGCGCGACCTAGGCTACGCGATCGGCGCGCTGTCGGCGGGCCTCATCGCGGACCGCTTCGGCTTCGCCGACGCGATCCTGTCGATCGCAGCCCTCACGTTCCTGTCAGGCGTCGTGGTGGCGGTCGTCACGCGCGCGCGCCATTGACATATTCCGACGCACGAAGCGAACACTCCATTCTGGCGAAAATTTCACGAATCGCGGCTGACCCTCGAATTCCAGTGTCATCGCCACCGCAGTGTGCGTGACACTCCATGACAGTCACGCGACGCCAGCGGCAGTACTCTTCCTGTGCAACGGCCCCCACGGCCGTTGCGTATTCTCCCAGCTTTGCGCCGCCCGATCTCCCCGAATCCGGCGGCGTCTTTTTCTCATTTCCCGGTTCGCTTGTTCAGAAATTGAGCGTGACAATTCATGACAATCCTGTTTGATACTTAGGAGTACAGTTGTGCTTGCAATGATTTCCCCCAATTGTTGCATGTCCGGAGTTGGATATGGTGTGGTACCACCGGCCCCCCCCCAGGTCCGGTGGTAGCTTTTTCCGGAAGACGATCGTCTTCACTCGCGGATCTGGCCAGAAATCATGTCGTGACAATCCATGCAGTCACCGACGGATTTCCTGGCTACGATGGAGCCGCCAGATCCCCCGGTCAGCCGGTATTTTTTCGTACGCTTTTCTTCTCCTGCTAGGCTAGACATTCGCGGTCACTAACCCGCACCTTGGCGGCTTCGCCGAGGGCCTCCGCTTCATCCGCAGTGCACACAATCAGAAACTGGCGACAGCCATTGATAGCTCCACGCGTTTTCGTTTATCTGCTCGATGTTCTCATCGCTCCCCGCCGCTCTATTCCTCTTGCAGTCATTCCATGTACGAACTTGGCGTCCTTACGCCTCGCGCCGCGCTCATGATCTTCAGCTCTGCTGCAACACGAGATCTTTCTTGCGGCAAACCTCCGCGACAGGCGTGCCCAGCTCGGCCTGCTTCAATGCGTATGCGATCTGCTCGTCGGTGAGCTTGCTCTTCTTCACGGCATGACCTCCTGGTCTCGATGACAACGTCACGCCGGTTGTTCTGCACACGCCTATTCCACACAATCGCGAGCCGATCACCCTGCTCAAACGCGATTCCCATGGTGCAATCGGGTCGTCGCTAGAACCGACGTACGCGCAAAAGCTCGCGTTTATGCCTGCTTCAGCAGCGCGGCGACCGTTTCCGCCGATGGCAATTCATAAGTGCGCCATATCAGTTGCCCGCGTCGGTCGATCACGTGAACCTGGGTTCCGTGATTGTCCAGCCCCGTCACGCCGCCTCCGAACAATGCCTGGACGGCATCGACGTTCTGCAACGCCGGAGCCGCGGCAGTCCACCCCGGCCGGGCATCGAATTGCCGGAGCCACGCACGCATTCGTTCCGGGGTATCGGACAACGGATCGACGCTGAGCGACAGCAACTGAACGTCCGAGTGCGCGCCAAGCAACGTTTGCACACGCTGAAAGACGGCGCCCTGGATCGGGCAAACGGTAGAGCAACCTGTAAAGAACAGCTGCAGCGCAGTCATGCGACCGGTCAGCAACCCGCGCAGGCGCGTTTCGCGACCCTGCGCCGTGAGAATCGGCCAGTCGGGGACAAGCACCGGAGGCTTGATGCTTCCGCCGTGATACGCGATCGGCGCACTTTGTCCGCGTACAAGCGTCGACGTGCACAATGCGGACAACGCAACTGCCGGAAACGCGGCAATACGTATCGCGCGTCGGCGCGCACGAAAATCAGGCGGGGCCATTGCGCGCACCGGTCAGAAAGTGCCAAAGCGCGGCGCAATCGCCATCGCTGATGCGATAGCGCGGCATCTCGACATTGAGCAGCACATAGGCGGGATCGACTCCGTCGCGCAGCATCGTACAGAACCCCTCCTGATCGTACCGGCTCGGAGGGCCACCCCGCCGGCTTTGCAGATCAACGAGCCAGTTGCGGGTAAGGCGTGGTGCAATCGAATTTCGCACGGCGGGACCGGTCTCCGGAGCATGGCAATTTGCACACCGAATGACATTCGCGGGAAGATCGCCGGGATGGGTCAACATCCGGCCCGTTAGCGGAGCCGCACCGGTGAAAAGTGCGTGCCCCGCTTCGCGGTCGTCGCTCGCCATCGCACACGAGCCAGCTGCGCCGAGTAACGCGACGCACAACAACCGTGCAACGTACCGGTGGCTGGATCGGGATGACAAGTATTTCCTCACAGAATCCGGACCGCCTTCGAGACGCTGGGGACGCCGCTCGCATCGAGCGCGAACAGCATGTAGTAGCCCGGCAGTGCAACACCTGAATCGGCCGGAATCGACAATTGGTATGAGGTACCGCTTGTCGACAGGATCGGCAGCGGAATGCGGCGCTGGTCGTTGTTCGTCGAATGCGTCACCGACGACATCCGCATCAACACGAAGGACGCAACTGCGCCACCGGTCGAAACCGTGATCGTCGAACCGTGCATCGCGCTGGCCGGAGCGGACATGATCGACGGGCGCAAGGCAAGCGTATTGTCGGCATTGAGCAAATACGGCGGCGTCAGGATTTCGGCGTTCAGGTGATTGTTCACGCAGCCGACACCGCATTGCCCGCCGCCACCGACGAACACGCGCCCGTCCGACAAAAGAACCGCGGTGCTGTGATAAGTGCGCGGCGTCCGCATCGGCTGAAGAAGATTGAAGCGTTGCGTCACGGGGTCCCATATCTCGGGCACCAGGATCGCGGTCGTGTCGGTAAAGGGCATCGGCAAGCTCTGACCGCCAACGATCACGACATTGCCGTTCGGCAGAATGACGCTGTTCGCGAATGCGCGCTGATAGGTCATGCCGTTCAGCCGCTGCACCGAAACAGGCTGTCCCGGACCGCGCGTGATGTCGATCAGGTACGCCGAATTCGACGCATACGTCGACGTATTGCCGTTCTGCTGATACGACTTCGCGCCACCCGCCTTCAGAATCAGGCCCGTATCGAACAGCGATGCCGTACCGTTGATCGCGTATGGGTCGACACCGCGATTTCCCGCCGAGGTGATCGAGCCGGTTCCGCTCGTCGAGATCCAGTTCATCCGCGCGCTCGGGCCGGCATGGAACACGCTGCCATTCGACTGCGCGAACAGCCACAGATGGTTGTCGCCACGATAGATGCCCTGCGGATCCGGGCCGATGACGTTCGTCTCCGGCACGCCCGACAGCACGGTCCATCGGCCGCCGTCCCACAGCTCGGCCGTCTTGCCACCCACCCCGCCGCTCCACGAACCCCCAAGCGTAATCACCGTACCATTCGACAGCAATGTGTCGCCCTGGTAACCGCGCGGAATATTCATCGTCGCGGCCGCGCTCCACGTATTCGCCGTCGGATCATAGAGCGTCGTCTTGGGGCTGCTGTCGCCGCCATTGACCAGCAGCCGCCCGTCGGACAGCATCGCGGTGCCCGGGCAGAACATGTCGGAACCCGCGGAAGTCTCGATGTACTGGGTCACCGCGTTCGTCGCGGGATCGAAGAGTGCGGTCTGCGTCTGCGTGGTTGCGAATCCGACGTCGTTCTGGATCGTATAGGGCTGGTTCGACGACCACATCACGAGCTTGCCGTTGGGCGTATTCGCGATGCCGATCGGATTGACCGGCAACGTGATGACCGGGCTCCATGCGGACGGCAGTGTTACCGGGAACGCCTGAGGCAACGTCAACGCGAACTGGCCGCTCGCCGCCGCATTCTGACACGGAGACAGGCTCAACGTCGAACCGGAAGCCAGCGAACCGCCGCTGACGCTCGCGCACATTCCGCTCGAGACCGAAATCAATTGATATTTTCCGCCAACCGGCGCGACGGTCCACTGATCGTTGGTCAACGAGCTGTCCTGACACGTGTAGGGAATCAGCGGCGTGCCGCTCGTGCGCTGGCCCTGATAGACGTTCAGGCATTGCCCCGTGGACTGGGCAATCACGTGGTATCCGCTACCGACCGGCTGCAAGAGCCAGCCGGTGGCACCCTGGTTGCTGCACGCGCCTTGCACGATCGCGCCGCCGCCGATCGTCATGCACAGGCCGCTGCTCGCAACGACGACGTTGGTCGACGCGTTGACGGGCAAGTACAGATTGAACTGGTCGCTGGTTTGAGTGGCGCCCTGGCAACCAGACTGGATCAGGCTCGCGCCGCTGGCGGTTGACCCGCCGCTTACATTCGCGCACAAGCCGTTCAGTGCGGAGACGATCCGGTAGCTCGATCCAACCGCGACGATCGTCCACTGATCGTTCAACAGGTTGCTGCCTTGGCAACCGTACTGAATCAACTGCGTCCCGCTCGCGCTTGAACTGCCCGGTACGTTGAGGCACAGGCCGCTGCCCTGCAGCACGATGTGATACCGGTTTCCGGCTACCGGTACGAACGACCAGGTCGTATTGCCTTGACCTGAACACGAAGTCTGCACGATGCCGGCGCCCCATGCCGAAGAATTCCCCGCGCTCGTCAGACAGAGCCCGCTGTTCGCGGAAACGATATCTGTGTATGACGGACTGCCAATCGCGAAAGCGCTGTTGAACGCAAGCGTGCTCGCCAGGACCAGCATCCAGATGACAACTTTCCCCCAGAGATCGCGCATACGGCCCTCATCGATATCGTTGATGACAGGAAAGATGTATATCTCGGCTCGGCTTCCGCAACCGTACGTTTCCGCACCATCCGAACTATTCGAGCCGCTTGACAACTCCACTCCATCCGCATTGCGAGTTATTCGTCTTTTCTGAAATCAGATGACACGCAAGCGATGCGCGACGGATTGGATCGTGACGGGGCCGGGCATGCGGTGGCGGATCGGGTTCGGCAGCCTGGGAATCCGTGCGGACGCATCGCCGATGGAAGAAGGCGGATGGGCGCGGCAACGCTTGACGGCCAACGCGGATGCGCACGGCGTCGCACTCTAGCGTCACTGCGCGGGACCGCAGGCTGCGGTCGGCTTCTACACGATGCGCGTGTTCGCGTCGGACGGGCTTGCGACACACGGCTGCGGCTTCGTGCCACCGGTGCGCTTGCCGGCCCGCGCTGGCGGACGGCACGCGACGCAGACGCGATTGCGACGCAGGCCGTGGCGATGCGTGACGAATGCGGCGTCGCATCGGACACAGCGCGCCGTCGACAGCTCGCCGCTGTCGAGGAGACGAATCAGCAGCCACGCACGCGTCAGGTCGAGCAGCGGCTCGCAGTGTGCCGCGTCGCATCGCCTCGCATACCATTCATAGGCCTTCACGAGCGCATCGAGTCGCGCACACTTCACGTTGCTCCGCAGAAAGTGGCAGGCGTTGAGGAACAGCGACGCGTGGATGTTGGCCTGCCACGTCATGTACCAGTCGCTGGAGAACGGCAGCCGGCCTTTCGGCGGCGCGACGCCGCGCACCTCGCGATACAGCCGGACCAGGCGCTCATGCGGCAGCGACAGTTCGATTTCGAGCATCTGCGGGCGCGCGCCGAGCCGAATCAGCGTCACGGCCGCCAACACGTGCTTCGCGTCATCGGCAAGACTCGCGGCATGCGCCGTCCGGGGGCCGCCGCTCACGGCGCGTCCTGGTCGAAGGCTCCGAGACTGGACAGCGCCATCGCGGTATGAAGCCGCACGGCGTCGCCCGGCGATTCGGGCCGCGCGAGCGCCGCGACCGTTTCGTATCGGCTCAAGCGCAGTACGCAAAGCAGCTGCCCCGACGACGACAGACTCATCATCGATCGCATCGTCAAGCTTTCCAGCGTGCCGGCCATTTCCGGCGTGGCGCCGAGGCGAAACATGCCGGTCGCGCGATCCGTCTGCAACAACCGCTGCGCCAGCCACAGATACGACAGGTTCAGGTCGCGGATTGACTCTTCTTCATTGATAGTTCCCATATTGCACCTTGATTGATATCGATTCAGGCCGATGGAGACGTCTCTGAAATTCGTGCAAAGAAATATGCCCTGTTTCACGGGGTAAATCATCTGCTTAAACATCAATTGCCGATTTTCAGAAAGCAATCGATTGAAATAAACAGCGTGCCCCGTATTGGCACGTTCGGCTCTTTTCATCGTATAGTCTGCACCCGGGCTCGATCGCACCCCGAAAAATCTCGGCGTCCGCAACTCGCCCGGCCCCTGCTGTCGCGATCTTCGTTATGCTCGTTGTGCGCGTCACCGCACGGAAGGCCGCGATGATCCAGTATCAACCATGACTTTCCGGATGTAAATCCGACGTTAGCCCGAGGCGAAACAGAATCGAATACGACCAAAGTATTAAGACTTTTCAAAGAACCTGGTTCTCCAAAAAGCAGAAGAGGTCCGCCTCCAGACTTAATTCTTATTTACATGAAAATACTCATCGTCGATGATCATCCGATTCTGCGAGATGGCGTGGCGAAGTTGTTGCGCCAGGATCATGACGGGATGGTCGACATTCAGGCAAGCAACGCCGACGATGCAATGCGGCTGCTCGAACAGCACACCGACCTCGACGTCATCGTGCTGGATCTGAAAATGAACGGCATGGACGGTTTCGCCGCGATTGCGGCGATCACGCAGGTCCGGCCCGAGTTGCCGATCATCGTGCTGTCCACATCCGAGGATCCGCACGACGTGCGCGCCGCCTTCACGCACGGCGCGCTCGGCTACATTCCCAAATCCTCGACCGTGCACACGTTGCTGTCGGCCATCAAGATGATCATGAACGGCGAGCGTTACGTGCCGCCGCTGCTGCTCGATACGCAGTCGGCGCATCGCAACCCGCCGCCCGCGCACGAACCCGACGTCCCGCGCCTGACGCTGCGCCAGCTCGACGTGCTGCGCCTGATCGCCGAAGGCGTGCCGAACAAGCTCATCGCCAATCGGCTCGGCCTGTCGGAGAAGACCGTCAAGGCGCACATCACCGCGATCTTCAAGGCGCTTCACGTGCGCAATCGCACCCAAGCCGCCGCGACAGGCCAGCGCCTGGGGCTCCTCTGAACTGCCTCGCCGCGACGCATGCGATGCATGTACGGTCGAAGGCACGGCGACACGAACCGGACGGCGTTCATGCGTCGTGCCCGGCGCGCGCCGGCCGCGCCGGCGGCGCCGTTCCATCAATGTGCACGCGATGTCATCGCGCCGCGCCAGTTGCCGGCGCAGCGCCGCCCGTCGATTGCATCAAGCCGGTTCGCACCCGCGGCATCGCCGCCGTCACCGCGCCGGCGGCCGGAATCGTTCCGGACGACGATGCGCCGACCGGCGGAACCAGCGCGACGCCGTCCATCGTATTGCCGCTGACGACGATCTGGTTGGCCGTGCAGCCGCGCGACAGCAGCGACACCGGCGAGCCGGCGACCGACGCGAACGTGTTGTCGGAGACCTGGAATTCGCACACGTTGCCGATTGCCCGGAACCCCGCGTAGCCCGATCCCGATACGCGATTGCGCGTCACCTTGACGTACGACACCGAGCCCGACCACGTGTCCAGTTCGAGCGCGCCCTGCTGCGTCGGCTGCAGCCCGTTGTTCACATTCGAATTCTGGATGTTGGTCACCGAATTGTTGTCGATCACCAAGTTCGACACGCCGAAGGTACGCCAGCTGTCTTCCTGTGCGACGAGAATGCCGGCCGCCTTCTGCACGCCGTCGACCGTGTTGTTCGAGATCGTCACGGCCTGGCCGCCGACAACGGCAATGCCGCGCCCCCAGTAATTCGCCGACACGGTGTTGTGGTCGATCAGCACGTTGCTGCTGAGACGGCCGTCGCCCAGATAGCTGACGACGGCGATCAGGTCGTCACCCGTGCCCGTCACAGTATTGTTCTGCACGAGCACGTTGGTCGAACCGTAGGTGGTGTGGATGCCGTCGGCCAGCGTGGCCCGCACGGTATTGCCCACGATCGCGACGTTGCTGCCGCCGAACACGAAGATCCCGGCACTGGCGCCGCCCTGGATCGTCACGCCGAGCACCTGGACGTCCGTGCCCGTCACCTCGACCTTGGTCGATTCGGGCGTGGTGAGCCGCGTCGTACCGGTACCGATCAGCGTGACGCCGACCAATGTCGAACCGGCGCCGCTCATCACGAGCGTCTGGTCGGACGGATTGGTCGCGAGGAGCGTCGCGCCGTAGCCCGACACCACGACACCCGGCACCGCCACCGACAACGAGCGGCTGACGGTATAGCGTCCCGGCGCGAGTATCAGCGTTTGTCCGGCCTGCAATGCGTTGAGCGCCGCCTGCAATGCATCGGTCTGGTCGCTGCCGTCGCTTGCCGGCCTGACGGTCACGGCCGGCGGCACGGCAGTCGTTGCCGGTCGCGATCGCGCATGCGCGATACGCCACGGCGCGGCGTAGCCCGTAAGCGTCACCGCGCAAACATGAACCGGGAAGCTGGTGACACAACACGCGCATGCAACCACCCCGGCACTGACAATACGAAATGACCTGGTCATGATGACCCCCTCGGTAGGCATCCGCCCGACGCAGCGCGATGCGGCGGCATCCGGCCGCAACGCGTCGACGGTCGGCCGGCGAGCCGGCTCGACACGTGTCGAACATCGGAGCAGAACGATTTCGTGCGAAACCACTTGGACAGCCGGCCTTGCTTCAGGCCAATGCCCGTTCGTCTGCCGATACAGGCGAGCCGCTCCCCCAAGAGCGGCTCGACGTCGACGGAGCCGGCAGCGTGCGGCCGTCGAGCGACATGCCGAAGCCCTTGCACGAGCGACGCGGGTCGGCCGGCTTCGTCTCCGGACCCATACGATCATTTCGCTCGATTGGAAGTCTATTTCGCCGTTGGCGCGTGCAAATCGGACAGAAGCCCCGCGACGTCGTAGGACGGGTCGTGTGCCCCTGTCGCATCCGCGATATGGACCGGCTTACGACTCGTCGTGCCGGCTCGGGACGTCGCGCGACAGACGTGAATGTGTTCTCGAGACGAGCCGCGTGCCAGTATTTAGCTTTACTGACCAATTCCGATGTATAAAGCGCGACGACCTCGAGCCGTGCGTCACAACAACGTCGTGCTGCCGCAGGATGCGCTGCGCATGCACGAGCAACCGCTCGCCGGGATGCGTCAGCACCACGCCGCGTCTCGCCCTGTCGTCGATGTCGCAACGCGCCTCGCCGACATCACGCCGCCCGGTCTCGATCGCGCGCTGCTGCTGAGCACCGGCGCGGAATCGAACGGGCGCGGCGGCGTCCGCCACGTACAGCGTCGGCCGCAAGGGTGTCGGTCCGGCCGCCGCCCGTTCATTCGCGATTCCGGCGCCGTTCACGTACCGGCCGCGCTTCGAGCGCGACGGCGCCTACGATCCTCTCGCCGAACTCGACTCCGCATTCGACCTGATCGATCGCCAGGCGAGCGGCAACTCGCCGCGTCCGTCGCGGAGCCGATCCTCAGTTCGGGCGGCATCATCGAACTGCCGGAAGGCTACATGGCAGCGCTCAAGTACGAGTGCGAGGCGCGCGGGACGCTGCTGATCCTCGACGAAGCGCAAACCGGTGTCGGGCACACCGGCACACAGCCCCCGCCTCCCGGCGCCGCAGGCGCGCGACCGGAAAGCCGTCAGCGATAATCCATCAGCACCTCGACGACGCCCGTCACGGCGCCCACGCCGATTGTCTCGGCTGTCTGGATATATCGTGCAACCAGCGGAACCGTGTACGACCCGCCCGTCGCCGTGTCATACGAGGTGAGGTTCATCGGCGTGTTGAACTGAACCGGCGTGCCGCCCGGGTCCGTCAACTGGATCGCGACACCGGAAGCCGTCGTCCCGGGGCCGTTCGGCAGCACGCCGTTGGCGGAAGCCGGAGCCCCACCGGCCGGCGCCAGCGTGTAGCCAACATGGTTGTAACCGGCCGGGCACGCTTCCATCTGCAAGTCGAACGGCACTTCGACATTCGTTGTCGTACCAACGCCACCAAATTGATACACGACCGTTCGCGGCAAATTCACTGTCTTGTCCGGAACATTGCACGTTCCGACGATCGGTGTAACCGGCGCCTGACCGGCATTCACGCTGAACGATGAGCCGCCGCCAACGCCGAACACCGTCATGCCGGTCGTCGTCAGGTATGAGAGGCCAGTCGTGTACACGGCACTCGATGTCCTGATCGCGATCAACTCCACACGCGACGGTTTGACGCCGACCGAGCTCGACGTAACCGGCTGACCATCGAACAGCACCTGCATTTTCAAACCCGGGTTTCGCGAACTGATGTCAGGGCCGGCGATCGGAGGGTTGGTGGCAAGACCCTTGTCGTAAAGCGTGACGCTGGTGATCTCGCATGATGGTTGACCGCATAAGGCCATCCAGTCGACCGGTATGAGCGCGCGCAGCACGACGGTCCCTGGCGGCGCGGTGGTCGGAATGGAAAGAGGGGAACCCCACGGGGAATACCACAGCTTGACTGGCGTGACCGTTTGTCCGACACCTGACGGCGAATAGACGAACGCGCCCAACGCGAAAAGCCAGACACAGGCGACCACGCCTCGAATTGTCTTCATACGTTTCCTCACGAGGGTTGAACCGAATCGCCCGTCGAGAGATTCGGCCGGTAATCCGCGTGTTCCACCGATACACACGGCAACTCGACGCGCTGCGGCAGTCCGCCGGCGCCCCGACCTCGCCTGGCGGGCCGTTCAGGCAGCGCATACGAGACTTTGCACAGCGACTTTTCGCCACTGCCATTCCACTCCACGAACAGATCGCCGCGCTCCGACAATCCGCGTGCGAAGAGCTTGCCGCCCTGCCCCACCACACCGATATCCGCGCCATCCTGATCGACGACCGACGCGCCGAACGGCACCGGCGCGCCATCTGGCCGATGCATGCGGATCACCGCCGAGCGACCGAACGTCGTCCTGAACTCGAGCAGCGGCACGGCGCCCGCGAGCGGCGCGACGCGCTGGCTCGTTTCCTGCAATTCGACATCCGTCGACAACCCCTTCGGATCGAGCGTGATCTCGTTCATCCTGAACGGCGACAGAAACGGCACGACCGCATAGCCGTTGCGTCCGACGCGCACGCCCGACATGTTCGTGACGCGCGCCCCTTCCGCATGGGGCGCCTTGACGATCGCGAATGTCTCCGACAACGGCTGGGACAACGTGACGCCGCCCGGATGCGCGACCATCGCGCCGCGCAAGCCCAGCGAGAATTGCTGAAAATCCGTGCTGACACCGAAACTGCCGCTGACGTCCGCAATCGAGCCGCGATACATCGCGTTCGCGCCGCCGGCGGTTTGTGATCGACCACGACTTGCATCGTGATCGACGTTCACGCCATACGAGAAATTGCCTTCGCGCCCAAGCGCGCCGGACAGACTCGTTTGCGCCCGCGTCGACCCTTGCGTGTCGCGATTGAAGTTGAGCGACAGCATCGCAGGCCGCTTCGATCCGAGCGGAATGGTCAGGCCTGCGTACAGTAACGTGCTCGATCGCCCCCACGCGTCGCGCTGGCGGGTCGCCGACAGGTTGTACGACACATCGCGGAAGCTGTTGTTGTAGCCGATCGTATAGTCGACGTCCGACCCGCCGCGATTCCAGTACGTCATCGCGGACGCGGTCACGTTGAGGCTGCCGCCCTTGTTGCCGAGCTGTTGACTCATCGTGAACGACATGCGATTGCGCTGCCGGTATATTCCCGCCGAGCCCATGAAAACCTTGGCCTGGTCGCGCGCGGACATCGCATCGTTCAGACCGAAAAAACCATCCGTCGAATAGCGGTAAGCCGCAATGGCGATGTTCGTGCCGGTCGTATCGATCTGTTTCGCGTAGTTGATGCGGACGCTTTGTCCCGAATAGCGCCGCTCGCGCGGAATCGACGTCACGGCATGGGTGACGTCCACGCCGAATGCGCCCCAGGACGTGTTGAGCACGCCGCCGATCATCGCGGCGGCGTAGCCGTCCGCGACCGTCGCGCCGCCATAGCCCGTCAGCATGTTGGTGAAGCCGTGCTGCCAGGTTGCCTGCGTGAAGAAAGGCGTCGTCTCGGGAAGGTTGCGCACGAAACCGGCCGTGAAGCTGTAGCGGTTTTGCCCGGGACGCAACGACAACGGAACCGCGGCATACGGCACCGTAAACGAATGCACCGAGCCGTCGGCCTCCATCACGGAGACGTGCAGATCGCCGCCGTAACCGGTCGGATACAGATCGTCGATGATGAACGCGCCCGGCGCAACGGTCGTTTCGTACAGCTTCACGCCGTTCTGCATGACGGTCACCTTCGCGTTGGTGTTGGCGACACCCCGCACGACCGGTGCATAACCGCGCTGCGACTCCGGCAGCATACGGTCGTCCGTATAGACGCGCACGCCGCGAAACGACGTCGAATCGAACAGATCGCCCGACGTGTACGATTCGCCGATCACCAGTTGCGACATCCATGACGTCAGGTCGCGCTGCGCATAGGTCGAGACCGCTTCGTAACGCGTCCGACCGCGGTTGTCCACGTTCATCGAGCCGCTGTGACGAAAATGCCAGCGCTGGAAATTGAAGCCGCCGTCAAGACCCACGTAGCCCTGCGTGTTGCTTGCTGCGCCCTTGACGTGCGAATTGTAGACGTTGACGTTGTACCCCAGCATCGCGACCGGCGCGCCGGCGCTCCACTGGTCCGGATTCACCGCGTCACGCGCGTGCCGCCGCAGCGACGCTTGCGGGATACTCAGATCGACGCGCTGGTTGCCGAAGTCGAATTCAACCGATGCCTCCGGAAGCGCTTCGCCGACGCGCATGCATGCGCCGGGCCGGCCGAGCGTCGTCCGGACCTCCTCGGACAGTTGCTCGACGTCGATGCCGATCGTCTCGAGCATCGACTGATCGAAGCACGGTTGCGCATCGGCGACGCCGGGCGCCGACTTGAACGTCAATTCGAACCGCCCGATCCAACGGCCGTCGACATACACGTCCGGAATGTACTTTCCGGCACGCACGACGTTGCCGCGCGCGTAGCGCGATACATCGATCCCGCCGCTCGCGTTGTTCAGGAATCCCCCCTGAAACTCAACCTGGGCAAATTCCGTTTGCGCGAGTTGTTGCGTCGTCGCATATGCAGACTCTGCCTGCCATCCCGCCATCGCAATCAGGCACGCCGCGCAAATCGATTTCAGCTTGGGCCGATTCTCTTGCGGCAAACTGGTACGCCGACGCACTATGATTTCCCTCTCTGAAGAGCATCGCTTTTCTTTTTTCACGCCGACATCGTCGGTGCGGCGCCTGCGGTCCTTCTTCTCCCGACGTCAGTGCGCGACAGCCGCCTCATGCGCACGACCGCTTCCCCAGTCGTCGACACTGCTGTACGTCACGGTCGCATCGCCAACGTCACGGGTGCCGAGCCCCTTGACCGGGAACGTTGCCGTCTCGCCCGGAAGGATGTGGCCGATTCCTGCCGTGAACGGCTTGCCGCGCACATTCAGCGTGACGCTGCCCAGATTGACGACGTAGGACGTCGGGTTTTCCGCCTTCAGAACGATCTGTTGCTTGTCGTCGCGGACGAGGCTCCATCTGAGGGCCTTCGGCGCCTCGGCAGAATCCCCGGACAGACCGGCCGGCCGGTACATCAGCTTGATGCGCGACCGAAAGGCGACCTGCAATACGTTTCGGTCTTCAGTAGCCGCCGCCTTCGGCGGCACGTCGAGCACGTTCAGCCAGAACAACGACTCCTTGTCGGCCGGCAAGGGTTCACCGCTGTAAATGATCCGCAGCGCCTGGCCCTTCCCGGGCTCCACGCGGAACACGGTCGGTGTCACCACAAACGGAACGTCGATTTCATCGACCGACGCACGCATGTCGCCATCGTCGATCCATGCCTGCACGAGCGACGGGTGTTTCCCTTCGTTCACCAGTTGAATCGTGGCTTCCTTGTCCTTGGCCTCGAAGACAATCCGCGTAGCGGAGAGCACCACGCTGGCGGACGCTTCGGTCAACGGCAACATCAGCGTCAGAATCGCCAGCGTGCCGAATACCATCATCGAAAACGCTTTTTTGTATGGATTCCTCAATTTCACTCTGCCTATCCTCTGGGAATTGTTCCGATGCGCGGCCAAACTGACAGCCTGTCGATCCGAACCTCGGCTGGCCACTGCGGAGGATGGCCAGCCGCCAATTCAGCTCATTTCCGAATCAGGGGTACACGAGCGAATACGTGACATAGGTGCTCGCGTCACCGGCCGTCGCCACGCCAGTCGCCACGTACTCCGCTGCGTATTGCAGCGTCGCGCCGCCGTCGACGATCTTCACTACCTGCGAGCTCTGATCCTCGAAAGCCGCACCGACCTTGATCGGCTGATACGTGTCGTTCAGCAGCCCAATTTCGACATTGGCCGCCGGATTCGCCATACCGGTCGGCTTCAGCCGGCCCGTTGCCAGGTTCACGGCAGGACCGGGCTCGAACGCAACCGCGACTTGCGTCGGCGCATAAGCCGCCGTGCTGCACCCCGTCAACTGGAAGCTGAACGGTGTGCGGCCTGCGGTCTTGCCCGCCGCGGAAAGCTGCGCGGTGCCGACATTGGGCAGCATGACCGTGACATTGCCGTTGGCTGCGACGTTGCTGATCTTGCACGTCGAGGCAATGACCGCGCCCTGGAAAAGGACCGAGCCGTCCGATGCGTGTGCGACATTCGCGCCGAACGCGGCTGCCAGGCCGACAGCGGACATCAACATGGTGATTTTTTTCATTTGAGATTCCCTCAGGTTACACAAACAAACGAATAAAAAATCCAGACTTACCTCCCACAGCGCCGATAAAGTCCAATCGATTTATTTATCCGGATAAGCGCCCACATTTACAAAAATCTTTTTTATCAATGGAGCGCGACGCCTATGCCACTACACAATCCTGGCCGGCCGGCCATTCCAGAGCGAATCGCGCCGATATACATCTTTCGGGTTTCGTTACAAGTCAATAACTAAGTCAACGACTTACCGATACACCCGCAAGACAACAGCATCCGCCCCAAACCCGCGTCGATCTCGGCGCCTGCAGGAAAGCGCCCCGGGCCCACCGCCCGGAAAACCGGCAAAAGATGTGTTGAGCCGATGCCCGAACTGCGCGCTTGATCAGTTCGAGATCGCGCTTCACGCCGGTTTTTATCGGCCCGGCCTTCTGCGCATTGCACGCTTGCCTTTGCTCGGATACCCGGCGGCCTCTGTTGACAGACGAGCCGAACGGGTGTGGAAGCGCAACCGCGTTCTCTCTCGACGCTCATCCCAGCCGGCATCTGCCCTTATTATTTTTCTTGACGGCCGCGCTGCCGGCAGCGGCTTGACCGTGGGCGACAGGTATTCGCCATTGCAATACGCGGATTGCATTGCGATGACGATCTGGTTATCGGCGCTTGGCACACCTCGCGTAAATTCGATCAAACGCCGGCGAATTCAGAATTACCCCATCGCAAACAACCGACCAAGGCAACCCTTCATACTTCCATTTTCTTGCAGTGCGCAGCAGTAAAATTTCCCGTCGGCAACTAAACTATTTAAATGATACTTTTCTGGAATCCGCACACGATATAAGAATCATCCTAATTTCATCCCATAAAATTTGGGATAAGCGCGGTTTGACAATGATTAACGGTTGGGGAGAGCGGATCGCTCCCAGAGCTGGCGGGGATGTTGAGCACGCATAATCCGAAGGGGAAACGCGCTCACTGATATGAATGGCCCGGCGGCACGCGATCGGGCCGCAAATGACCGGCCGGGCGATGGATTGCGACTGTTCCTGACGTCGGTGTCGCGCGGACAGTACCGAGTACCGCCGGCTCGTTGCAGGCCGGCGGCATCCAGCATCAACCGCCGAGATACGCCTGCTTGATCCGGTCGTTCGCGAGCAGGTTCGCGCCCGTATCGGCGAGCACCACGCGCCCCGTTTCGAGCACGTAGCCGCGATCGGCCACGCCGAGTGCCTTGTTCGCGTTCTGCTCGACGAGAAACACCGTGACGCCCTCGTCACGAATCGTCCGGATGATGTCGAAGATCTGCGCGATCACGAGCGGCGCGAGACCGAGCGTCGGCTCATCGAGCAGCAGCAGGCGCGGCTTGCTCATCAGCGCGCGGCCGATCGCGAGCATCTGCTGCTCGCCGCCCGACATCGTGCCGGCCCGCTGCGCCGCGCGCTCCTTCAGGCGCGGAAACAGCTTGAAGACGTGCTCGATGCCGTCGTCGATCTCGTGACGGCTCGCGAAGAACCCGCCGATCTTAAGGTTTTCGAGCACCGTCAGGCTCGGGAACACGCGCCGTCCTTCCGGCGAGATCGCCATCCCCTGCCGCATGATCTGGTGCGTCGACATCGCGGTGATGTCGTTGCCCTCGAACAGCACGCGGCCCGACGATGCGCGCGGCGTGCCGCACACGGTCATCATCAGCGTCGTCTTGCCGGCGCCGTTGCTGCCGATCAGCGTGACGATCTCGCCCTTGTTCACCTCGATCGACACGCCCGCGAGCGCCTCGACCGCGCCGTAGTGCGTATGGACCTGTTCCAGCTTCAGCATCACTCTTCCCCCAGATACGCCTTGATCACGCGCGGGTCGTTGCGAACCGCTTCCGGCGTGCCGATCACGATCGGCCGGCCGTGCTCCATCACGAGGATGCGGTCGGACACGCCCATCACGAGGCTCATGTCGTGTTCGATCAGCAGCACCGATACGCCGAACTCGCGGCGCAGCTTGTCGATCAGGTGCTGCAGTTCGATCTTCTCCTGCGGGTTGAGACCGGCCGCCGGCTCGTCCAGCATCAACAGGCGCGGCTCGGTGATCATGCAGCGCGCGATCTCCAGGCGCCGCTGGTGCCCGTACGACAGCGTGCCGGCCTGCCGGTTGGCGACCGCCGTCAGCCCCATCCGGTCGAGCCATACGGCCGCGCGTTCGAGCGCTTCCTTCTCCGCGCGCCGATACGCGGGCGTCGCGAACAGGCCGTGCAGCATCCCCGACTTCACCTTGCGATGCTGCGCGACGAGCAGGTTCTCGACGACCGTCAACGACTTGAACAGGCGGATGTTCTGGAACGTGCGCACGAGACCCTTCAGCGCGATCTTGTGGCTCGGCAGCCCGGCGATCGCGTGGCCGTCGAGCACGACGTCGCCGCCGGTCGGCTTGTAGAAGCCGCCGACGCAGTTGAACACCGTGGTCTTGCCCGCGCCGTTCGGCCCGATGATCGCGAACACCTCGTTGCGGCGCACGTCGAAATCGATGCCGTCCACCGCGAGCAACCCGCCGAAGCGCATCTGCAGCCCGGCGACCTTCAACAGTTCCGTATTCGCGCTCATTGCGGCAGCTCCACGTGGGGACGGCTCGCGGGCAGCAGGCCCTGCGGACGCCACATCATCATCAACACCATCACCAGACCGAAGATCAGCATCCGGTACTCGGCGAAGCCGCGCGCGACTTCCGGCAGCACTGTCAGCAGGATCGCCGCGAGAATCACGCCGAGCTGCGAACCCATCCCGCCGAGCACGACGATCGCGAGGATCAGCGCCGATTCGATGAAGGTGAACGATTCAGGATTCACGAGGCCCTGACGCGCGGCGAAGAACGCGCCGCCGATGCCCGCGAACGCCGCGCCGAGCGTGAACGCCGACAGCTTGATGCGCGTCGGGTTCAGGCCCAGCGAACGGCAGGCGATCTCGTCGTCGCGCAGCGCTTCCCACGCACGGCCCATCGGCATGCGGATCAGGCGGCTCGTCACGAACAGCGTGAAGCCGACCAGCACCAGCGCGATCAGGTACAGGAAGATCACCATGTGCTCGCCGCTGTATTCCAGCCCGATCAGTTCATGGAAGGTCTTCGCGCCCTCGACGCTCGCCGAGCGCGCCATCTCGAAGCCGAACACCGTCGGCTTCGGAATGCTCGAGATGCCGTCCGGTCCCCCCGTCAGGCTCGTCAGGTTGTTGGCGAGCAGGCGGATGATTTCGCCGAAGCCGAGCGTGACGATCGCGAGATAGTCGCCGCGCAGACGCAACACCGGGAAGCCGAGCAGGAAGCCGAACGTCGCCGAGGCGATCGCCGCGATCGGCAGGCACTCCCAGAACGACAGCCCGAAATACTGGTTCAGCATCGCGTACGTATAGCCGCCGACCGCGTAGAACCCGACATAGCCGAGATCGAGCAGCCCCGCGAAACCGACCACGATGTTTAGCCCGAGGCCGAGGATCACGTAGATCAGCGCGAGCGTCGCGACGTCCACGGCGCCGCGCGAACCGAAGAACGGCCACACGAGGCCGACCGCGAGCAGCACCCAGATGATCGCGCGCTGCTGCTGCGCGCCCATCGCGGGCATCGCCGGCAGCTTCACTGCGGATTTCGCGCGCACGAGCCACGGCTTGAACAACTGGAACAGGAACACGGCCGCGACCGCGATCCACACCGGGCGCCAGTGCGGCGTCAGCACGACCTGATAGCCGTCGAGCTTCAACTGCAGGCCGAGCACCGGAATCGTGAGGATCGCCGTCAGCAGCGCGGCGGCCGCGGCATTCTTCAGCGCCTGGCCGACCGAAGCGTCGGCGGCCGGGCGGCGAACGGAAATGACTTGACTCATCTGCGTCTCCCTCAAACCTTTTCGATGTCCGACTTGCCGAGCAGGCCGGTCGGGCGGAAGAGCAGGATCAGCACGAGCAGGCCGAACGCGACGACGTCCTTGTACTCGGCCGGCATGTAGCCTGCGGCGAAGGTTTCGGCGAGGCCCAGCAGCACGCCGCCGAGCATCGCGCCCGGGATGCTGCCGATCCCGCCCAGCACCGCGGCGGTGAACGCCTTGATGCCCGCGACGAAGCCGATGTACGGATTCAGCTTGCCGATCGTCAGCCCGATCAGCACGCCGCCGACGGCCGCCAGCATCGCGCCGAGCACGAACGTGAACGAGATCACGCGGTTCGTGTCGATGCCGAGCAGGTTCGCCATCTTCATGTCTTCAGCGCATGCGCGGCAGGCACGGCCCATCCGCGAATGCGAGATGAACAGCGTCAGCGCGATCATCAGCACGATCGTCACGCAGACGATCAACAGACGCGCATACGGAATCGTCACGTCGTAGTCGCCGCCGAGGTGGATGTCGAATGCGCCGGAGATCAGCACCGGCACGGACACGTCGCGCGCGCCCTGGCCAATCTGCACGTAGTTCTGCAGGAAGATCGACATGCCGATCGCGGAGATCAGCGGCACGAGGCGCGGGCCGCCGCGCAGCGGGCGATACGCGACGTGCTCGACCGCGAAGCCGTACAGGCCGGTGACGATCACCGACACGATCAGCGCGGCACCGAGCACGAGCGGCAGCGGATAGCCGGCGGAGATGCCGATGGCGGTGAGGGTCACGAGGCCCACGTACGCGCCGATCATGTAGATCTCGCCGTGGGCGAAGTTGATCATGCCGATGATGCCGTAGACCATCGAATAGCCGATGGCGATCAGCGCATAGATCGCACCCAGCGTCAGGCCGTTGACCAGCTGCTGGGCGAATTGAGGAAAGAAGTCAGTCATGTGCGGGAAGCTCCCGTTGGCGCTGGGTCGCATGCCGTCGCCGGATCACGGCGTTCGGCCGTGCGCAACGCACGGTGTCGTCTCGGGCCACCCGTCGGCCGCGGAACGGCCAAATGCGCACGCGCTCCGCCCGGGTTACGGGCAGAGCGGGCGCGCGGGCGGATACTCCGTTGTTACTTGGCGGCGGTCTTCGTCGCGTCCTTGTGCCACGTGTAGACGACGAACTTGAACGCCTTCAGGTCGCCCTGGGCGTCATACGCGACCTTGCCGATCGGCGTGTCGAACGTCGTCTTGTGCATGTACGCGGCGACCTTCGTCGGGTCGGTCGTCTTCGCGCCGGCGATCGCGTCGGCGATGATCTTCACCGCTGCGTACGACGGCATCTGGAACGGGCCGTTCGGGTCGCGCTTCTTGTCCGCGAACGCCTTCACGAGCGCCGCGTTGGCCGGGTCGGCCGAGAAGTCGGCCGGCAGCGTGACCAGCATGCCTTCCGAAGCCGGGCCGGCGATTGCCGTCACGTCCTTGTTGCCCACGCCTTCAGGCCCCATGAACGTGGCCTTCACGCCCTGCTCGCGCGCCTGGCGCATCAGCAGACCCATTTCCGGGTGGTAGCCGCCGAAGTAGACGAAATCGACGCCTTGCGACTTCAGCTTCGTGATGATCGCGGAGTAGTCCGAATCGCCGGCGTTGATGCCTTCGAACAGCACGACCGGGATCTTCGCGGCTTCGAGGTCCTTCTTCACCGACGACGCGATGCCCTGGCCGTACGACTGCTTGTCGTGCAGGACCGCGACCTTCTTCGGCTTCACGTTGTTGATGATGTAGTGCGCGGCGGCCGGGCCTTGCTGGTCGTCGCGGCCGATCGTGCGGAAGATGAAGTGGCGCTTCTTGCCTTCCGTCAGCTGCGGCGCGGTGGCCGACGGCGTGACCATCACGATGCCTTCGTTTTCGTAGATGTCGGATGCGGGGATCGTCGAACCCGAGCACACGTGGCCGATCACGTACTTGATCTTCTGGCTGACGATCTTGTTGGCGACGGCGACGGCCTGCTTCGGTTCGCATGCGTCGTCCATCTGCACGACTTCGAACTTGTTGCCGCCCGCACCGCCGGCCGCGTTGATCTGTTCGATCGCGGTCAGCGCGCCGGCCTTCACCATGTCGCCGTATTGGGCGACCGAGCCGCTCATCGGACCAGCGATGGCGATCTTCACGGTTTCCGCTTGCGCGGCGGCGGCGCCGGCGGCGAACAGCACGGCGGCGGCGGAAATGGACGTAAGACGGGACAGCGTCATCTGGGAGCTCCTCGATGTTGTTTAGTCATACGGGCAAAGGCGGCATGACTTGCGCAATCGAACAGCACCCGGGGCGAGGACATGGGACACGCCCGAGACACATGAAGACGGACCTGCGGATGGATGTTGCGTAGCGGGGCCCGGCTCTTGCAGTCCCCCAAAGGGGACGTCTGGTTCGGAAAGACATCGTGATGCGTCTTGCATTGCGCAAGCGTTTCGCCTGCCCCGCTTGCCAACTGCTCGTCCGGAGGGATGGTCCGACAGCCGTTGGCAAGGCAGTCGAAATTATATGGGGGTTTTCAAATCGTCTGTCAAAAATGCCGCCTCCATGAGGGAAAACACGGAGAAACTTGACTCGCGCAAGGTGGCGATGCGGGAGCAACTGAGGCGGGCGGCGAACGTTTGCGGCGGGTGCAATTGGGTTGCGATTTTGGGTGGGCTTGTCGATGAATTCCTTGCCGGGTTTAGGTTTCGGCGATTTGTCGTCGTGCGTCGTGTGCACTTTTGGATGCTTAGGGTCCGATCGCCGACGATCAATCAACTGATGATTGTGTCGGCGTGCACCGTGTCGGAGCGATGCGACTGCGCCGCCAATCCTTCTGTTTGCCGACATTTACCCGTCGCGCGAAAGCTGTTTGTGATTTTTATGAAATAATGCGGCCTCGCTTCTGCAATCCAGCCAGCCTTCCTGTGAGTCGCCCCTTCCGCGATTCGCAGTCGCTTCAGGGCCGCTTCGACGCCCATACGTCGCCGAGCCGCCAGCCAGTGATCTGCCGTTTTTTCTCATTGCACATCACCTGGTTCGGATCCCGATGAATCATCCTCTCCGTTTTTCTTCCGCCGCCGCGCTCGCTTGTGCGCTTTCTGTTTCGACCGCCGACGCCTCGGGCCGCGATTCGCTGGTCGATCGTTCCGGCGGGGCCAATATGTTTCGCTCGGAACGCCGGGCTGTCGCCAGGGATGACGCGCGTGCCGCGCTAACGACGCGGCGCGCGAAGTACGCGGCGCGGGCTGAACGTAGTCCGTTCGATACGCCTGATACGCGGCCGTTGCGGGTTTCGGGCGATACGCTCGAGCCGCAGCCTTCGGTTGAACACAGGGCCGGCGATTCTGCATGGCCTTCGAATCGCGTTGCGCTCGGCGCGGGCGGCAGCGATAGCTTCGGTCGCGCGTTACCCCAATACGAACAGCGCGCGCAGAACTGGACTGATTATCTGAGGGCCAACGGGTCGCAAGCGCCTGGCGGCAGGATTTCGTATCCGCCCACGCGACCTTTCAATGCCGCGCGCGGTCCGCACGGTGCGCCGAATCCGTACGACCCATCGATGCCGCAGCCGGTGACGCGGACGTTCTACGACAACGGCGCGGGTTCGCATTGCACGGCTACCGGCGGTGCGGGAGCGTCGCGGTCGTCTTGCAATATCGCTTGGTGATGTCCCGTCGTGGCCGGTGACGATCGCCCTACCCGGCTGGCGCCCCCGCGCGGCGTAGTCACTTGCCGTGTTGGACTGCTTCGCGTTTTGCCGCGCCAACAGCACGGCCTAGCGAACCGCATCGTTGATGCAGCGTCGATCCGCTCGCTCTGCCGACGAGCGACTTCAGCGCACAGACGCGTCCGTCCGCGTCCAGCGCGCTCGAGAAGATCGCACTCAAGCCCAGCGCGGTCAATTATTCGAGCGCGCCCGTTGCGCCAGAAAAGTACCCAAACCCGACCTCGTCCAGCCCGACACGCTTCTGCAGAAACAGCATGCGGGCCCGCGATCCGGCTGTTCGGATCGGTTCGCGCGATGCTGCCGCTCTGGTCGAACGCAAGGAAATGCGATCCCGACCGCTGGATCGCCAATACCACAAGCGACCTTGGTTTCCACAATCCGAGCAAATCACGCTCGCGCTCACCAGCCGTGCTGGCATATCTCACCTGAACGATGGTATGCGCCGAAGCATCGACATCCGCCCCCGCGCACACCTTACATCTCCAGCTATGCAGAGCTGGCTGGCTGGCTGATGCCATCGATGTCGGGCGGATTAACACCCGAACCGTCCGGTGAGATAGTCAGCGTATTGGCGCTCCCCTTCACGAATCTGCCCGTTACCGTCACGCTCGCAATCTGCCCCCAGCCGCCTGTCGGCGGAAACGTCACCACCACGGGTGATGCGCCATCGATGCTTACCCGCGCAGTCAGCGGGGTCGTGCGCGCATTGCCGTAGCCGATCTGCAACGTGTACATGCCGTCGGCCGCCACTGCAATTCCATTGAACGTCAAACTGCCCATGTAACCGACACGCGTGCCGTTCGTGCAGTTCACGCAACCGGCCGTCTGGGAAATCGCGCCACCCGACAGCGAGTTGCCCGGCGCATTTGCAACATACGCAGCCTTGTACGCCACCGACGGATTTTTCAGAGCACCGCTCAACTGAATCGCGCCCGGCCCGAAGCCCAACGTCGCGAGGTTCGCGCCGACGGTCGAATACGGCACGACCGTGCCGCTCGCGTCGCGTTGCTGCCCGCTCCAATACACTTGGCCGGCCGCCGGCACCGCGTCTCTCAGCAACGCATGCACGTCGGTCTCATAGGTGTACGTCTTCGACGCACCGTTGTCGTTCCACACACACAGCTGCCCCCCGATCGACGGATACTGCGTCGAGTTCGTCTGCGGCTTCGTGAACCACTTGTCGTACACCGTTGTACCGGACAGGCCATTCGGATTGAAGTAGCTCGGTCCGAACGGCACGATGTACCAGTCGCCGTACGAATCAGTCCAGTCGTAACCCGCTTGCTTGTAGTTGATCGACGCTTCCGGCCCCCAGTTGATCCAGCGTTGAATCCACACCGACTTATCGAGCCCGGTTGTCAGTTGCGTGTTGTACGCGGTCAGATAGTTTTGATCGCCCCAAGTCTGCACGCTCTTGCCCTGGCGTTGCAGGAACGCACTCAGATTGTTGAGGTATGGCACGATCTGCGACGCGGAGAAGTCCGAGACCTCGTCGCCGCCGATGTGAATTCGGTTCGACTTGAACCACGGCAGGAACTGGTTGAAGACCGATTGGACGAACGTGAGCGTGCCCGGATTGGTCGGATCGAGAAAACCGGCCGCGTCGGCGAGATCCGGGCGAATCTTGCCGAACGCCTGCGAATGCCCCGGCGTGTCAAACTCGGGCACGATCGTGATGCCGTCCGCCGCCGCCTCTGCCTCCAGGTCAGCCCAGTCCTGCTGCGTGTAGTACAACCCATCGTCCGAGAGTGGCCCCTTGAAGGACGGGTCGCTGCTCTTGAGGCGGAACGACACCACCGTGTTGCCGCTCGCGTCTTTCGCAAAATCGTTCAGATGCAGGTGCAGCGTGTTGAGCTTGTACCAGCTCATAAATTTCATGTACTGAATCAGAAAATCCTTGGTCGCGAACTTGCGCGCAACGTCAAACATGATCGATCGTTCGCGGTAGGCGGGATAGTCGATCGCATAGCCTTCCGCGATGCTGACATGCTGGCCGGCGGGTCTTCCGTCGAGCATCAGCATCTGCAACAGCGTGCGTGTCGCATAGAACATGCCGTTCGCGGTCATCGCTCGCAACACGATGGACTGGTTCGCATAGAACGTGTTGCCTTCGGAGCCGATCGTGGTCGCGCTGGACGCATCGCACGACGACAAACTCAACACGATATCGCCGGCGTTCGCGGTATTTCCCGCAACGACTGGCAGACGCAATCCGGATACGCCAAGTAGATCTACGGCTAGTTTGTTGGCGACCGGCGTCAGCGTCGTGCTGTCAATCACGATCCTGCTGTTCGACGTGAGCGTCAGTACGCCCGTGCCGCCCTTCCACATGCGCAGTGTTGGCACCACCGCCGGCGCGGCATTCGTACCCACAATCGCGCCCGCCTGCTCAGTGGCCGAACACGCGAGAGCGCCTGCTGTGTCATTACCGGTTGACGGCTGCCCTGCTGGCGACGCCGGCGTAACGGGGGGCGACACCGTTGACGATCCGCTTGTTTCTCCAGGTGCCACGCCAGTACTGTTTGCCGGCGCGCTGCCGCCTACCGGCGCATCGTCGCCTCCGCACGCAGTCAGTACAACGGCCGTGCACACCCCTGCCAACAAACCTCGATTCAAGCTCCATCCGTTCATCGGTTTCCCTCACTTAAACAAACGCACGATCTACCCGTCGAGTCATTCGATGGGCCAGTCTTCCGGCAACGCATGGCTTTTCATCCACGCCTGGCCCGGAAAATACATTGATCTGGAATGCGAAGCATCCAGCATGCGCGAGAGGTGAATTGAGCAATGTGATGCGCTCAATTGAAGCTGATTTATTGATGATCCGGTCTTCGCCGGCGGATTATATATAGAACCAATCTAATACCTGCGTGGAACCACTTTAATGCCAATGTGCCAGGCTTGGATATCTGGGGTAAACGATGGGGCTCAGGTGAATGGGGCTGCCGACGAGCGAATATTCCGCAAATTCGGACGGCATTGTTACGTAGCTGTTTTTGAGAGGAATATCTCGATGACGAGATAGTTTTGACTGGATAATTTAATCAGCAAAACGAATCAATATGGAATCTCGCCCTGTAAACGCAATGCGATATTTCGGCCTCGTTTGGCATCAATCTCCGCGCGCAAGTGCGCGACGCCCCCCTCACCTCGGCGAAACCACGATCGCCGCCCGCCGATTCTGCATTCTCCCGGCCGGTGTCCGGTTATCGCCCACCGGATCGCTCTTCCCCTTCGGGACAACCGCAATCCGCTTCCCGTCGAGCCCCACGTCCACCAGCTCGATCGCCACCACCTCCGCCCGCCGCCGGGACAACTCGAGATCGTAGGCGGCCTCCCCTTCCTCATCGGAGTATCCATAAACCCGCACGCCGTTGATCCCCGCCGACCTCAACGTCCTGCCAATCCGCTCGACGATCCGTCTGACATCCGGCTTGAGGTTGTACCGATCGAAATCGAACAGAATCGGCCCCGTCGACCCGAACTCGAACCCCTGCTCGGTCTCCTGGAAGCCGGCCGACTTCAGCGCCGTGACCTGCGTCTGCGTGAGCCCCCGATGAAGCGGCGGCGTCTTGCATCCGCCGAGCAGCAGGCACAGAAGCACCGCGCTCGCGACGCACATCCTCCCAATGCTCACAGGCAACGAGTCATCCATGATCGACCCCTTCGTACGCGCCCGCTTCGCGCGCGCTTATTATCCCGCCGCCGCGGCCTCGCCCGCGGCGCGAAACGATAGACATCAAACCCGTCCCGCCATGCCCTCCGCCAGTTGCCACGACCCCGGCCGCGCACGCTTGGCGCGGTACATCGCGGCATCCGACGCGCGCAGCAAGCCGCTCGCGTCGGACGCATGATCGGGATACAGCGCAATACCGGCACTCATCATGGTGGCCACCATGCGTCCGTCGGGCAGTTCGATCGACGGCACCATGCCGGACAAGATCTCATCGGCGATCCGGCACACGCTGTCCGTATCGCGCACAGCCGTCAGCATCACCGCGAATTCATCGCCGCCCAGCCGGGCGACGAGATCGGTCTCGCGCACCTGCGCGCGCAACCGCGCCGCCACGCCGATCAGCACCGCGTCGCCGGCATCGTGGCCGAGGCCGTCGTTGATTTCCTTGAAGCGGTCGCAGTCGAGATACAGGATGGCGACCCGCTGCCCCGTCACGACGGCGTCGCAGAGTGCAAGCGACAGACGCGACTCGAACTGCACGCGGTTGGGCAGCCCCGTGAGCGCATCGTGCGTGGCCTTGTGTTCGAGCGACGCGTTTTCGTCGCGCAGCGTGTTCTGCCAGTCTTCGAATTCGTCGAGCAATGCATTGAAGTCGTCGCCGAGCTGATTCAGTTCGGCGATCGCCACGGGCTCGACGCGACGCGCGAACGCACGCTCGCGCCGCACGGCGTGCGCGACGCCGGCCAGCGCGCGAAGCGGGGCAACGATGTTGCGCAGCAAACGCTTCGAGCTGACATACGCGCCGAGCACGCTGACGGCCAGGCCGCCGAGAATGCCGCCGATGCCGCCGAGCAGGAATCCGAAGAACTGATGCCCGCGACCGCGCACGATGACCTGGCCGACGACGATGCCGTCGTGCGTCACCGGGGCGCTCACGGGCCCGGGCAGCGCCAGCGCGGCGACACCGCGCTCGAGCCGCGCGATCCGGCCTTCGGCGGGTAGCTTCCACGTCGCGAACAACTGGCCTTTGCCATCGGTGACCACCACCTGCGCGACGTCCTCGTCGGTGGCGATCATCGCGATCGCCTCGTTCGCCGCGACGCGGTCGCCGAACACGAGCGCCGCTTCGACCGTGTAACCGAGCGAGCGCGCCAGCAGGTTCAGGTTGTTGCCGGCGTACGCGCGCAGCGCGATCACGGCGACGACGATCAGCGACACGGCGGCCATCGCGACTGCGACGAACGCGAGGCGCAAATGCGCGCGGCGCAACACGCTTTGCAGCGTCGGGCGCGACACACGCGAAGGCGAAACGGAGGGTGCGGAACGTGTCATGGCGTCAGCGTCCGCCGCGCGAGATTGAGCACGTTCGGATGCACGCGCACGCCACTGCGCGCGACGGCGTCGAGATTGATGTCGAACGTGACGTGTTCGCCTTCGACCGCGAGACAGAACATGCTGCCCGCGGTGCATGACGGATCGTGTTCGGCGATGGTCAGCACCGGACGGCCGACCAGCGCGGTTCGCACCCGCTTTCGCTCGTCGCTTCCGAGCGCGCCGAGATACACCACGTCGCATGCGACACCGAGCGCGGGGTCGTCGAAGCGGACCCGCTGCACGTCGAGCACGGTCGAGCCGGCCTGCATCGAGTCGGTGAGGTCGCCCGCGTAGTCGGGCCTGCCCGTCACGCACAGATGCAGGCGAACGGGCGTCGTCGGCCAGCGCGTGAAACTGACGATGCCGAGCACGACCTGGCGTACGGCGGAGTCGTGTGACGAAAAGGCGGGACTCGTGGGATTGACGGGTGTCGTGGTGCCGACGAGCCGCACCGTGTCGTTCGGCTCGTCGGCATCGCCAGGCGCCCCGGCAAGAACGGCCGGGGCAACGCTCAGAACGCAAACGATTGCGATGAACGCGTGGCGCAATCCGGCGACTCGGCCCGACCGGCCGGACGCCGTCCGCGCGGCGATTGCCGCCGCGCCCGCTGGCGTCGATGCGGCCGCATGACCCGCGGCCGTCGCGCACACACTCGCATCCATGATGGAAACATCTGCTGCAGTCGTTCCCGGCCCTGCCTCCTGCCTGCCGTGCGCGCGCAGGCACCGTGTCGCGCGCACGAGTGCTTCCATCTTAGGTAAAAATCTGCATCCCGAACCAGTGGGAAACACCCGACAGTAACGTCATAAGGTACGCGGAAACGATGCCGTGCGCGACGATGCGCGTGGACCTGCATGCGGCAATCTCGTGCTCCGCGCGTGTCGGATCACCGCTTGTCGGCTTCCTCGACGAATATCTCGAACCACGCATTCATGACGGCCCAGAAATCCACCGGCTCGAGCTCGGTCGGATTCTCGTGCCACCAGAGCCGTCCTGCCGCGCTGCCGTCGCCGGCACTGTCGCGCAGATCCAGGCACAGATAGTCGCCGCTGCCGTTCTGAAATATCGTCCACACGAGATCGGGATTCACGCCGAGCTTGCGCGTCTCGTCGGGTGTCAGGTCGAGCTTGGCCGTCAGCGCGGTCTGGTCGCCGATCGGCATCGGTCCCATCGAGTTGGCGGGAAAGAAGGTCCAGCCGTTGTGCGTGAACTGATAGAAGCTGCGCAGATCGTCAGGCAGCGCACGCCACAGCGACATGTCGTCCGACACGAGATCACCGAGCGGCGGATGGCCGATGAAGAAGTTCAGGTCGTCGCCTTCGACCGTGTAGGGATAGAGCAGGCACAGGTCGCCGTTTTCCTTCTGGAACACGGCAGGTCGCCGCAGCTTCTCGGCGAAGAACGTCTCGACCGCGGGCAGGCGACCGATGACACCTGCCCACATCTTCGCGAGCCAGTTGCCGAGCGCGGCGTCGGACGTATCGAGCAGCGCGCGCCACGCGGTCGGCACCTGGACGTC
The DNA here is from genome assembly GCF_001521935.1 of Burkholderia sp. RF7-non_BP4. Taxonomy (NCBI): domain Bacteria; kingdom Pseudomonadati; phylum Pseudomonadota; class Betaproteobacteria; order Burkholderiales; family Burkholderiaceae; genus Burkholderia; species Burkholderia sp. RF7-non_BP4. The sequence continues at coordinate 154,525 of NZ_LOTA01000078.1, read as the reverse complement.
GGCGGGAATCTCGTTCGACGCGAGCCAGACATGCCCTCGCAACCGGAAGCGTTGCAGTTCGGCGGTGTAAGTCTTCGCGGATAGCTCAATCATTGCCAGTCACCATTGAATTCGTCATCGGGAATTCTACTTCGGCTGATCGCCGAGCAACTCGTTGATCTGCTGCTGCAGCAGCGTCCGGTTGTCGGCTTCGCGCTGCATCATCTTCTGTCGGAACCCTTCGTCCACCTTGATGCCGCCCTTCTTGTATTCAGTCCACTCGGCATAGGACTTCGATCCCTTCGACGTATTGGCGGTCTCGCTGAGACCCACGAAATTGTCCGGGTTGTTGAGCACCTTGACCTGGTTATCGAAGGACAGATCCTTGAACCCGGGCATCTCGGTAATCTCCTTCATCGACACGATGTGATCCGCATGCAACGGCTTGTCGATCGTGAGGCCCGGCAGCGCGGGATCGTCCATGCCCGGCTCGAAATTCTCGTTGACCATCTTCTGGATCTTCGAACTCGGCGTCTTGGACCGCAACTGCTCGTAGAGCGTTCGCGGCACGCCCTTGGTCGTGACCCGAATGTTGCCGCCGTTCGAGCCGAGCGTGTTCGGCTCGATTTCCACCTTGGTCCGGTTCAACACGTCGACGGCGTTCTTCGCGGCTTCGGTGTCGGCACCCTTCGCCCCCAGCCCGAGCAACGCGAATCCCGCCACGCCGACCATGATGTCGCCGTAGCCGGGACCCAGCGATTCGCCCCACGAATGCAGCGCATTCAGGCCGACGTTGGCGCCGATCACGGTCCCCGCGAACAGCGCGGTGGCACCGGCGCCTGCCGCGAGTGCGCCCAGGCCGGCCGCGCCAAGCGCAACGAAGCCGAGCACCTCGAGGGCCGTCTCGACCATCGCCTCGGTATCGTGGATAGCCACGACGGTGACGGTCTCTCCGCCGACCGTCACGTTGTCGCTCGCGGTCTTGATGACGGCACCGCACTCCATCTTCATCGACAGACGTGCCATCGGCTTGCCGTTGACGGTCACGGTCCGCGAGCCCTGCGCCACGAGCAGTTTCGGCTTGGGGAAGTGATTGAACGGCAGGCCGTTGCATTCGTCGGCAAAATCGACGCCGGCACGCAGCGCGGTACGACTGTTGACCGTGACGTTCGACGATCCCGGATGAAGCATGCCGGTGGTTGGACCGGATATGTTGGCCGCCTTCTGTATGCCGCGCACGAGCGCGCCGCCGGCGAGGCCGCCGCCCGCCACGCAGCCCCCGACGATCGCGACGAGCGCGAGACCGCCCGTGGCCGCGGTCGCCGTCACGATGGCGGCGGCGACGACCGCGCCGACCACGGCGCCGGCGATCATCCCGAGCAGGCCGAAGCCATGCGCGATCTCGTCGCCCATGCGGGCGGCGCGCAGTGCCGCCTCGGCACCGCTCATGACGACGCGCCGTCCGCGCGCTGCAGCCGCAGATGCGCTTCGATGTCCCGCATCGTGAGCAGCGGCGGCACGCCTTCCACGACAGTCACCGCGTTGAGACGGCGCCGCAATTCGAGCCCCGAATAGCCGGGATCGGGACGCAGCTCGTAGCGCCCTTCCGCCTTGAACAGCCCGTGACGGCTACGCTGCACGATCGTCGGCGCAAGCGGCGAACCATCGCTCGCGAAAAACACCCAGTCGTGACTTTCGACTTCGCGCGCGCTGATGCGCTCGCATGCCGCGCGAAGATCCGGATAGACGCGCAGCACGCGCGTCTTCGCCGACAGCGCGAACACGTGCGGCAGGACTTCGCGCGGCGCGGCCTGCGCATCGCCGTCGTCCGGCGCGGGCGGCATAACGACGAACGACGACAGGATCGCCGTCCATGCGGGAATGTGCCGCTCGAAATCCTCGACACGCGCATTGAGCGTGAACACCAGCATCGCATCGTCGAGCCTGACCATTGCCTGCCGCTGCCGCAGCATCGTCTTGTCGCTGCGCCATTGATAGTCGAGCATGAGGCCAGGACGCCCGTCGATCGCGACGGTCTCGCGCGCGAGCGGCTTGTATGCGGGAAACTGACGCTTGAATGCCGTCTGCTGGGCATCCGCGTATGCGCCCACATCGTCGAGCGGCGTGTCGTAGTCGCGCGTGACCACGAACGCCACGTCCTTGCGGCCGGACGCGTCGGGCAAGTGGAACACGTTCATGGTCTGGTCTCGCCAGCCATCGGGCAAGACCATGCACCCCTCGTGCAATCGATAAACCGCCATTCCGTTCTTCCTTTCGTTGATCCGGACGCATGCGTCCCGGCGGCGCGTTACTTCGTCTTCTCGCCGAAGCCGACGCTCGACAGGCAATCGGGGTTGCGCTCCGCGAACCCGAACACGAGTTCGCCCCATGCGGTCTCCGAGCGGAATGTCGTTTCCTCGTTCGGCGAGCGCCCCGACGGCGCGCCGGCGATGCGCATCCCGGCAAAACGCCCCTTCACGTCGTCGCGGCGGATGCAACGGCCGGACAGCGTCAACGTGAGCGCCCCGCGCGCGTCGCCTTCGTTGCTCGTCCGCAGCACGATTCGCTCGATCCGCGTGCCGTCGTCGAGCGCGATCGGGACCCCGTCGCCGTTGCTCCAGAACGTGAAGTATTCGTTGCTCGATTCGGTACGGGCGAGCGTCGTGTGAAGCAGGTGCTCGACGGGCTCACGCCGGATCGGCTGATGGGCACCGAGCTGGTCGATCAATTGCCAGAGACTGAGTTGAACGGTTGTGTGCATCTTCTTCGATCCCTCCGAACAGGCCGGCGTCACGCCCAGCGACAGTGCGAGCAACAGCGGTGCGACGATCGCAGCGCCACGGCCGCGCTTAGTGGGACGGGTAGTTACGGTCATACCAGCTTCCGTAGTAGGTTTGATAATTGACATACTGGCCATTGACCGGCACGGACGCATATTCTCCGGTGCCGTAGACATGGCCGATCGCGGCGCGCGCCGCGCTTGCGTCGCCGTCATGCAGGAACCGGTTGTACGCTGCGTTGTAGGCCGGCGCATTGTCCGGATTGCCGGCGATACTGATGTTCGGGCCGCCGTGCGCAAGAATTTCGCGCTGCACCTTGATGTTGTTCATGGTGGCCGCGCCTTCATCCGCCAGTTCGCTATTGACGTAGCTGGTTCTGGATGAATAGTCCGGCGTGCCCTGATACAGCGCATGGCCGGTCTCATGCGCCAGCCCCTGGACCACGGCCTTCGGATTCTCGCGGTCGGCGCCGTCGATCACGATCGTCGGCGGATGTCCGCTCTTGTTCGTGGACGAGCCCTGATTCGCGGGGCCATACTCGATGTGCCAGCCGTCCTTCTGCAGTTTCGCGATGTCATGTTCGAGCGTAGGCGATTTCGCGGCGAGCTGGTCGACACCGGGGCCCAGCCCGGTCGTCACGGCCTTCTTCCCCGCGGCCTTTCCGTGCTTCTTCCCATGACGGGGCGCAGCCGCCGCGGCGCCACCACCGCCACCACCGCCGCCGCCTCCTCCGCCGGCCGCCGGCGCCGCGAGATCGGGCGTCGGCGCGCTCGGGTCGGTGACGGGCACGAGCGGCGGCGATGCCGGCCCGGTCGCACCGTCGGGATTCAGGTCGACGCTTTGCGAACCGAGCACGACGACGCGCGTGCCGTCGATCACGATCTGTCCGTCTGCCGACAGCGTGATCTTCGCCTTTCCGCATTCGAGGATGATCGATTGCGAGCCCTTCACATGCACGTGCTCGGTATCGGATTCGATCTGCACGGGGCCCTTCGCCTTGAGCGCCATGTGCTGTTCCTGCGCATGCAGGATCACGGCCGTCTTTGCGGTGTGCTGAATGTGCTCGTCCTGCGACTGCACGGAAATCGCCTTGCGCACGATGTTCGCGTGCTGGCCCTGCGAGACGATATTCGTCTGGTTCGGGCCGTTTACGACCGTCACGTGATTGTTCTGGACGGTCGTGGCCATATCCTTCTGACTATGGATATTGACCAGTTCGTCGCCCTTCCTGTCGTGGATCACGATCTCGCAGAACCCGCCTCCACCCGGCGTGGAATTGCTGTGGAAGCCCATCTGGTGCGCACCGTCGGGTAACGCATACGGCGGCGTCTGCTCGGCGTTGAACATGCGGCCGACGATGATCGGCCGATCCGGGTCGCCGTTCAGGAAGTCGACGATGACTTCCTGGTTCACGCGCGGAATCGCGACGGTTCCCCAGCCGCGTCCCGCCCACGGCTGCGACACGCGGATCCAGCAGGAACTCTCGTGGTCGTTCTTGCCGTAGCGGTCCCACGGAAACTGGACCTTGATGCGGCCCATCCCGTCGGTATGGATTTCCTGCCCCTTCGGGCCGACCACGATCGCGCTCTGCGGTCCGGGCATGATCGGCTTCTCATGCTGCCGCACCGGACGATACGGAATCTTGCTGCGGATCAGCGTGAGCGTGCTGCGGAAACTGCCCGGTTGCGTCGACGCATCGTCGAAATTGTTCTTGGCGTCGATCTCGATGCCGACGACGAGGAATTCGTTGTCGTCCTGCTTGGCCGGATCGAACCAGAAGTGCCCGTCGATCCTGAACTTGCGGCCGACGGTGAGCCCGCGGCATCCCGATTCGCCCCGGAACACCTTGGCCTGCCACTCGTATACCTCGAGCCGGCGCTTGGCTTCCGCCTCGCCCTCGCTGGCGTCCTTGTACGCGAATGCAGAATTCCCGTCGTATACCTCGAGCTTCGGCGCGTTGCCTTGGTCGGCCAGCGTCGGCAACTCGACGTATGGCCGACTCTTCGGGTGCTTGTAGTCGAAGGTATGCAGCGCGACCACGCCCGGCTGGGTTTCCCGGCTGGCCGACAGCGCGGTCAACCGGTCGGCCTGCTGCACGCCGCTCGCCGCGTTGTAGGTGACGACGGGATCGTGCGCCTGATCGGGGCACGACGTCGAGTCGTCGGCGATCACGAGCGTGTGACCGTCCTGCCGATATTCGAAGTAGTAGAACAGCCCGTGCCGCTCGAGCAGCCGGCTGACGAAATTCAGGTCGCTTTCCTGGAACTGGACGACGTAATCCTCGGACTTCAGTTCCTGCTTGATGTGCGTCTGGTAATCGACCAGCGCGCCGTAATCGGCGAAAACCTTGCGCAACACGTCGAGCACCGTGACCTGCTGATAGATGCGACTGTTGACCCGCTTGCCGAGATACCACAGCCACGGCACCAGCTCGCCGCGGTAATGCGCGATGCCGCCGTCGTTGCGTTCGAACCCGAAGCGCACCAGATAGCCGTGAATCTGCCGCTCCGATCCGTCCCGCAGCATGATATTGACGGCGACCGCCCGATTCAGCACCTCCTTCAGATCGATCGACGGATTTTGCGTGATCAGGTCCAGCGTGTAGCTTGGCATCTGCGACAGCGCTTCGCCCCCCTTGATCGCCGCGATCGAGAGCGCGCGGGAGCCGGTCAGCGACGACTGGAATCGAAGCAGACGGGTCGTCTCGCTGAACGGCAACGCCGATGCCGCGGCGGCGGACGGGCCGGGCGCCTGGCCCGGCATGAAGAATTGCGGCTCGGACGCGAGGTCGGAAAGCGGTTGCCCGGACAGCGGGTGATCGTCGGGCGGCGCGGCGGCGGCCATCGGCGACGGCGAGGCAAGCGCCGCCCCCATGCCGGACATCACGCCGGAAGCGAGTTGTCCCGCGAGCGGATTCAGCATGCCTGCCGCCGGGGCGGCCATCGACGCCGCAATCTGGGCCGGATTGCCGCCGGCGGCCAGCGCCTGCATGACGGCCGACGCGGTCGGCGCAATCTTGCCGACCACGGGATTCGCCGCCGACGCCATTTGCATCGCGCCGGATGTCAGCGCGCCCGCAAGCGGAGACGATCCCGCGGATTCGGCTACCCCGACGCTTCCTGGCATCTCTTTCATGGGCCCTCTCGCTTTCTTATTTCTGGTTACCGCGACGCATGCGGCGCGGCTTTACTGCATGTCGATCCGAAATAATCATTTCGAAACGGACGTTCGCCGGGATATGCTTCTTCGATTTTTCCGCGATCTCCGAAACAGCATTCGCCAATACAACGGCATCGGAGCAAACCGATATTTCCCGCTCGATATATGTCTCTTTTATGGCGGAGATTATCTATCTCTCCAGACAAGCGGCGCCATCATAACGGCACGACTCACACCCGTCCATACTTTCAATTAAGCTTCCCACTCGAATATTTCCGTGTTTTCTCGACGCGTAATTTTGACGTTTCCGCAATGCAGCACGGCACAATTTTCCGAACGCTGAAATGATCGCGCGCCAGCGATTCAGAAAACTCGCGACCCGCGAGAATCGCGCCAGCGCATCCGGGATTTCCGAAATCACGAGAAATCCAAAATCGCGGCACATGGCATCGACTGCATGAGCCGGCGATGAATTCGTCTCTCTGTAAACACACGATGCGATTTTCGCCGCCGAATATGTCGGGTAATCCAGCGATGCCCGGAAATTCAATTCGCCCGCACCGACGGCCATCACGCTCCGCGCCAGCGCGCACCACACGCGTCGTGTGCAACTGACGATCGTTGCGTCGCCCGCGCCCGCCGGAGGTATCCTTGGGTTCCGAACCGCATTCGCGTCAAAACGAAACGCGGCCCCCTTCGCCCAACCATTGCATCTCGGCATCCTCCATGGACTTCGACGTCATCGTTCTAGGCGCGGGCATCATCGGCGTCTCCGCCGCGCTGCACCTGCAGGATCGCGGCCGCAAGGTCGCCCTCGTCGACCGCGGCGCGCCCGGCGAAGGCACGAGCTTCGGCAACGCGGGGCTGATCGAGCGCTCGTCGATCGAACCGTATCCGTTCCCGCGCAGCCCGTTCACGCTGATGCGCTATGCGCTCAACCGCTCCACCGATCTCTATTGGCACAGCGCGTCGCTGCCCGCGTTCGCGCCGTGGCTCGCGCGCTTCTGGTGGGAATCGGCGCCGCTGCGTCACGCGGCAGCCTCGCGCGACATGCTGCCGCTGATCGAGCGCTGCATCGTCGAGCACGACGCGCTGATCGCGCGCGCCGGCGCCGGCGAACTGGTGCGCGCCAGCGGCTGGATGGAAGCGTTCCGCACGCCGGCCGCGTTCGAGCGCGCGGTCGCCGATGCGGGACTCACCGCGCGCCGCCACGGGCTCGGCATCACGCCGCTCGATGCCGCGGCGCTTCGCGCACAAGAACCGAGCCTCGCCGCGGGCTTCTGCGGCGCGCTGCACTGGCTCGATCCGAAAAGCGTCGTCGATCCGTCTGCGCTCGTCAAAACCTACGCGCAACTCTTCGTGCAAGGCGGCGGCACGCTGCTCACCGGCGATGCCGCGAGCCTCGACGCGCTGTCGCCCGGCTGGCAGGTCACGACGGACGACGGCAGGATCGCCGCGCCGGCCGTCGTCGTCGCGCTCGGCCCGTGGTCCGACACGGTGTTCGGCAAGTTCGGCTACAAGATTCCGCTGCGCGAGAAGCGCGGCTATCACATGCACTACGCGCCGTCCGAACGCGGCGCGCCGTCGGCGCCGATCGTCGATCGCGAATACGGCTACGTGATCGCGCCGATGCGGCGCGGATTGCGGTTGACCACCGGCGTCGAGATCGCCCGGCGCGGCCTGCCGCCGACGGGCGTGCAGCTCGATCGCGCGGAACGCGTCGCGCGCCCGGTGTTCGGCTTCGGCGAGCGGCTCGACCCGCACCCGTGGCTCGGCTTCCGGCCGTGCACGCCCGACATGCGGCCGGTGATCGGCCCCGCGCCCGCGCATCGCGGGTTGTGGTTCTCGTTCGGGCACAACCATCACGGGTTGACGCTCGGCCCCGTCTCCGGCCGCCTGCTGGCCGAGATGATGACCGGCGAGACGCCGTTCACCGATCCGACGCCCTACCGCGCCGACCGCTTCTGATGCCGATCGCCCGCGCTCAGTCGAGCGCGCGGCCGAAGATCCGGATCACTTCGTCGAGATGCTCGGCCATCGCGCGGCGCGCGGCCTCCGGGTCGCGCGCGCGGATCGCGTCGAGGATCGCGCGGTGTTCGAGCTCCGACCGATGCGGCATGTCGTTCGGCATGTACAGCGACTGCAGCCGCTGGAACATCAGGTCGTACTTGTGCGCGAGCAGCTGCTTGATCATCAGCGCATACGCGGGGTTGTCGCTCGCTTCCGCGATACGGATATGGAACAGCCGGTCGCCCGGATGCGTGAGCGAGCCGCTGCGGTTGTCTTCCTGGTTGCGCAGGAACGCCTCGTGAATCCCCTCGATCTGCGCGTCCGAGCCATGTTTCGCGGCGAGCGACGCGGCTTCCGGCTCGATCAGCCGGCGCGCCTGCAGCAGCGCGAACGGCGGGATTTCGGTATCGAGGTCGATCGCGATGCCGAGCTCCGGATCGATTTCGACGATCGAGAACGGCGCGACCGTCGTGTCGATCTGCGGTTGCGGTGCGGTGGCCGCCTCGGGCTGGCGCACCTTCACGCCGTCGCCGACCCGCACGCTGACGAGACCGTTCACCTCGAGCGCGATCAGCGCCTCGCGCACCGACGTGCGCGACACGCCGAACTGCTCGGCCAGTTCGCGCTCGGGCGGCAGGTAGCTGCCCGGCGGGAAGTCGCCTGACTCGATCATCGCGCTGAGCTTGTCGGCGATCTGCTGGTAGAGGCGGCGGTTCTGAATCGGCTGGATGGACATACGTTGATACAGGTAAGCGGTTGCGTGGCGGACGGTCTGACGAATGCGGGAGCGTCAGGCCGTTCGCGCCTATTCTATATGCCGGGCTTCGTATCGCCCGGCACCGCATAGCACCGCGCGGCCGTACCGCCCCACAACGCGTCGCGCTCGGCCGCCGACAACCGCGCTTCGGCCCAGCGCTCGACCAGCGACGCCACTTCGTCGTACGACGCCGCGAGCAGGCACACGGGCCAGTCCGAACCGAACATCAGCCGCTGCGGGCCGAACGCGTCGAGCGCCGCATCGAGGCATTGCTCGATGTGGCGGATGTCCTGCCCGCGCAGGCCGCGCCGCCAGTCCGTCTCGGTCACGAGCCCCGACAGCTTGCACACGACGTGCGGCAGCGCGCCCAGCTCGCGCAGCCCGGCGCGCCAGCGGGCGAGCGCGGTGTCGTCGCGGTCGAACTCGGCGAGCGCGGGCTTGCCCGCGTGATCGAGCACGAGCCAGTGCGCATCGTGCCGCGCGCAGAACGCGCGCACGTCGCGCAACTGACGTTCGAACACGAGCACGTCGTACACGTAGCCGTTCGCCTGCAGCCAGGCGACGCCGCGATTGAACGCGGGATCCGCGACGAATGCGCCGACGTCGGCTTCGTCCTGCAGCAGGTGACGAAAGCCGCGCAGCTTCGGGCTGCGCCATTCAGCGATACGGTCGGCGAGCGCCGGCGCACCGAGGTCCTCCCAGCCGACCACGGCCGCGATGCGCGCTTCGTCGCGGGCGAGATCGAGCAGGAACGCCGTCTCGTCGCGTCCGACGCGCGCCTGCACCGCGATCGACGCGCCGAGCGCCTGCGCATGCATCTGCGGCCACAACGCGTCGGGCATGTAATCGCGGGCGAGCACGCCCATGCCGGCGCCGATCCACGGGAAGTCGGCCGCGCGATAACGCCAGAAGTGCTGATGAGAATCGATGCGCACTGCGCCCATGGTGTCCTCGCGTTTCGCCGTCGTTCGCCGTTTCACGTCACGTTCAGTCGTACAACACCGCCGTGATTTTCGGGTCGTCGATGTTGGTCTTGTCGTACCAGTAGAAACCGGTATCGATGACCTTCGGCAACTTCTCGCCCTTGATCGCCTTCACGGCCGCCTCGACGGTCTTGTAGCCGATCCCGACCGGATTCTGCGTGATCGCGCCGGCCATCATCCCGCTGCGGATCGCGTCCTTCTGCTGCTTGCCGGAATCGTAACCGATGATCACGACCTTGCGCTTCATCTCGCGCACGCCGTTCACCACGCCGATCGCCGAGCCTTCGTTGGTGCCGAACAAGCCCTTGAGTTTCGGGTATGCCTGCAGGATCGACTTCGTCACTTCGGTCGACTTCAGCTGGTCGCCTTCGCCGTACTGCACGGTCACGATCCGCACCTTCGGGTGCGCCGATTTCATCCGTTCGAGAAAGCCGTCGCGGCGATCGATGCCGGTGCGGCTCGTCTGGTCGTGCGCGACCACGGCCACCTCGCCCTCGTCGCCGATCAGCGCGGCGAGCTTGTCGGCGGCGAGCGCGGCGGCGGCCTTGTTGTTGGTCGCGGCGGTCGTCACCGGGATGTCGCTGTCGACGCCGGAGTCGAACGCGATGACCGGGATCTTCTCGGCCTGCGCCTTCTTCAGGAGCGGCAGCGCAGCCTTGCTGTCGAGCGCAGCGAAGCCCAGCGCCGCCGGCTTCTTCGCGATCGCGGCGGACAGCATGTCGATCTGCTTGTCGACCATCGCCTCGGTTTCGGGGCCTTCGAACGTCACCTTCACCTTGTAGTCCTTCGCGGCCTGCATCGCGCCCGCCTTCACGGCCTGCCAGAACTGATGCTGGAAGCCCTTCGAAATCAGCGGAATGTAGGTTTCCTGCGCCTGCGCGCCGGCCGTCACGCCCACGGCGAACGTCAGTCCGACGATCGCGTTCAACACCTTGCTCCTGATCACTTCGCGTCTCCTTGGTTGGTATCGACTGAAATGCCGGACGGGCCGGCGGTGAAGCACATGTGCGTTCGTGCGTGCGTCAGCGGCGGCGCCGGCGCAGGATGTCCACGTAGACGGCGAGGATGATGATCACGCCCGTGACGACCGTCTGCCATTCCTGCGCGACCGACATGATGCGCAGGCCGTTGGTCAGCACGCTCATGATGAACGCGCCGATGATGGTGCCGACGATGCTGCCCGCGCCGCCCGACAGCGACGTGCCGCCGATCACGACGGCCGCGATCGCATCGAGCTCGTAGCCCTGCCCGAGCGCGGGCTGCGCGGAATTCAGCCGCGACGCGATCAGGAGCCCGGCGATCCCGCACACCGCGCCGCTGAACGTGTAGACGGCGATCTTCCACGCGTCGACGTTCACGCCGGACAGCCGCAGCGCTTCCTCGTTGCTGCCGAGCGCGAACGTGTAGCGGCCGAAGATGGTCCGGTTCAGCACGATCGACGCGCCGACCGCGACGAGGAACAGGATCAGCACGGCGTTCGGAATCGGCAACGCGGGAATCAGGCTGCCGATCAGCGAATCCTGCGCGATCGACGTGAAGCCCGGCGTGTCGTTGAAGTAGATCGGCCGCGTGCCCGAAATCACGAGCGACAGCCCCTTGAGCAGCATCATCATCCCGAGCGTCGCGATGAACGGCGGCACCTTCATCTTCGCGATCACGAAGCCCGACACGCTGCCCGACAGCGCGCCGAAGCACAGCGCGGCCAGGATGCCGAGCGGCAGCGGCATGCCCCAATTCGTCAGCACGACGCCGGCCATCACCGCGCAGAACGTCATCAGCGTGCCGACCGACAGGTCGATGCCCGACGTGATGATCACGTAGGTACACGCGACGGCCAGCACGCCGTTTACGGCGGTGGCCTGCAGGATCGCCACGAGGTTGTCGACTTCGAGGAAGTTCGACGACGCGAAGCTGAAGAACACGATCAGCAGCACGAGGCTCGCGAACGCGAGCAGCTTCTGCCGCGCGGCCGGGTTGAAGAAGCGCGACTTCAGGCTCGATGCGGCGGCCGGCGTGTCGCCGGAAGCAAGGGGCGGGACGGGATGCGTATCGTTGGACATGGTCGGTATGCCTAAGGATCGGCGTCTGAATCAGGACAATACGGTCGACTCGCGCTGCGTCGCGAGCTGCATGATCTTTTCCTGCGTGGCGTCGGCCGCGCGCAATTCGCCGGTCACGCGCCCTTCGCACATCACGAGAATCCGGTGGCTCATGCGCAGCACCTCGGGCAACTCCGACGAGATCATCACGATCGCCTTGCCGTCGGCGGCGAGCGCGTCGAGCAGCTTGTAGATCTCGCTTTTCGCGCCGACGTCGATGCCGCGCGTCGGCTCGTCGAAGAACAGGATGTCGCAGTCGCGCAGCAGCCACTTCGCGATCACGATCTTCTGCTGGTTGCCGCCCGACAGGAGGCGCGCCGGCTGCGCGACCGACGGCGTGCGGATCGCGAGCTGCCGCACGTACGACTGCGCGGTGTCGCGCATCCCGCGCGCATCGAGGAACATGCCGCGGCGCACGAAGCGCTGCATGCTCGACAGCGCGATGTTGTTCTGCACGTCCATCCCGACCGCGAGCCCGAAGTGCTTGCGGTCCTCCGACAGATAACCGATCCCGTGCGCGACCGCGTCGGCCGGCGTGCGGATCGTCACGGTCTTGCCGTGCACGCGAATCTCGCCCGCGTCGACCGGGTCCGCGCCGAACACCGCGCGCGCGACCTCGGTGCGGCCCGCGCCCATCAACCCCGCGAAGCCGAGAATCTCGCCGCGCCGCACCGTGAAGCCGACGTCGCGGATCGCGCGGCCGCGCGACAGCCCGCGCACTTCGAGCGCGACCTCGTTGGCCGACGTATCGGGCGGCGTGCGGAACGTCGTATCGAGCTGGCGGCCGACCATCATCGCGATGATCGCGTCCATCGACGTGTCCGCCATCGGCACGGTCGCGACGTACTTGCCGTCGCGCATCACCGTCACGCGGTCGGCAATCTGGCGCAGTTCGTCCATCTTGTGCGAGATGTAGACGATGCCGACGCCGTGCGCGCGCAGGTCGCCGATGATGCGGAACAGCTCGGCGATCTCCGCGTTGTTCAGCGCGGCGGTCGGCTCGTCCATGATCAGCACGCGCGAGTCGAACGACAGCGCCTTCGCGATCTCGACCATCTGCTGCTTCGCGACCGTCAGCCGGCCGACCGGCGTGCGCGGATCGAGATCGAGCCGCATCCGCGCGAAGATCGCGGCCGCGTCGCGGTTCAGCTGGTCCTCGTCGACGAACACGCCGAAGCGGCCGCGCGGCTCGCGCCCGATGAAGATGTTCTGCGCGACGCTCAGGTGGTTCATCAGGTTCAGTTCCTGATGGATGATGCCGATGCCGAGCGCCTGCGCGGCGCGCGGATCGTCGATCTCCACCGCGCGGCCGTCCATCCGGATCTCGCCTTCGTCCTTCTGATAAACGCCGGCGAGAATCTTCATCAGCGTCGACTTGCCGGCGCCGTTCTCGCCCATCAGCGCGTGGACTTCGCCGGCATGCAGGTCGAACCGGCAATCGTCGAGCGCCTGCACGCCCGGAAAACGCTTGCCGATGCCGGTCAGCGCAATCAGCGCGGCGGGTGCGGCGGTCGGGTTCAGATCGGGTTGCATGGCTCGATGCCCTCAGCCGATCGCGCGATCGAGATGCGTATAGCCGCCGTCGACGAACAGCCACTGGCCCGTCGTGTGCGACGCGCGGTCCGACAGCAGGAACACGGCCGTGTCGGCGATCTCGTCGGCGGTCGTGAAGCGCTTGCCGAGCGGCACCTTGCCGGCGATTTCCGCGAGCTTCGCTTCGGGATCGTCGAAACCGGCGATCCAGGTCTGGTAGAGCGGCGTCATCACCTCGGCCGGAATCACGGCGTTCACGCGCACGCCGTCGTCGCGCAATGCGACGGCCCATTCGCGCGTCAGCGCGAGTTGCGCCCCCTTCGATGCGCAATAGCCGCTCGTGTTGCCCTGCCCGGTGACGGCCGTCTTGGACGAGATGTTGACGATCGCGCCGCGCGTCGCCTTCAGGTACGGCACGCAGTAATGCGCCATCACGTAGTAGTGGACCAGGTTGCGTTCGAGCGATGCGACGAACGCGTCGCGCCCGGCATCGAGCCCGACGCCGTCGTTGATGCCCGCGTTGTTGACGAGGCCGTCGATGCGGCCAAAGCACGCGATGGTTTGCGCAACCGCGTCGCGGCACTGCGCGTCGTCCTGAAGTTCGACGGACATGCACGCGGCGCGCGGCTGCTTGCGCGTGAGTTCGCGCCAGAAGCCGTCGTCCGGTGTGTGGCGCGCGAATACCACCGGAATCGCGCCTTCGCCGGCCAGCCGCATCGAGATCGCGGCGCCGATGCCCGACGCGCCGCCCGTCACGATCACGATCTTGTCTTGCAGATTCAAATCCACTTCGCGTCTCCGTCGTTCATGTTGTCGCCGCGCGGGCCGCGCGCGGTGCATCGTGCGTTCTCGTGCCGCATGCCGCGTGCCACGCGCTTCAGCCGCGGAATCGATACCGTTCCAGCGATTCGGGCTTCATCTCGATCGAAAAGCCGGGCGCCGTCGGCGGCATGTACGCCGCGCCGCGCACGACGCACGGTTCGACGAAATGCTCGTGCAGATGATCGACGTATTCGGTCACGCGCCCTTCCTTCGTGCCGGAAATGCACACGTAGTCGATCATCGACAGATGCTGCACGTATTCGCACAGCCCGACGCCGCCCGCATGCGGACACACCGCCAGCCCGTACTTCGCGGCCAGCAGCATCACCGCGAGAATCTCGTTCACGCCGCCGAGCCGGCATGCGTCGATCTGCACGACGTCGATCGCGCCGCGCGCGATGAACTGCTTGAACAGCACGCGGTTCTGGCACATCTCGCCGGTCGCGACCTGCACCGGCGCGATCGCCTCGCGGATCTTGCGATGCCCTTCGACGTCGTCGGGGCTCGTCGGCTCCTCGATGAACCACGGTTTCGCGAAGGCCAGCTCGCGCACCCAGTCGATCGCCTCGTCGACTTCCCACACCTGGTTCGCGTCGATCATCAGCTTGCGGTCCGGACCGATCACCTCGCGCGCGATCGTCACGCGACGGATGTCGTCCTCCAGGTTCGCGCCCACCTTCAGCTTCACGTAGTCGAAACCGGCGTCGACCGCCTCGCGGCACAACCGGCGCAGCTTGTCGTCGCTGTAGCCGAGCCAGCCCGCCGACGTCGTGTAGCACGGGTAGCCTTCACGCTCGAGCGTCGCGATCCGCGCGGCCTTGCCGGGCGCCTGCCGACGCAGCAGATCGAGCGCCTCGTCCTGCGTCAGGCAGTCGGTCAGGTAGCGGAAATCGATCGCACGCACGATTTCCTCGGGGCTCATGTCCGCGACGAGCCGCCAGAGCGGTTTGCCGACTGCCTTCGCCCACAGGTCCCACACCGCGTTGACGACGGCGCCCGTCGCCAGATGGATCGCGCCCTTGTCGGGGCCGATCCAGCGCAACTGGCTGTCCGACGTCACGTGCCGCCAGAAGCGGCCCATGTCCTCGCGGATCCAGTCGAGGTCGAGGCCGACGACGAGGTGGCGCATCGCGTCGATCGCCGCGCAGCAGATTTCGTTGCCGCGCCCGATGGTGAACGTGAGCCCGTGGCCTTCGAGCCCGCCGTGGTCGGTTTCCAGCACGACGTACGCGGCCGAATAGTCGGGGTCCGGATTCATCGCATCGGAGCCGTCGAGCTGCTGCGAGGTCGGGAAGCGCACGTCGAGGACGCGCATCGATCGAATGATAGGCATGACGAACGGTCCGTAAAAGGAAATCAGGCCTGCACGGTGCGCTGGCGCTGCTCGCCGAGCCCGTCGATGCCGAGCGTGATCACCTGCCCGGCGCGCAGATAGACCGGCGGCTTCTGCCCGAGGCCGACGCCCGGCGGCGTGCCGGTCGAGATCACGTCGCCCGGCTGCAGGCTCATGAAGCGGCTCAGATAGCTGATCAGATGCGGCACGCGGAACACCATCGTCGCGGTCGTGCCGTTCTGGTAGCGGTGGCCGTCCACCTCGAGCCACAGCCGCAGCGCGTGCGGATCGGGCACTTCGTCGGCCGTCACGAGCCAGGGCCCAAGCGGGCCGAACGTGTCGTTGCCTTTGCCCTTGTCCCACGTGCCGCCGCGCTCGAGCTGGTATTCGCGCTCCGACACGTCGTTCACCACGCAGTAGCCGGCGACGTGCGACAGCGCGTCGGCCTCGTCGATGTAGCGGCCGCCCTGGCCGATCACCACGCCGAGTTCGACTTCCCAGTCGGTCTTCTCCGAGCCGCGCGGAATCTCGACGTCGTCGTTCGGACCCGAGATCGCGCTCGTCCATTTGCCGAACACGACCGGCTCCTTCGGGACTTCCATGCCCGATTCGGCCGCGTGGTCGGAATAGTTGAGCCCGATGCAGATGAACTTGCCGACGCGGCCGACGCACGCGCCGAGTCGCGGCGTGCCTTCGACGAGCGGCAGCGACGACGGGTCGATGTCACGCAGCCGCGCGAGCGACGCGGGTGTGAGCGCATCGCCGGCGATGTCGTCGATCACGCCCGACAGGTCGCGAATCTTTCCCTGCGCATCGAGCAGGCCGGGCTTTTCGTGGTGTTTGTCGCCAAATCTCAGCAGTTTCATGTCGTGTGAGGAAACGGAAAGTGAATGGAACGGCGCGGTCGGCCAGACGCGGTCGGCCAGACGCGGTCAGTTCGACCAGCCGCCGTCGATCAGGTGAATCGCCCCGGTCGTGAACGACGCTTCGTCCGACGCGAGATACAGCGCGAGCGCGGCCACTTCGTCCGCGGTGCCGATGCGGCCCATCGGCTGGCGCGCGACGAACGCCTCGCGCACGGTGTCGGTCGACACCTGGCGCGTGCGCGCCTGCTCGGCGATCCGCTGTTCCAGCGACGGCGACTCGATCGTGCCCGGGCAGATCGCGTTGCAGCGGATGCGCTGCTCGACGAAATCGGCGGCGACGGACTTGGTCAGGCCGATCACGGCCGCCTTGGTGGTGCCGTAGACGAAGCGGTTCGGCACGCCCTTCACGCTCGACGCAGCCGACGCCATGTTGATGATCGACGCGCCGCCCGCTGCCAGCATCGCCGGCAGCAGCGCGCGGATCAGCCGGTACATCGACGTGACGTTGAGGTTCAGCGAGAACGCCCACGCGGCATCGTCGCAATCGAGGATCGAGCCGTGGTGCACGAACCCCGCGCAGTTGAACAGCACGTCGAACGCACGCTCCTGCGCGGCGAGTGCCGACACGTCGCCCGCATCGGTCACGTCGAGCCGCCGCGTGGCCAGCCTGCCGCCCGCGCGTTCGGCGTCGGCCGCGAGTTGCGCGAGCGCGGCTTCGTTGATGTCGGTCGCCAGCACGTCGGCGCCCTCGCTTGCGAACCGCAGCGCGGTCGCGCGGCCGATACCCTGCCCGGCCGCCGTCACCAGCGCGCGCTTGCCCTGCAATCTCATGAGCACCACTCCTGTAGAAGCCGGCCGAGCCGACCAATTGGCACAAAGGACCAAAGGTCCAACCAATCATAGGAACAGATTCCGGATTTGTCACGATCGCGTGATTCAGTATTTTCCCGAACGGCAAAATCGGGCCGGCAGGCGGTGCGAGCTACTTCGGTTACCGTCTTTTTCCGATTCCGGAGAGCGATCACTTGCCCCGCAAAGCCAATGCCGGCGCGGGTTTGCGCCGGTCTCGGGCGCCTGTGTCGCGCCTCCGTCGCGGCGAAACTGACAAAAACGTCATGTTCCCGTCAGGGTGTCAACGGGGGACGCGCGCGATCATGGCGTTGCCGGACCGCGCTGCCCGGACCACCGCACCCCGCCCGTCGCAGATCCCTGACGGGCACCTCCGTCCCCCGCGGTGTCCACGTGACTGAGCGAGCAGACATGGTGGCGCGGGCCGATTTTCCGCCCCGGGCGTTCGCGTCCGGGGCGCTTTTGTCGTTGGTTTTTCAAGAAAATGCGCGTCGATTGTTTCTAAATCGGCAAAAGGTAATTTGAGCCAGACAGGATGTTTTTTCCGGTCACAGACGCTTACATTTAGCGCACCACTCATGGAAACCGCTACGGAATCGCCGTTGGGTAGTGACATCCACTGCCACGGCCGAAACCGCACGAGCTTTAGGAAACGGCAAATGAAGGCCTCCAAATCCCTGCCTGTGCTCGATCCCGCCGACGTCCACGTCGAAATTCTGGAACGCTCCGATACGCTGCTCGTCGTCCGCTGGGTCGAACCCGGCCGCTGTCACTACGGCGAACAGCGCTGGCGCCGCCGCTTCGCGCAGCGCACCGGCACCTGCGCGCTGTCGCGCCAGGTCATCCAGCGCGGCGACGAAGTCTTCCGCCCGGCCGAGCGCCCGGCACCGGCAAACGCGGCCGCGATGATCTCCGCCGCCGAAGTGCTCGCCCTGGCCGGCAGCCGGTAACGCCCGTCGCGCGACGCGCAAGCCGGCCTAGAACCGCCGGTCTAGTTCCTCCGCTTGTCTGCCCCGCCCGCGCGGACTATCGTTACAGCATTCAATGTAACGATTACACGTCGTGGCGCACCGGCCACGCCGATGGAGGCAGACATGCATGCATGGAGCGCGCGCCACGTCCCGGCGCAAGGTGGCAAAGTCGCGGTCGTGACCGGCGCCAACAGCGGGCTCGGCTGGCAGATCGCGGAAACGCTGGCCGCCAAGGGCGCGACGGTCGTGATGGGCTGCCGCGATGCCACGCGCGGCGCGCAGGCCGCCGATGCGATCCGCCGATTCCATCCCGCCGCCCGGGTCGAAGTCGATCCGCTCGACCTCGCCGATCTCGCGTCGATCCAGCGCTTCGCCGCCGACGTCTCCGACCGCCACGGCCGCGTCGACATCCTCTGCAACAACGCCGGCGTGATGTTCCTGCCGCTGCGACACACGCAAGACGGCTTCGAGATGCAGTTCGGCACCAATCACCTCGGCCATTTCGCGTTGACCGGGCATCTGCTGCCCGCGCTGCGCGCCGCGCGGCGCGCGCGGGTCGTGACGATGTCGAGCGGCTTCAACCGCGGCGGCCGGATCCGCGTCGACGACCTGCGGGCCGAGCGCGGTTACAACCGTTATCTCGCCTACTGCGACAGCAAGCTCGCGAACCTCGTGTTCGCGATCGAACTGCAGCGCCGCTTCCAGCGCGCGGCGTTCGCGGGCATCAGCGTCGCCGCGCATCCCGGCTATGCGGCGACCAATCTGCAGTTCGCGGGCCCTGCGATGGACAGTTCGCCCACGCGCGCCGCGTTGATGCGCGCGGCGAACCGTTATCTCGCGCAACCGGCCGACCAGGGCGCACTTCCCGCGATTCACGCGGCGACGTCGCCCGACCTCACCGGCGGCTCGTACATCGGACCGTCCGGCTGGTTCGAGTCGCGCGGCCTGCCGGCACCCGCGAGCGTGCCGCGCGCGGCGCGCGATGTGGCGACCGCCGCGCTGCTGTGGGAGGCCTCCGAAGCCGCGACGGGCGTGCATTTCCTGAGCTCGGGCATGGCCGCGGGTCGCCCGCCCGCCACGCCGTTCGACACGGCGACCGAGGTGCGTTGAATCACGCGCAGTTCTCCTCAATATTTGCCATGCTTATTACACTCGCAGAAATGAAAGCTTGGTGAAAGCCCGGTTGAACAGCTGACTGTTACCAGTCCGGAAACAATCTATCGTCAAAATCAGCGTTTACCCTGCACGACCCGGTGACTAAGATTTAGTCAATCGCTGCAGACATGGTGTCGAAAGCGAACCCAATAAAACACCGGAGGTCATCATGAAATCGCTCGTTTCCGCAGTCGTTGCCGCTGTCGCCCTGTCCGCTTCGTTCGGCGCTTTCGCACAAAGCACCGTGACCCGCGCGCAAGTCCGCAACGAACTGGTCCAGCTCGAACAAGCCGGCTACAAGCCGGGCGTGTCGAGCCCGTACTACCCGAACGACATCCAGTCGGCGGAAGCGCGTGTTCATGGTGCCGACGCCAGCGGCTACGGCGCGCAACCGGTTCCGGTCGTCCACTCGGGCGCCCCGGTCGCCGCAGCGTCGTCGAACGCGCGCGACTCGATCTTCTTCGGCCAGTAAGCCGACGCGCCCCTGGCGGGCGCATCGCGCATCGCGCGACGAAGCTGTACCCGGACGAGCCCCTGATGCGGGCTCGTCTTGTTTTGTGAAACGCATACCTCCGCCGCCCGGCAGCGGGTGGCTTCGCCCGGGCGCGCTGCGTCCGGGCGCTTTTTCCACGGCGAGGTATGCGTGGCTTTGCGGTATGCGCCGGTCAACGCCCCGCGGCGGCGGCAGGCGCCGCACGCGACAGCACACGCCAGCGCGACAGCAGTTCGTCGCGATCGACGTAGCAGCCCTGCAGATGCCGGCGACCCGTCGACGGATCGAACTCGGTGCGCGCATGCAGCACGCGCCGGTTGTCGAACGCCCACATGTCGCCCGCCCGCAGGCGGCGCTGCACCCGGAAACGCGGCTCGCGCGCGAGCGCGAGAAACCGCCGGTATGCGCGATAGACGGCCGCGACCGATTCGGCCGGCGCATCGAGCGGCCCGCGCAGGAAGTTCGCGACGCGCACTTCCGTCACGTTGCCGCGTGCATCGAGGCCGATCACCGGCGCCGAGCAGCGGTAGTCGCTGTTCGCACTCTTGTTCCAGAACTCGAACGGCGTCGAGGCAAGGTATTCGAAATCGGCCGGATAGTCGCGCCGCAGCGCTTGCGCGAGCGCAAAGCCGTCGAGGAAGATGCTGTCTCCGCCCGTTGCGTCGTTCGCGAGGCAATGCAGGAACTGCACGCCCGGCTGCAATTCGCGCGTCGGCAGGTCGGTGTGCGGCGGCAGGTTGAGCGACGTATAGGCATTGCTGTCCGGCCGCGGCTTCGATTCGACATCGAACAGCACGCCGAAATTGCTTTCGCGGATCAGGCCGACACGACGCGCGATCTGGTCGACCCGGCCGCGTTCGGCCGGCACGCCCTCGACGAGCGTCAACCCCGTGCGCTGCAACGCGGCGAGCCACGCGCGCAACGCGCCGTCGTCCTCCATCACGTCACGCCACGCGAACACGCCGATCGCCGTCGCATCGTCGCCGGCCCATACGTGCCGCCCGTGCGCGGCCTGGCGTTCCGCGCGCGACGCATCGTCGTATGCATGCGCGCGCAACCATCCCGGCGACCAGGTGCTGCGATGCCCGTCGTTCCACTCGACGTGCAGCGCGCCGTCGGTTTCGACATGCACGGCGAGCGCCGACAGATCCTCGCGCGCGTCGGCGATCTCGAACACCTGTTCGCGCGTGAGCGCGTGCACGCACGCCGAACACGCGCAGTTGTCGCGCAGCCAGTCGAAGTGAAACGGCGATCGTCGCGTGTCGCTCCACTCGACGTCCACCGTTCCATCGCCGATCGTCGCCGCCGCAATGGCCGCGTCGGCGGAAAAGGTCCGCCAGTCCTCGATACGGTGTTGCGCTGCCTGCATCGTTGCCTCCCGGAAACGCCCGCTACGCGTGTGGTGCGAGCAGAAACCCGCCGATGATCCGGTGCATCCGCGCCGCCTGCGGGCTCGTTCCGAGCGCGCGCCAGCAGCCGTGCACCAGCCCCTCTCCCCTCCAGTAACGCGCGGCGCCGCCGGCCGCAAGGATCCGTTCGACGTAGACGCGCGCATCGTCGCGCAGCGGATCGTGTTCCGCGCCGATCGCGAGCACGGGCGGCAGCCCGTCGAAGCGCGACGCCGCGAGCGGCGCCGATGCGCGCAGCAGCGGATCGTCGTTCAGCGCGGTTTCATCCGCATCGCCCCAGTACAGCGCGCGATAGCGATGAACGTCGTCGAGCGTCAGCATCGGCGCGTGCGCTTCCGTCTCGCGCGCCGGCGATTGCGGTTCGATGCCGAGCATCGGATACACGAGTGCGATCCCGTCGATGCCGCCTTCGCCCGCGTCGCGCAGCGCGGTCGCGACGGCCGCCGCGAGATTGCCGCCCGCACTGTCGCCCGCGAGCGTCAGCGGTCGTGCGCGCGAGCCGAACGGCCAGCGGGTTGCATCGCGTGCGGCGCGCGTGACGGCCAGGCAATCCTCGAGCGCGGCCGGCGCACGATGCTCGGGCGCGAGCCGGTAGTCGACCGCGATCACGGCCAGCCCCGTGTCGGCCGCTAGTTGCGCGGTGATCAACGCGTGACTGTCGAGCGAGCCGACGACGAAGCCGCCGCCATGAAAGAACAGCACGGTACCGCGCGGCTCGCCGTGCGCAGGCGCGTAGCGCCGGAGTGCGATGGCGCGTCCGTCCGGCGCTTGCCACGCGGCGTCCTGCTGCACGATGCCGGGCGGCAGTTCGGCGGGCGTCCATGCGGCCGCGAAGCGGTCGTAGACGCGGCGTTGCTCGACGGGCGAGCGCGCCGCCGCGTCGGCCGGATACCACGCGTCGACGGCTGCAACGAACGCCGCGATTTCCGGTTCGAGCATCGTGTGCGCTCCGCGGTCGAAGATTGAACGTTGAAACCTGAACGTTGAACGTCGACGCTAGCGACGTGGCGGCAGTCCGATCACGCGCCCCGCATACGCGGGCGCCGCACAATCGCGCTGCAATGCATGCAGTTCGGCCACGCGCGCGGCGACGTCGTCGTCGAACGGCGCCGATTTCGCGCCGTCGCGCGTATCGACATGCAGCAGCATCTGCTCGCTCGCCGACACCGCGCCGTCATGGCCGTCCGCGAACAGCTCGAGATACAGGTGCAGCCGCTTCGCGTCATGCGCGAACACCCGCGCATCGACGCGCACGCGCGTGCCTTCCTTGATCTCCTGCAGATAGTTCACGTGCGCTTCGAGCGTATAGACCGAGCGGCACCGCTCGCGACGCGCGGCGTCGTCGAGACCGATGCGGTCGAGCAGCGCATCGGTCGCGAAGCTGAAGATCAGCAGATAGAACGCGTCGCGCAAATGGCCGTTGTAGTCGACCCACTCGGGCCGCACGACATCGTGGTAAATCGTCAGCGGGGTATCGCCGGTCATGTTCGTTCAGTCCTCGAATCGCATCCCGTGCCGCGCCTTCACCGCGGCGATCGCCTTCAGCACCTCGGTGATGCACTCGTCGCGATAGCGTTCGAGTTCCTTGATGCTGCGCGTGCCCTGCTGCTCGCTCGTGCCTTCGACGACGCTGTCGATCAGTTCGTCGGTCAGTTTCGGCGCGACCAGCTTCGTCCATGGCAGTTCGAGCGCGGGGCCGAACTGCTGCATGAAGTGTCGCATGCCGGCATCGCCGCCGGCCAGCGTGTAGGTCAGGAACGTGCCCATGAACGACCAGCGGATGCCCGCGCCGAAGCGGATCGCATCGTCGATCTCGCCGGTCGTCGCGACGCCTTCGTTGACGAGATGCAACGCCTCGCGCCACAGCGCTTCGAGCAGCCGGTCCGCGATGAAGCCCGGCACCTCCTTGCGCACGTGCAGCGGCCGCATGCCAAGCTTGCGATAGATCGCCATCGCGGCCTCGACCGCTTCCGGCGACGTGCGCGCGCCGCCGAGCACCTCGACGAGCGGCAGCAGGTAGACCGGATTGAACGGATGGCCGACCACGCAGCGCTCCGGGTGCGTCGCACGCGCGTAGAAGTCGGTCGGCAGCAGCCCCGACGTCGACGACGCGATGATCGCGTCGGGCTTCGCCGCGCGGCTGATCTGTTCGTGCAGTTCGAGCTTCAGCGTCTCGCGCTCGGGCGCGCTTTCCTGGATGAAGTCCGCGTCGGCGACGCAGGCCTCGATCGTCGACTCGAAGCGCAGCCGCGCGGGATCGGCGCCCGGCGCGAGGCCGACGCGTTCGAGCGCGGGCCACGCATTCGCGACGTTCGCGCGCAACCGCTCCTCGGCGCCCGGCGCGGGGTCCCACACGACCACGTCGAGACCGTGCGCGAGCGCACGGCAAATCCATCCGCTGCCGATCACGCCGGTGCCGATCGCGGCGAACGTCTTGATGTCGGTCTTCACTGCCATGTCACGCATCCTTCAAATCGAGTGAAATCGGACGGCGACCGCGCCCGTGCGCGCCGCCGCATTGAATCGGAATCAGCCTTGCAAACTCACGCGAATTCGGTCACCGCGCGGCGTTCGAGCGGACGCTCGCCGCGCGCCGGCAGGCCGAGCTTGCGACGCCCTTCGGCCGGCGTCAGCACGCGGCCGCCGAGGCGTTCGACGATTTCCCGCGCACGCTCGACGAGCGTGCCGTTGGTCGCGTGCACGCCGCGATCGAGCCAGATGTTGTCTTCGAGGCCGACACGCACGTGACCGCCGAGCAGCATCGCCTGCGCGACCATCGGCATCTGCATGCGGCCGATCCCGAAGCCGGCCCAGTGCGCGCCCGGCGGCAGGTTGTCGACCATCGCCTTCATCGTGCCGGTGTCGGCCGGCGCGCCCCACGGAATGCCCAGACACAGCTGGAACAGCGGCGGATCGTCGAGCAGCCCTTCCTTCAGCAACTGCTTCGCGAACCACAGATGGCCCGTATCGAAGATTTCCAGCTCCGGCTTCACGCCGAGTTCCTGGATGCGTTTCGCGCCGGCGCGCAGTTGCGCGGGCGTCGATACGTAGATGTAGTCGCCGTCGCCGAAATTCAGCGTGCCGCAGTCGAGCGTGCAGATTTCCGGCAGCAGTTCCTCGACGTGCGCGAGGCGCGTGAGGCCGCCGACGAGATCGGTGCCCTTGCCGAAGCGCATCGGGTCCTCGCCCGGGCCGATCTCCAGATCGCCGCCCATGCCGGCCGTCAGGTTGATGATGACGTCGACGTCCGCCGAGCGGATCCGGTCGACCACTTCGCGGTACAGGTTCGGGTCGCGGCTGCCGCGGCCCGTCTGCGGGTCGCGCACGTGGCAGTGCGCAACCGTCGCGCCGGCCTTCGCCGCTTCGATCGCGGCGGCCGCGATTTCCTTCGGCGTGACCGGAATCGCCGGATGCTTGCCGACCGTGTCGCCCGCGCCGGTGACCGCGCAGGTGATGATGACTTCGTGGTTCATGCTGAATGCCCTCGCTTGATGCTGTTCGTGTCGCTCGTTTTCCGTCGTACTGCAGATTATTTGTCGCTGCGCGCCGCCCGCTCGCGGCGCGCGCGGGCCGTTACAGGCCGAGATACGCCTTCACGGCAGGCAGGCCGTCCTTGCCGTCGAACGTCTTGACGCCGGCGAGCCAGGCATCGAGCACCTGCGGATTCTTCTTCAGGTATGCCTTCGCGGCGTCGGCCGGCTTCGTCTTGTTCATCACCGACTGCATCAGCTGGTTCTCGAGCTGCGTCGTGAAGCGCAGGTTCTCGACGAGCTTGCCCGCGTTCGGGCAGCGCGAGATGAAGTCGGGCGCCGTCAGCGTGTACACGCGGGCTTCGCCGTAGTTCGGGCCGAAACTCGCATCGCCGCCGGACAGGTAGTTCATGCTGATCTGGATGTTCATCGGATGCGGTTCCCAGCCGAGGAACACGACCCACTTCTTCTCGCGGATCGCGCGCTCGACCGTCACGAGCATCCCGGCCTCGCTCGATTCGACCAGCTTGAAGCCGCCCAGACCGTACTGGTTCGTGTCGATCATCTTCTGGATCGTCGCGTTCGCGCTGCTGCCCGGCTCGATCCCGTAGATCTTGCCGTCGAGTTCCGCGCGGTGTTTCGCGATGTCATCGAAGGTCTTCAGGCCGGCCTGGTATTCATAGCTCGGCACCGCGAGCGTCGCCTTCGCGCCCGACAAATTCGGTGTCTCGACCACGTTGATCGACTTGCTGTCGAGGAACGGCTGGAGCTGCTTTTGCTGCACCGGCCACCAATAGCCGAGCGAGATGTCGAGCTGCTTGCTCTTCAGGCCGGCGAACGAGATCGGCACCGATGCGATCGTCGTCGTCGGCTTGTAGCCGAGCCCTTCGAACACCGTCGACGCGAGCGCCGTGGTGGACGTGATGTCGGTCCAGCCGATGTCCGCGAAGCGTACGTTGCGGCAGGTCGCTGCTTCCGTTTCGGCGTGCGCCGCGGTCGCGAATGCGCCGGTCGCCAGCACGGCCGCGACGAACGCGGCGATCTTTGTCGACTTCATGGTTTCTCTCCCGATTGGACCGATGTCCGACGGGTTCGCGGAGTGCGTCCCGGCCTGCATCGTGGGAGTAAAAGTAACGAGCCATATTGGTCGAAAGACGACCGGCGGCGACCTTTTCTTGACTATTTGCGACTATGAGTGGAAACCACTATGCGCGAGCAATGGCTTGTACGGCGGGGGTTTGAGGCGAATTTCGGCGAAGCGGGGGTTGCCCGGATGCGGCGTGATGGATGCCGACGGAGCGTGCTTCGGCGGTGGCGCCGGAACGCGCGTGATGTCGATTCCGGCCGGGCCGGTGCGGGCCGGCGCCCGACACGTTATCGCGGTACCTCGACGTAGGTTTCCCGGCAGATCTCGCGCAGCGCCTGGACCAGCAGATCCCGCGTCGGCGCATGCGATTCGGCGGCGCGCGTAAACAGCGCGATGGGCGGCAGCGTCCAGACCAGCGAGTAAGGCACGATCGCCACGCCGGCGATGCGCACCATTTCTTCGGCGATATCGGCCGGCACGATCGATACGGCGTCGTCGCTCGACGCGATCATTTCGCCGATCAGCTTCGACGAGTAGCTTTCGACGATCGGCACGGGCGGCGCGATGCCGGCCGACAGGAACAGGTCCGTCACCTGCTCCCGCATCGGCGTATGCGGCGCGCCGAGAATCCAGTCCAGTTCGCGCAGCTTCTCCCAGTCGAGCTTCATGCGCGCCAGTTTCGCGGCGAGGCGCCGGCTCGCGATCATCCGCGGCTGCTGCTGGTACAGAACTTCGAAGGAAACCTGGCCCAGATCGACCGCCGACGACGCCCGCCCGATCACGAGGTCGACGCTGTGGTCCTTGAGCTGGAGCAGCAACTGGTCGCTGGTGCCTTCATGGATCGTCACGGTCAGGCGCCGCTCCATCCGGGATTGCAGCCGCTTGAGCGCCGCCGACAACATCTGGCCCGAAATAAACGGAATCACGCCGATATGCAGGTGGGCCGCGTGGCCGGCGGCGACCGCCTCCATCTCGCGGGCGAGATGGTCGAGGTCCTTCAGCATCGCCCGGGCGCGCTCGAGCACGACCGAGCCGAGCGCGGTCGGCCGCATCCCGCGCGACGAGCGCTCGAACAGCGGCGTGCCGAACATGCTTTCCAGCTCGGACAGCGCGTTCGTGACGGCAGGCTGGCTGCTGGCCATGTGCTCCGCGACGCGCGTCAGCGACCCGTGCTGCTGGATCTGCAGCAACAGCATCAGGTGCCGCATCTTCAGGCGCGCACCGAGCCGCCGGACCACGTCGTTCGCGTCGAATGTCATTGCCGAACCGCCATACCATCATGAAAAAGTGATGGACCGATATTAAAACAGAATCATCTCCTTATGGCCGATCCCTAGAATCACCTCATGGATCGCGTCGGGACTGGCCTGGCGCGCACGCCCGGACCCAAAAACATGAAACAGACAGAGACTCAGCAGCAGGCCGCGTACGACTATCACGAGTTTCCGACCCCGGGGAAGATCTCCGTCGTCGCCAGCAAGCCGCTCGTGACGCAGCGCGATCTCGCGCTCGCCTACACGCCGGGCGTCGCCAGCGTGTGCGAGTCGATCGCCGCCGAGCCGCTGAACGCGCATCGCTTCACGAGCCGCGGGAATCTGGTGGGCGTCATCACCAACGGCACCGCCGTGCTGGGTCTGGGCAACATCGGCGCGCTCGCGTCGAAGCCGGTCATGGAAGGCAAGGCCGTGCTGTTCAAGAAGTTCGCGGGGATCGACGTGTTCGACATCGAGATCAACGAGACCGATCCGGACAAGCTCGTCGACATCATCGCCGGCCTCGAGCCCACCTTCGGCGGGATCAACCTCGAGGACATCAAGGCGCCCGAGTGCTTCACCGTCGAGCGCAAGCTGCGCGAGCGCATGAAGATTCCGGTCTTCCACGACGACCAGCACGGCACCGCCATTACCGTGGCCGCCGCATTCATCAACGGGCTGAAGGTGGTCGGGAAGTCGATTTCCGAGGTGAAGGTCGTGACCTCGGGCGCCGGTGCCGCAGCGCTGGCCTGCCTGGACCTGCTCGTCGACCTCGGGCTGCCGGTCGCGAACATCTGGGCGACGGATATCGAAGGCGTCGTCTACCGCGGCCGCACCACGCTGATGGACCCCGCCAAGGAACGCTTCGCGCAGGAAACCGACGCGCGCACGCTGTCCGAAGTGATCGGCGACGCCGACGTGTTCCTCGGGCTGTCGGTCGGCGGCATTCTGAAACCGGAGATGCTGAAGGCGATGGCCGCGCGCCCGCTGATTCTCGCGCTCGCCAATCCGACGCCGGAAATCTTCCCGGAACTCGCGCATGCGACGCGCGACGACGTCGTGATCGCGACGGGCCGCTCGGATTTCCCGAACCAGGTCAACAACGTTCTCTGCTTCCCGTACATTTTCCGCGGCGCACTGGATGTGGGCGCAACGACGATCACCCGCGAAATGGAAATCGCCGCGGTTCACGCGATTGCCGGCCTCGCGCAGGAAGAGCAGAACGACATCGTCGCGGCGGCCTATGGCGGCGATGAAGTGTCCTTCGGTCCGCAATATCTGATTCCGAAGCCGTTCGATCCGCGCCTGATCGTTCGCATCGCGCCGGCCGTGGCCAAGGCCGCGATCGAGGGCGGCGTGGCGACGCGCCCGCTCGCGGATCTCGACGCGTATGTCGAGCAGCTGCAGCAGTTCGTCTACCACTCGGGCGCGTTCATGAAGCCGCTGTTCGCGACCGCGCGTCAGCTCGTGCGTGATGGCGGCAAGGCACGCATCGTGTTCACCGAGGGCGAGGACGAGCGTGTGCTGCGCGCGGTGCAGGTCATCGTCGACGAGAAGCTCGCGCGTCCGATCCTGGTCGGGCGTCCGGAGGTGCTGCTCGCGCGTATCGAGCGGTTCGGCCTGCGCCTGCGTCTCGGTCAGGATGTCGAAGTGACCAATCCGGAATATGACGAACGTTTCCCGCAATACTGGACGACGTATTGGGAATTGCGCTGCCGCGACGGCATCTCGAAGGAAATGGCGCGCGTCGAAATGCGGCGCCGCCTGACGCTGATCGGCGCGATGATGGTGCGGCTCGGCGATGCGGACGGGATGATCTGCGGGACGGTCGGCGAGTATCACAATCACCTGCGGTTCGTGGACGAAGTGATCGGCAGGAAGCCCGATGCGTCGACCTACGCCGCGATGAACATCCTGCTGCTGAATCAGCGGACGGTCGCGCTGGTCGATACGCACGTCAACGACAACCCGGATGCGGAGCAGATCGCGGAATTCACGATCGCGGCCGCGCGGCAGATGGAGTGGCTGAATCTCTCGCCGAAGGTTGCGCTGCTGTCGCGGTCGAACTTCGGGTCGGGGAGCGCGGCTTCGGGCGTGAAGATGCGCCGGGCGCTGGAAATCATTCGCGCGCAAGCGCCGGATATCGAGGCGGATGGCGAGATGCACGGCGACTGCGCGCTCGACGAGGCGCTGCGTGCGCGGCTGCTGCCGATGTCGCCGCTGAAGGGTGCGGCGAACCTGCTCGTGTGTCCGAACGTCGATGCGGGGAATATCGCCTATAACCTGCTCAAGACCGAGGCCGGCAGTAACGTTGCGGTCGGGCCGTTCCTGCTGGGCGTCAACGGGCCGGTGAACATCCTCACGTCCAGTGCGACCGTGCGACGGATCGTGAACATGACGGCGTTGACGGTGATCGAGGCGAATCGCAACGCGGCCGTGTAATTGCGGTCGATGCGGGGTCGGCTACGGCCGACCCCGTCGGTCAGCGGATTGCGGCCTGCACCGCAACCGGTGCGGATATCGCGCTGGCCGACGAAATTACCGCGCATGACGGCTGCCGGAACGAAGCGGCCATCACGGATTCGATGCCCGCGTTTCGCAAGATCTCCATCAGAAGCACAAGATTCACGGATGGAAGGTTTCACCGCGGTTCAGCATTTCGACGAATTCCGCGATTTTACGCGCCCGTGTTTCCGGCTTTTTCGCATTCTGTATCCGGTACAGGATGGCGTAGCGGTTGCGGCTATTCAGCGTTGCAAAGAACGCCTTGGCTTTCGAATTTGCGTCCAACGCCACCTGCAGGTCGTCCGGCACGGTCGAGTTGCTGGCCGACGTATAAGCAGCCTGCCAGCGGCCGTCCTGCCGCGCCTTCTCGATCTCGCGCATGCCGGACGCGCGCATTCTGCCTGCGGCGATCAGCGCTTCGGCCCGGTCCTTGTTGAGTTTGGACCAGATGCTTTTTGCTGAGCGCGGCGTGAAGCGTTGTAACCAGTACGTCTCGCTCTCAGCCCGTTTTTGGCCGTCGATCCAGCCATGACAGAGCGCGCTTTCCAACGCCTGGTCGTAGGTGACGGTTCGGTGCGTGGCGCCCTTTTTCGCCAGACGCAGCCATACTCCGCTCGAAGTGCCGCCGTTTTGCGCCAACCAGCTTTCCCATTCGGTTTGACTGGCAAATGTCAGAGCGCATTCGGTCATGTCACTTTCCAAAATGGTCGAGTACGGGCGCGGGAAACCGTCCGCAGTCCAACAGTGCTTACACGAACGGCAACGTCCGGCTTGTTTGGGTCGGAAGCCGCCGCCAGGTTTGGCGGCTTCCGACCTCGGCCGATCGAAAACGCGCGCTACAGAACGCGTTCCAACGCGTCAGCAAATCGTCCGACCGCCGCATCGACATCATGCAGCTTGTCGAGCCCGAACAAGCCGATCCGGAACGTCTTGAAATCCGCCGGCTCATCGCATTGCAACGGCACGCCGGCCGCGATCTGCATGCCGACGTCGACGAATTTCTTGCCGGACCGGATGTCGTCATCGTCCGTGTAGCTCACGACGACGCCCGGCGCCTCGAAGCCTTCCGCCGCCACGCTCCGGAACCCCTTCTCGGCCAGCAACGCGCGAATCCGCGTGCCGAGCTCGAGCTGTTCCGCCCTCACCTTGTCGAAGCCGTACGCTTCCGTTTCCTTGATGACGTCGCGCAGCGTCGCGAGGCTGTCCGTCGGCATCGTCGCGTGGTACGCGAACCCGCCGTTCTCGTACGCTTCCATGATCTGCAGCCACTTGCGCAGATCGCACGCAAAACTGGTGCTGGTCGTCGCGTCGATTCGCTCGCGCGCAAGCGGACTCATCATCACCAGCGCACAGCCAGGCGACGCGCTCCAGCCCTTTTGCGGCGCACTGATCAGCACGTCGACGCCGCTCGCCTCCATGTCGACCCAGATCGTCCCGGACGCAATGCAATCGAGCACGAACATGCCGCCGACCGCATGCACGGCGTCGGCCACCGCGCGCAGATACGCGTCGGGCAACATCATCCCGGAGGCGGTTTCGACATGCGGAGCAAAGACCAGATCCGGCTTGTGTTCGCGAATCGCGGCGACGACTTCCTCGATCGGAGCCGGCGCGAACGCCGCCTGCCTGCCCGGCTCGACCGGACGCGCCTTCAACACGATCGACTCGGACGGAATACGGCCCATGTCGAAAATCTGCGACCAGCGGAAGCTGAACCAGCCGTTGCGGATCACCAGACACTTCTTGTCCGTCGCGAACTGGCGCGCAACGGCTTCCATGCCGAACGTCCCGCTGCCCGGAACGATCGCCACCGCCTTCGCGTTGTAGACCTTCTTCAGCGCCGCGGAAATATCGCGCATGACGCCCTGAAAGCGCTGCGACATGTGATTGATCGACCGGTCGGTGTACACCACCGAATATTCGAGAAGCCCGTCACGGTCGACATCGGGAAGTAAGCCTGGCACGTTCGCCTCCGGTAAAGGATGAACCATGGGATGAGCGCGAGCGGCATTCGCGTAGTGGATACCGTCGCACCGATGCATTTCTGCGCTTGTACGTGAACGATGATCGATTCTAGCGAAAGCCGTCTGACGTCAGGGGATTTTGGCGTGTCGTATGGCGCACTGCGGCAATCGATCACTTCGGCCATCGCCAGGACGGATCCGACAGATGTTCGGCGAAGTAGTCGGACAGCGCGGCAACCTTCGCGGGCCGTGCGCGCGCGGACGGCGTGACGAAGTAGAGGCCGCCCCGCGTCAACGACCACTCGGTCAGGATCGCTTCGAGGCGGCCATCGGCCAGATATTCGCCGGCGATGAATTCGGGCAGCTCCGCAATCGCGAGACCGGCGAGCAGCGTCGGCAACAGCGCATCGGCATTCGTCACGCGCAGCGGACCATTCGGCATGACCGCGTCCTCGTCACCCGCGTCGTTCGTGAAACGCCACACATCGCTATGCGCCCGATACGCGTACGAGAGACATGGCCGCCCCGCCAGTTCGCGCGGATGCGCGGGCCGTCCTTCGCGCTTCAGGTATGCAGGCGACGCCACCACGTATTGCGTCACCGCACACAACCGCCGGGCCACCAGCGACGAATCCGGCAGCGCGGCGATGCGCAATGCGGCATCGAACCCGTCGGCGATCAGGTCGACCGACGCATCCGACAGATGCAGGTCGATCGACACGTCCGGATAGGCACGAAAGAAACCGGGCAGCAGCGGCGCGACCCAGCGCAACCCGAACGACATCGGCACCGCGAGGCGCACCAGCCCGCGCGGCTGCACGGCCATCTCGCGCGCGGCACTTTCCGCTTCTTCGGCATGGCGATACACCTCGCCGGCCTTTTCGCAGATCGTCCGGCCGAACTCGGTGAGCGCCAGTTGACGGGACGTCCGGTTGAAAAGTCGTCCGCCCAAACGGTCTTCCAGACGGGCGACGCCGCGCGAAACGGTCGCCACGGATACGCCCATCGCGCGCGCCGCCGCCGCGAACGATCCTTCCTCGGCGACCTTGGCGAACATCGCGAGCCCTTCGAAGTCAGGCAGCCTGGCCATTTCCCCTCATCTTTTCATTTCTGCAACGTTGACTTGCGATCAATTCTATTTCGAAACGAATGGCGCGTCGATATTCTCCTTACATCGCAGCACGCAACACCGAAACGCAGTCACCCACTCACTGAACGAAAGGAGAAACACCATGGCACGCAAGCTCGACAACAAGATCGCACTCGTCACCGGCGGCACCAGCGGCATCGGCCTCGCCACCGCGCAGCGCTTCGCGGCGGAAGGCGCGCACGTCTACCTGACCGGCCGCCGCCAGGCCGAACTCGATGCCGCGGTCAACGCGATCCGCGAAGGCGGCGGCAACGCGACGGGCGTACGCGTCGACTCCATGAAGCTCGACGAACTCGACGCGCTCTATGCGCAAATCAACGAAGAACACGGGCGCCTCGACGTGCTGTTCGCGAACGCCGGCGGCGGTTCGATGCTGCCGTTCGGCAGCATCACGGAAGAACACTTCGACGACACCTTCAATCGCAACGTGAAAGGCGTGCTGTTCACGGTGCAAAAGGCGCTGCCGCTGCTCGCCGACGGCGCATCGGTGATCCTTACCGGCTCGACGGCCGGCAGCGCGGGCACCGCTGCATTCAGCGTGTATTCGGCTTCGAAGGCAGCGGTGCGCGCGTTTGCTCGCAGCTGGATTCTCGATCTGAAGGAGCGCCGCATCCGCGTGAACACGATCAGCCCGGGCGCAACCCGCACGCCGGGCCTGCTCGACCTCGCCGGCCAGGACGCCGCGCAACGGCAAGGTCTCGCCGATTACCTGGCCGCGCAGATTCCGATGGGGCGCCTGGGCGAGCCGGAAGAGATCGCGGGCGCCGCACTGTTCCTCGCGTCGGACGACGCGAGCTTCGTGAACGGCATCGAATTGTTCGTCGATGGCGGCCAGCAGCAGATCTGAGCGTGGTGCAGGGTGCACGGGGCGCGGTGCGATCGTCTACGATCGCACCGCACCGATGTGCCTGCGCGTCCGCCCGACGCAGATCATGATCGAACATCGTGCCTTTCCGTCGCTTGGCGCAATCAGACGCGCGTGGCTCGACACACGGCTGCATTTCCGTTTCGGCGAGTTCGGATGCGCCGACCATGCACCACTCGACGCGCTTTATCTGTGGAACGACGATGCGCCCGCGCCGCATTCCGGCTTCTGCCTGCATGCTCACCGGGACGTCGAGATCGTGACATGGGTGCGCTCAGGTGCCATCACCTGCGAAGACGGTGCCGGCAACCGCTACACCGGCGCCCAAGCGCCATCGGCAAAGCCGATCAGTACCGCTCGGACACACCCTCGATTCCGCGCTCGTGCAGTGCGCGAACCAGCCCGGCGCGTACCGTCGCGACGTCCGAAAACGCCGGACGCCGATGCGCGGCGACTTCGGCGGCGGTATAAGGCTTGAAGTCGTGCGGCAGCGCATCGCGATTCATCGTCGTGAGCACCCAATTCAGCACGTCGGCGAGATCCTCGTCCGACAGCGCCGAATTCGACGCGCCGGGCACGCGCATCACGTACTCGCGTCCTGCCGGCAGGTGTGTGAAATAACCGAGCGAATTCGCGAGCGGCGGCACCTTGCCCGGAATGCCGCCGCCCGCCGCCGTGTGGCAGCCCATGCAGTTGAGCACCCAGTGCAGTCGCGCGAGCGTCGCGTCGATCACGCCATCGGCATGCGCGGGTACGGCAATCGCGAATGCGGCAGTGACAAGCATCGAAGACAGGCAACGTGCCATGAACGAACCGTTCGGGCACGCCGCCGCGCGCCGGCCGCCACGCAAGCCCATACGCACGGCATTCAAAGCCCCAGCCCCTTCGTCACGACCGCACGCTGCGCATGAACGGCCGTGCCGTCCATCTCGTTCGCGCGCGCCGCGCGAATGTCGGCCGCCGTGAACGGCTTCGCGTCGCCGTGCTTGTCGTTGAGATCGAACACGACATAGTTCAGCACGTTCGCGATATCGTCATCGCTCGCACTCGCGAACGACGGCATCTTGAAGTTGTAGCGCTTGTCGTGCACCGTGATCTCGCCGAACATCCCGTGCAGCAACGTCGCGACGAGCTGCACGCGGCCCGCGTCGGCCGTTGCATACCTGCCCGGATACTCGGTCAGCGGCGGCGCGAGGCCGTCCTGCCCCTTGCCGCCCGCCTGGTGACACACCGCGCACTGCGCATCGAACAGGCTCTTGCCCGCCGGGTAGTGGACGGCTTGCTGCGCATCGGCGAAACCCGGCAACGCAAAACCCGCGACAGCCGCCATACACGCGACAACGAACTTTCCACCATGCTTCGTTTTCATTGCTTCGCCGCTCCTAGCAGGACCGAAACCGAACAGTGGTAGTTCGAGTTTCCGTTCGCCATGCACCAGTTGATGTCGTTGTTCAGCGACAGCTTGTACAGCGGCTTCTCGCGCTCGTTGCGGTTGCAGAAGCACTTTCCGCACGATGTCTTGCCGCAGCAATCGTTGTACGACACGATGTAGTCCGACCCGTCGTGCGGGTTGCGGCACGTGCCGATCCACGTGATCGGCGATGGCGTCGTGCCCGGCGGGCAACTGCTCGACGTACCGCCGCAGCAACTGCACAGCCAGCCGTCGATCGCGCAGTATTTCCAGTAATCGCAGCTCATCGGGTCGTCGCTCGCACCCGGCGCGGCAGCACCCGAAGCCGCCGATGCGCCCGACGCCGCATCCGCTGCATACGCGGTGCGATCGACGGGCAAGAGCGGCAGCATCGCCGATCCGACCAGCACCTTGCCGAGCTTCGCCATCGCGCTACGCCGCGAACTATGCTGCGCGACGCCGCGCGCCGACCGCTCGAACCATGAATCAAACAGGCCCATGTGGTTGTTCTCCGTTGACGTTGAAAGAGGGTCGGCCGGTCACGCGTGCTGCGCGCGCCCTTCGTGACCGCCATGGTCGTGATCGCCGTGCACGAACTGCTGCAGCGATGCAACGCCACGCTCCTTCGCTTCGAACAGGCTCTCGAGATGCTCGCGGGTGTTGACGAGCCCCTTTGCGCGCACGGCACCGGTGTCGTCGAGCAGCACCGCGTACGGCAGCTTGCCGATCTGATACGCAAGGCCCAGCTCCTGCGACAGCACGTACGGGAAACGTGCGAGGTCGTGCTTCCGTGCGAAGCGCGCGTGTTCGTCGAGATCGCCGTCGCTCGCGAGCACGATGTTCACCGGCGTCGATTCACTCGCCTGCAACGACGGCAACAGCGGTAGCAGCTTCTTGCAGACCGGGCACGTCGGCGACAGGAAGAACAGCAGCGTCGCCTTGCCCGATGCATCAATGCCACCGACCTTCACCTGCGAGCCGTGAATGTCGGTCAGTTCGAACGTCGGCGCGATCGCGCCGACCGCCGGCCCCTTGTCGATCATCAATGCGCCGGCCGGCATGATGCGTTCGTACAGGATGCCGATCTGGCGCACGAGCGCGAGGCAGATTGCGCCGAGCGCGAGAACGGCGACCCACAGCAAGGCTGTGGAAACGGTGAGAGCGGTTTGCATCATGAATTCCTCAGGTGGGAAAGGCGTGGTACGTTGGCGAGCAGCACGTCGACGGTGAGCAGCGCGCAGACGATCAGCAGCACGGAAGAGAACAGCGTCAGGTAGTCGAACCACACGACCACGCGGCTGCCCGGTTCGACGAACGCGGTCGCAGTCAGCACGATGAGCAGCAGCACGCGCGCGACATGCAGCCAGCCGATGCCGCGCGGCGCGTCCGCGCGCGCCGCGGCGAAACCGGAGCAGCCGCAGTCGATATCGGTATGGCCGCGCAGGATGTTGACCGCGATGCCGGCCGCGAATACGAGCAGCAATGCGATCAAGCCGAGCGCGCCGGTCGTGCGCGTATCGGGAAACAGCAGCGCCGTGGCGCAGACGGCTTCCGCAAGCGGAATCGCGAATGCGACGGGCGCGGTGAGCGCGTCGGGCAGCAGGCGATAGCCGGCGAGCGCCTGCCGGAACGTCGCAGGCCGGCGCATCTTGGCGAAGGCGCCGAGCAGCACGACGACTGCCGCGCCTGCCTGTGCGCTGGTGGCGAGTACGGGATCGAGCATCATTGCGGCCTCACGGGTTCACGAGCAGCGTCGACGTGCTGCCGATCTGCTTCTCGACGTGCCGCGGCTTGCCCGTTTGCGCGTCCATCACGACGAGATCGGACGTGCCCGTCAGTCCGTAGAACAGCGGCTTCTCGTCCTCGCTGACCTGGATCGACACGAGCGGATCGACATTCAGCTGCGCGAGGTCCCAGCGCGCGACACGCTGTTTCGACTTCAGGTCGTACACCCAGACCTGCGTGCCGGGATCCTTGTGCGTGCCGTCGCCGCCCTTGTGCATCAGCACGTAGTAGCGGTTCTGCCCGACCTGCACGGCCGTCTGCTGCATGCCGCCCGGGCGCCAGCCTTCGGCGCGCTCGGCGTCGCTCAGCAACGACCACGACTTGCCGAACGTCGGCTTGTCGCCGCTGAAGTCGGCGCTGCGCACGTTGCCGTGGTACGTCGTGAATAGATAACCGCCGTGGTAGCGCGAAGCGTTGATGAAGGCCGGATCATTTTCGACGTCGATGAATGCGTCGGACATCGTGCGCTTCACCTCCTTGCCGTTGGCGTCGAGTGTGACGGTGAGCGCCTTGCCGCTCTCGCACAGCGCGGTGAAGCGATCGTTCCCCGACGGATAGGCGAGCACGCATGCCGCGGTGTCGATCTCCGACAGCACCTTCCTCGATACCGCATCGATCACCGTCACCGACGCGGCCGGCGTGATGTTCGCGACGTACAGCAGCTTGCCGTCCACGCTGAACGCCGTGTTGTACGGTGACGGCACGTGCTGCCCGTGCTTCGCCGGAATCACGATCTCGCCTGCGTGGTCGAGCGTCGTGTTGTCGGTTATCTCGACGACGTCGGTGCGCGTGCCGTGCGAGCCGCGCGAGAAATAGGTCGTCGCAACGAAGCTCGTCTTGCGGTCGGGCGAGATCGCGAAGCCGGGCGCGAAACCGCCGTCAATCTGGCCGAGCAGCTTCTTCGCATCGGCGTCGTACACGAGGATGCGTCCGTCGGTCATCGTCGGCATTGCGATATCGACGACGTACACCTCGTGCGGATGCCACGGCGGCATCTTCTGCACGACCAGTTCCTCGGGCTTTTCCGTCGCGTATGCGCTGCCGGCCCACGCCGCCGCGAACGCCAGCGTCGCCGCGAAAGCCGCGGTGCGTCGCCTTGTTCTCATGTCGCCTCCAGTTGGGATTCACGTTATGTGGGGCGACTGTAGTTCGACAATAAATCCGCTCAGCACCCGTACCGGCAACGCGTGCGTGCCGATTCGGGATATTGGAAAACCGCCTGAAAGGCACCCGAGGTCGACATCTTCCCCCCCCCCTCCAAAACCCCACGGAAATAGCGCTCATCCGTATTGCACCGACCGTGCGGTCGGTTTAATCTTGCGCGGTCCGAACGACCGCCGGAGGCGCCATGCTCGTGTTTCATCAGATGTTCGACGACGCGGACCGGCATGCCGAGGCGCTGCGTGGTTGGGACCAACGCTACGACCAGATCGGCTCCGGCTCGTATCGCAGCGCGGTCAAGCAAGTGGAGTTCGACGGCGTGCAACTGTTCCAGGAAGCGGCGAACGTGCGGGTCATCCAGCGCGGGCGCCTGCCGCACGGCCATACGGTGTTCGGCATGCCGCTCACCGGCTCGGGCACCTTCGCATTCGGCGATGCGCGCATCGAGGGTGGCACGATCGTATTGGCGCGCGGGGGCTCGCCGTTCGAACTCCATTCGCCCGACGACATGTCGCTGATCGGCGTGGTCGTCGATTCCGAGCTGATGCAGCAAATCGAGGATGCTGCCGATCTCCGGCTCGACGAGCGCGCGCTGCGGCGCGGCGTCGCCGACGTGCCGGTCGCCGCGCGCGAACGCGCGAGCGTGCAGCTCGCGACGCTGCTCGAACGCGTGCTGTCGGCGCCCGATACGTTCGACACGGCGCGTGCGCAGTCCGTGCTGCGCAGCGATGTCGCGAACGTGCTCGTTGATCTGCTCACGTATCGAATGCCCGAGCCTTTGAATCGTCTGACGCATGCGTGCCATGCCGACATCGTGCGGCGCGTGCACGACTACGTGATCGAGCACCCGGAGGCGCCCGTCGACATCCTGAGCCTGTGCACGCAGTTGCGCGTGAGCCGGCGCACGATGCAGAACAGCTTCCAGTCGGTCGCGCAGACCGGTCCGCTGAACTACACGCGCTCGCTGCGCCTCGCGCAAGTGCGGCGCCTGCTGCTCGACACACGGCAATCCGACCTGCCGATCAGCGAAGCGGCCGCGCGCTGGGGGTTCATCCACCTCGGGCATTTCGCGAGCGCGTACAAGGCCCAGTTCGGCGAGCTGCCTTCGACGACGGCACGCCGGACCGTGCGCGGCGCAAAAACGCGCTGAGCACCCGCAAAACCGCGATAATCGTGCGTTGAACGTTCGGCTTGCGCGAGCCGGGCGCGGTGTGCGTATATCCGGTCGCACGCCGCACCGCGTTGCGCCCGTCCGTGACGACCACCCGATTCCACCCCACGCCCCGATGCCCGAGGATTTCCACTTCCTGTTGCTGCCCGGCTTCTCCGCGCTCGGCTTCATGTCGGCGGTCGAACCGCTGCGCGTCGCGAACCGTTTTCGCACCGAGCTGTACCGCTGGCACGTGATCAGCGCGGACGGCGCGCCCGTCGCCGCGAGCAACGGCATCCCGGTCGCCGCCGAAGCCGCGTACGCGGACGTCGCGCAGGTCGAGACGGTGTTCGTCGTCGCCGGCTTCGATCCGCTCGTGTGCTACGACCGCGCGCTCGGCGACTGGCTGCGCCGCCAGAACCGGCACGGCGCGACGCTCGGCGGCATCGACACCGGCAGCTTCGTGCTGGCGGAAGCCGGGCTGTTCGACGCATCGCAAACGCTCACGCTGCACTGGGAAGCGCTCGCCGCGTTCCGCGAACGCTACCCGGGCCTGAACGCGACGCAGGAACTGTTCGAGATCGACGACCGGCGCATCACCTGCGCGGGCGGCACCGCGTCGATCGACATGATGCTCGACCTGATCGGCAGGCGGCACGGCGCCGACCTCGCGGCGGCGATCTCCGAGCAGTTCGTCGTCAGCCGCATCCGGCAACGCTCGGACAGCCAGCGGCTCGAGATCGCCGCGCGCTACGGCGTGCACAACCGCAAGCTGATCCAGGTGATCGACACGATGCAGCGGCACATGGAGAGCCCGCTCGGCTCGGACGCGCTCGCGCAGGACGTGTCGATCACGCGGCGCCAGCTCGAACGGCTGTTCAGCGCGACGCTGAACGACACGCCGACGCGCTTCTACCTGAACCTGCGCCTCGATCGCGCCCGCGAGCTGCTGCAGCAGACCGACATGAGCATCACGTCGGTGTGCGTCGCATGCGGCTTCGAATCGCCGTCTCATTTCTCGCGCACGTATCGCGCGCGTTTCGGCGTGAGCCCGCGCAGCGACCGCCGCGCGACGCGCTGAGCGGAGCCGTTTTTTCGTACAATCCGGCGCGCTATTGCGCGCTTCGGCAGCGTTTCGCGTCAATCGATGAACAATGCCGCCGATTGATCGACGGACCGAAGCGGCCTTCGAAAATAAATTGCAATGTCGCCGAAAATATTCTGTAACATACCTCGCAATTAGATAGGCAGCCCTAAGGAGATGAGAGCCCGGGCCTGCGCACGTCGCGCCACGCGGGCTGCCAAACCGCCATCAATGCCGATCCGAGGGGTATGACATGACGATGCTCGCTTCGCCGTCGCCGCACCTGCCTGCCGTTCGCTTCCCCGCCGCCTTTCCGCTCCGATTCTTTTCGACCTGACGCTTAGTTCTCCTCAGTCAGTCGAATCTCCCTGCACCGCTTCGTCGCACCGGTTCCATCGAGCCGGCGCGCGGGCCGTGTCGTGCCTGCTCGCCACGAGCGCGCGGGCGTGTCCAACCGTTGAGATGAGGATCACGTATGCAGACATCACGCAAAGCATTGCCGCTCGCCCTGGGTCTCGCGCTCGGTTTCGGCATCGTCGGCGGCAGCGCGGCCGATACCAAGGTCGCGAATCCGCAGGCGTCGAGCCTGCGCGAAAGCCTGACGCGCGGCGTGGCACCGGCCGCGGCCAAGGCCGATACGGCCGCCGGCCAGTTCCGCGCGGACGGCGTCGCCGTCACGCTGTACAACCCCGCGTATCGCGCGAAGAAGGCGGCCGCCACGCCCGCCGCCACCGCGCGCGATTTCGTCGCATCGCAGGCGACGCAGCTCGGGCTCGATCCGGCCGCGCTCGCGAGCCTCGCGGTCACGTCGGAGCGCGACGACGCCGATTTCACCGTCGTGCGCTTCCAGCAGCAGGCGGCCGGGCTGCCCGTATACGGCAGCGACATCGCGGTGACGGTCGCGAAGGACGGCCGCATCCTGTACGTCGCGAGCAACACGATCAACGGCGTGGTCGCCACCGCGCGCAAGGCGCAGGCCGTCGACCAGCAGCAGGCGCTCGACCGCGCGCGCGCGTATCTGGGCGTCGGCGGCTTCACGAACCTCGACGCGCAACTCGTCGCGTTCGTCGACAAGGCCGGCACGCATACCGCATGGAAGGTGCGCGGCCGCCCGCAGGACGGCCCGAAAGGCGACTGGGAACTGTTGATCGACGCGGGCAGCGGCGAAGTGCTGCGCGCCGAGGACAAGGCGTTCTATGCGACCGACGGCACCGGTTTCGTGTTCCGGCCCGATCCGCTTTCGTCGACGAAGAGCAGCTACGGCAGCACGGGCTACAAGGACAACAACGACGCGGACTCCACGCAGCTCACGGCCTCGCGCGTACGCGTGACGCTGAAGGATCTTGCGCAATCGAATTCACGCTACGTGCTGTCGGGCCCGTATGCGTCGTGCGTCGATTTCGATGCGCCGCGCGACAACGCGTGCCCGGCACAGGCGACGCCCGCGTTCGAGTTCACGCGCGGCAATCTGTACTTCGAGGCGGTGAACACGTATTACCACATCGACACGTTCCTTCGTTACGTGAACCAGACGCTCGGCATCAAGGCGATGCCCTATCAGTACACGGGCGGCGTGCAGTACGACCCGCACGGCGAATCGGGCGACGACAACTCGTCGTATTCGTCGAGCAGCGGCCGGCTCACCTTCGGGCAGGGCGGTGTCGACGATGCGGAAGATGCGGACGTCGTGATCCACGAGCTCGGCCACGGCATCCACGACTGGGTGACCAACGGCGGCCTGTCGCAGCAGGAAGGCCTGTCGGAAGGCACGGGCGACTATCTCGCCGCCGCGTACAGCCGCGACTTCAACCAATGGAGCCCGTCGGACGCGCAGTATCACTGGGTCTACAACTGGGACGGCCACAACGAATACTGGGGCGGCCGCGTGACGAACTGGAACGTCGGTCGCACCTACGCGCAGGCACGCGGCGCGGAGATCCACACGGCCGGCCAGTACTGGGCGTCGTGCAACCTCGTCGCGCGCGACGCGATCGGCGCGCAGGCGATGGACAAGGCGTTCCTGAAGGGGCTGTCGATGACCAACAGCTCGACGAACCAGAAGGCCGCCGCGCAAGCGGTGCTGACGGCCGCCGCCGCGCTCGGCTACAGCAGCGCGCAGCTCACGGCGATCGGCAACGCGTACAACAAGAGCTGCACGTACGGCGTGACCGTGCCGCAGAAGTCGTAATTCCGCAGCAGGCGGGGCGGCGTCGCACGACCTGCGGCGCGCCCTCTTCCTCGACATCGCCATCCTCACGAGATCGAACATGCCTACTCTGACATTGACCCGCCTGAGCGCCGCGCTGGGCGGCATGCTGCTGACCGCCGCCGCGCACGCGACGCCGGTGTGGATCACGCTCGGCGACACCGCTTTCCGCCAGCTTCAACGCATCGATGCGAGCGCGACCGCGCAGTACAGCACGACGGTCGACGCCGGCAAGACGGCCGACGGCGCCGCCCGCCGCGAAACCGTGCACGTCGTCGAGATCGACGATGCGCGGCTCGGCGAACTCGCCCACGCGGTACACCATGCACGCGGCCACGGGCCCGGCTACATCGTGCACGACTCGTTCGACGACGCACGCCAGGCGTTGCAGCCGATACCCGCGACGCTCGCGAAACAGGCGGCCGCGACCGCTTACACGGTGTCGAACGCGCCGCAGATCAAGACCTGGATCCAGCAACTTCAGGCCAGTAACATCGTCGGCACGATCACGTCGATGTCCGGCTTCACGAACCGCTACTACACGACGTCGCACGGCGTCGCCGCATCGGACTGGCTCGCGCTGCAGTGGAAGCAATTGGCCGGCTCGCGCACCGACATCGCCGTCGAGCAGTT
Organism: Burkholderia sp. RF7-non_BP4; assembly: GCF_001521935.1. Classification (NCBI taxonomy): domain Bacteria; kingdom Pseudomonadati; phylum Pseudomonadota; class Betaproteobacteria; order Burkholderiales; family Burkholderiaceae; genus Burkholderia; species Burkholderia sp. RF7-non_BP4. The sequence continues at coordinate 111,603 of NZ_LOTA01000078.1, read as the reverse complement.
CGCGCATACGGGCTTTCCGCAGAAATCCGTCATCCTGACGATCCGCGGCAGCGATCCCGCCGCGGGCACGGTAGTGCTGGGCGGCCACCTCGATTCGACGGTCGGCCGCACGACGGAAAACACGCGCTCGCCCGGCGCCGACGACGATGCGTCCGGCATTGCCAGCCTCACCGAAGCGCTTCGTGTGCTGCTCGCGAACGGCTACCGGCCGAAGCGGACGATCAAGTTCGTCGGCTACGCGGCCGAGGAAGCCGGTCTGCTCGGATCGAAGGCGATCGCCAAGCAGTTCCGCACGCAGAATGCGAACGTGGTCGGCGTGCTGCAGCTCGACATGACGAACTACAAGGGCGATCCGAAAGACATCTACCTGATCACCGACTACACGAACGCCGCGCAGAACACCTATCTGACGAATCTGGCGAAGACCTACCTGCCGGAACTCGCGATCGGCACGTCGCAGTGCGGGTATGCCTGTTCGGATCACGCGTCGTGGAATGCGCAGGGCTATCCGGCGTCGTTCCCGTTCGAGGCCGACCAGAACGACAGTCCGTACATCCATACCGTGAACGACACGCTGGAGAATTCGGATCGGCAAGCGAACCACGCGCTGAAGTTCGGGAAGCTGGCGCTCGCGTATGCAGTCGATCTCGGCGGTGACGGCACTACGACCGTCAAGCACTGACGGGGCCGCGGTCGCTCAACGCCTCGCCGAACGGGCGCGCGTCATGCGCGCTCGTTCGAGCGCGTTTCCCGTTCCGGATAGAATCGTCGTCCGATCACTTCCGCGACACGGTGCACCTCCATGACCGACTTCTCCCGCTCCGCCGACGATCTCTCGCCCGAGCGCGTCACGACCGCCTTCGACCTGCCCGGCCACACGACCATCCGTTCGCTCGGCGTCGCGCAGGGCATCATCGTGCGTTCGCGCTCGATCGTCGGCTCGTTCGGTGCATCGCTGCAAACCATTTTCGGCGGCAACATCACGCTCTATACGTCGCTGTGCGAGAGGGCGCGGCAGCAAGCATTCGACAAGATGCTCGCCGACGCGCGCAAGCTCGGTGCGAACGCGATCGTCGCGATGCGCTACGACTCGACCGATATCGGGTCGGGCATCACGGAAGTCATCTGCTACGGCACGGCCGTGCGCGTGACGCAGGACGCCTGACGCGCGTCATGCGTCGCGTTCGAGCGACTTCATGTTGGTCAGCTGAGGAAACAGCTTCATCCACGTCAGCGCGACGGCGATCGTCGCCGCGCCGCCGACGACGATCGCGGCCGGCGCGCCCCACCACGCCGCCGTCACGCCCGATTCGAATTCGCCGAGCTGGTTCGACGTACCGATGAACAGCGAGTTGACCGCGCTCACGCGGCCGAGCATGTCGTCGGGCGTACGCAGCTGCACGAGCGACAGGCGCACGACGACGCTCACCACGTCCGACGCCCCCAACGCCGCCAGCGCGACGAGCGACACCGCGAAATGCCTCGACAGCCCGAACACGATGGTCGCGATGCCGAACGCGATCACGCCGCCGAACATCGCGCGGCCCGGCCGCCCCTTCAGCGGAAAACGCGTGAGCCACAGCGTGCCCGCGAGCGCGCCGACCGCGGGCGCCGCGCGCAACGCGCCGAGCCCCCACGGCCCGACCTGCAGGATGTCGCGTGCGTAGATCGGCAGCAGCGCGGTCGCGCCGCCGAACAGCACCGCGAACAGGTCGAGCGACAGCGCGCCGAGGATCGCCGGTTCGCGCCGGATGAACGCGATACCGGAAAACACCGAACGCAGCGTGACCGGTTCGCGCGCGGGGGGCGCACTGCGCAGCGGAATCGTGCCGCTCAGCACCGCCGCGATCGCGAACGCGACGACGCTCGTACCGAACGCGGCGGGCGCGCCGACGCCATACAGCAGCCCGCCGAACGCCGGCCCGAGAATCTGCGCGGCCTGGTTCGCGGACGTCGACAGCGCGGTCGCGCGCGGCAGGTCGCCGCGCGGCACGACGGCGGGCAGCAGCGACGACACCGACGGCGATTCGAACGCGCGCGCGGTGCCGACGATCGCCGCGAGCGCATACACGCCCGGCGCGGTGAGCCCCCCTGTCGCGGCGCCGAGCAGGAACACGCCGGCGGCCAGCGCCTCGGCGCTCTGGCAGATCGTCGCGATGCGCCGGCGATCGTAACGGTCGGCCACCTGCCCGACGACCAGCGTCAGTGCGAACATCGGCACGAACTGCGCGAGCCCGACGAGACCGAGCGCGAACGCGCTGTGCGTGAGCGCATAGACGTACCAGCCGATCGCGACCGACAGGATCTGGAACGCGAGCGACGACATCACGCGCGTGCCCCAGAAGCGCTGGAACGGTGCGTGGCGAAACAGGTTGGCGGGTAACGGCGACGGCGAACGGGATTCGGGTAACGGGGCGGTCATCGGAGGGATGTGCGAGAGCGGGCGATCGGCGAGACGCAGGGCGCGTCAAACCGCGATGATATCGCCAACCGCCCGAAACCGCGTCTCGCGCGCGTCCGTCATGCGCGGCAGCCCGCCTTACAAAAAAAAGCGCGAACCGCAGTTCGCGCCAAAGAGAGACCTCGCTGAAGACGTCGAATGAACTACCCTGCCCCCGCTCAGAACGAATGCCGCATCCCGATCCGCACGTCGGCCTGCGTCTGCGTCGTCGACGGCGTGAAGCTGTAGCCGATCACCGCGTCGACACCCTGCGAAGCACGCAGGTAGTCGCCGGAGATGTACACGTCGGTGCGCTTCGACAGCAGGTAGTGCAGGCCGGCCGTGCCCTGGTTCCAGTGGTGCCCTTCGAAACGCGTGTGCTGGTAGCCCGCGATGAAGCTCAGCGCCGGCGTGAACTGGTACAAGCCGCCGCCTTCGTAGACCTGCATGTGCGACGACTGGCCGAAGCCCTTGATCGTCGTGTACGAGAAGTTCGCGTCGAGCGACAGCTTGCCGATCGTGTAGCTCGTGCCGATGCCGAACGTGCCCTGGCTGTCGACGTCCATCGCGGTGTTCGCGAACAGGTCGGTGCGCGCGCCGGTCGCCGGATCGACGGTCACGGTCTGCTGGCCGAGGAACGTATGCGTGCCGATCATCGCGTACGGGTCGAACGCGTAGATGCCGTTCGGGTTGTTCAGGCGCGTGTAAGCGGCGCCGATCGAGAAGTCGCCTTTCGTGTAGCTTGCACCCGCGCTCCATGCGCTGTTGCGATGGAAGTTGCCGGCGACGTTGCCGAACGAGTACATCGCGCCGAACTTGAAGCCGCTCAGGTCGTTCGACAGGAACTTGACCGAGTTCGGCAGGCGGTCGCCGTTGAAGCGGTCGAAGTCGCCCTGGTGGATCGCGTAGCCGCTGCCCCATGCCGAGATGTTGTAGATCGACACGAGCTCGTTGGTGATGTCCAGCTGGTTGCCGAACGACAGCGTGCCCCAGTCGTTCTGGAGACCGACATAAGCCTGCCGCCCGAACTCCGCCCCGCCGAAGCCGAGCTGCCCGTTGCCGAGGTGGAAGCCGCTCTCGAGCGCGAACACGGCCTTCAGGCCGCCGCCGAGATCTTCCGTGCCTTTCAGGCCGAAGCGGTTCCCGTAGGAGACGCCGTCATCGAACTTGACCACGTGCGAACCGCCCGTGTTGTTCACGTACGTGATGCCCGCATCGAGAATCCCGTACAGCGTCACGCTGCTCTGCGCGTGGCCGATGGCGGGAATACAGGCCGCGCATGCCAGCGCGGCGGCTACGGCAACTTTCTTTTGCTTCATTGTCGACCACCCTCCCTGAACCCTTCGATGGAAAGAACCGTGGCCTGGCGCGCGCAGCAATACGCCGGCTGATTCGAATTCGGTACGTCCGCTGGCTTCGGCATTTCGTTTTCCGCAATAACGGAGCCATTGGCGAAAAATACAAACCCATATTTCAGGCCACCCGTCTGAAGGCGACACTAAATGGTCTTGATGCGACGGTTCGGGAAAACACGGAGACGGGCGGCACGGCAAAAACCGGCCGCCCGGAGGCAGATCAGCGGGCGTCGAGCGCCGCGCGCACGGCCGGCAGGGCCGGCGTGCCGGATGCGGTCGTGACGCCGTCCAGCCAGCCCTCGACGAGCGCCGGGTCGGCCTTCAGCACGTGCTGCGCCGCGAGCGCGGGCGACGTCTTGTTGTCGAGCATGTCGGCGATCATCCGGTTCTCGACGTCCACGGAGAACGTCATCTGCCGGAACAGCCGCGCCAAGTTCGCGCACTGGCCGGCAAAGCCCGGGCGCGTCACCGTGTTGACGGTCGCGCCGCCATAGTTCGGGCCGAAATACGCGTCGCCGCCCGACAGGTAGGTCAGGTGAAACTTCGTATTCATCAGATGCGGCTCCCACGCGAGAAAGACGATCCAGCGCTTGTCCCGCACCGCGCGCTCGACCTGCGTGAGCATCCCCGTCTCGCTCGATTCGACGAGCGACCAGTTCGCGGCCCCGAGCACATGGTCGGACAGCATCCGCTTGATGTTCTGGTTCGCGGGCGCGCCGGGCTCGATCCCGTAGATCTTGCCGCCGAAGCGGTCCGCGTAGCGCGCGAGATCGGCGAACGTGTGCACGCCCGCGGCCGCGACGTAGTCGGGCACGGCCAGCGTGAACTTCGCGCCGCTCAAGTTCGCGTGCAGCACGTCGATCGACTTCTCGTCGACGAACGGCTTCACGAGCGGCGCCTGCGCGGGCATCCAGTTGCCGAGGAACACGTCGACCTGCCCTTTCTTCAAGCCCTGGTACGTGATCGGCACCGACAGGTTCGCGACGTCCTGCCGGTAGCCCAGCGCCTTCAGCACGACGCCGGCCATCGCGTTCGTCGCGTCGATGTCGGTCCAGCCGGGCGCCGCCATCTTCACGTCGCGACACGTCTGCGGATCGGCCGCGTGCGCGGACTGCATCGCCACCACGCACGCGGTCGCGGCGAGCGCCGTGCCGAGCCTCCGGATTGCTGCATTGCATTGTCGTTTCATGATTCGCTTCCTCCGTCGTTCGTCAATGACCGCGATGCGGTACGTTCAGCGCCCGACGCGCGGAAAGCGCGCCATCGCTTCGAGCGTGTCGAGTTCGATGTGATTGCGCATGTAGCGCTGGCTCGCATCGGTGAACGGTTGCCAGTCCCATGCCTGGATGCGGCCCTGCGTCGTCGCCGCGTAATGGAAGCGGCGCCGCCGCTGGCTCGCGCGCACCTGGGCGTCGAGTTCCGGCAGGTTCCAGCGCCGCGCGGCCTCCGTTCGGAATGCGGCGAGCACGTCGGCCGCTTCGGGCAGGCCGGCCAGGTTCGTGCGCTCGCGCGGATCGTCGGCGAGGTTGTAGAGCTGGTCGGGATCGGCCGGGCAATGCACGTACTTCCAGTCGCCGCGGCGGATCATCACGACCGGCGCGACCGCCCCTTCCGCGAGGTATTCGCCCAGCGCGACGTCGTGCGCGGGCGCGCCCCGCAGATGCGGCACGAGGCTCGCGCCGTCGACCGGGTCGGGCCAGCCGCCGGCCGGCGCCGCGCCGGCCAGGTCGACGAGCGTCGGCAGCAGGTCGACGTGCGACACGGGCCCGCGCACGCGCGCCGCCTCGAAGCGGCCCGGCGCGTGAACGATCAGCGGCACGCGGCAGCCGCCCTCGAAGAACGTCATCTTGTACCAGAGTCCGCGCTCGCCGAGCATGTCGCCGTGGTCGGACGTGACGATCACGATCGTGTCGTCCGCGAACCCGCATTGCTCGAGCGCGGCCAGCACGCTGCCGAATTGCGCGTCGACGTAGGACGTCGCGCCATAGTAGGCGCGGCGCGCGGCGCGGATCTGCGCGTCGGTCGGCGGCGTGCGGTCGTTTTCGCAGACGAAGCGCAGCCGCTGCGAATGCGGATCGCTTTCGGCCGCATCGAGCCGCACGGCCGGCATGTCGATCTCGTCGTCGCTGTACAGATCCCAGTATTCGCGCGTGATCGCGTATGGATCGTGCGGATGCGTCAGCGACACGACCATGCAGAACGGCCGCTCGTCATGCCCGGCCGCACGCTCGCGCGCGACGTCGTACAGCTTCTGCTTCGCCGCGAACGTGACCTCGTCGTCGAAGTCGAGCTGGTTCGTGCGTACGCACGGGCCGGCCTCGAGCACCGAGCTCATGTTGTGATACCAGCTCGGTCGCTCGGTCGGGCGGTCCCAGTCGGGCACCCAGCCGAAGTCGGCGGGATAGATGTCGGTCGTCAGCCGTTCCTCGAAGCCGTGCAGCTGGTCCGGGCCGCAGAAATGCATCTTGCCGGACAGCATCGTGCGGTAGCCGCCTGCGCGCAGGTAATGCGCGAAGGTCAGCGTTTGCGCCGGCAATTCGGCGGCGTTATCGTAGGCGCCGATACCCGACGGCAGCTTGCCGGTCAGCAGCGAGAAACGCGATGGCGCGCACAGCGGGCTCGCGCAATACGCGGCATCGAACACCACGCCTTGCGCGGCGAGCCGGTCGAGCGTCGGCGTGCGTGCGACGCGATTGCCGTAGGCCGGCAACGCGAACGGCGTCAACTGGTCGGCCATCAGGATCAGGATGTTGGGAGTCGGGTTCGTCATCGGCGGTCGTGGGGAAATCGGTGTTCGAACGGAACGGTGCGACGCTTGTGCAGCGGCGCGGCCAGCATGACGGACGCAGCCTGAAGAAAGTGCCGCGCGCACCGGCCGCGACTGGCTAGAATCGCGGAAGAACCGGCACGGTGCCGTGCCGTCCGAAGCACTATCCCCCGCCCGAATTCGCGCGGGAAGGTGTCCGGCCCTTATGGGGCCATTAGAGAGACTTATGTCGAAATCCGAACCGTTACCGTCGATGCAGGCGCTGCGCGCGTTCGAATCGGCCGCCCGTCTCCAGAGCTTCACGGCCGCCGCGCGCGAGCTCGGCTCGACGCAGCCGGCCGTGAGCCAGCAGGTGTTCCAGCTCGAGGCGGAACTCGGCGTGCCGCTGTTCGAGCGCAGTCCGCGCGGCGTCACGCTGACGAGCGACGGCCAGTGCCTGTACGAAGCCGTGCGGGTGAGCCTCGACACGCTGCGCGGCGCCACTGCGACGCTGCGCGCGCGCCGCGAACATGGCGCGCTCACGATCGTCACGGATTTCGGTTTCGCGACCTACTGGCTGATGCCGCGCCTCGCGGGCCTGAAGCGCGTGATGCCGGACGTCGACGTGCGGGTCGTCACGTCACAGGATTACGACGCGCAGCGCGACCACGCCGACATCGCGATCCTGTTCGGCGACGGCCACTGGCCGTCGTGCACCGCCGCGCGGCTCTTTCCGGAATCCGTCACGCCGGTCTGCTCGCCCGCGTTCCGCGCCGCGCATCCGCACGTCGCCCGGCCCGACCATCTGCGTGCGCTGCCGCTGCTGCACGTGCAGCCGACGCGCCCCGAACGCTGGCTGTCGTGGGCCGGATGGTTCGACGCGCATGGCCTCGATGCGCCGGCCGCCGCGCGCGGCGTGACCTTCAACAGCTATGCGCTCGTGATCCATGCTGCCCTGCTCGGCGAGGGCGTCGCCCTCGGCTGGTCGCCGCTCGTCGACGAGCTCGTCGCGTCCGGGCAGCTCGTGAAGCTCGTCGACGCGCCCGTCGTCACGTCGCGCGGCTACTTCCTCGTGCGTCCGCCGCAACGCCCCGAGCCGGACGCGACCCACGTGTTCCGGCGCTGGCTGCTGGATGCGTGCGCGCCTGCGTGAACGGTCGTCCGGCGTCCAGCGGATATTCTCTTGACGCCGGCTGGGTTGGCGATGACCGCCCCGCTTGACGCCCGCCGCCCGCCCCGCACGCAGCCGCGCGCCCGCGCTGGCGCGCCGATACCAGCCACACGGCGGGTTGGTTCTATCCGCGCCAGAAACGTCCTGATTTACTTGAGTCTCCCGCTACCCGCGTAGCCTGGCGCCCCGGCGCGCCGCCGCGCGGGTTCGCGCTCCATGACTCCGAGGAATCTCATGACCGCCGACTCACGCCCCGATCAATTCGTCCTGACGCTGTCGTGCCCGAGCGCGGCCGGCCAGGTCGCCGCCGTCGTCGGCTTTCTCGAGCGCCATCGCTGCTATGTCGATGCGCTGAACGTGTTCGACGACGATCTCAGCAACCGCTTCTTCGTGCGCTGCGTGTTTCATCCGACGGATGAGACGCTGCAGATCGACGCGTTGCGTCAGGAGTTCGGGCCGATCGCGACCGAGCTCGGCGGCGGCGGCGAAGGCGACACGCAATGGGCGATCCACGACGTGAACGCACGCCCGAAAGTGCTGATCATGGTGTCGAAGCTCGAGCACTGCCTCGCCGACCTGCTGTTCCGCTGGCGGATGGGCGAGCTGAAGATGGACATCGTCGGCATCGTGTCGAACCATCCGGATTTCGAACCGCTCGCCGTGCAGCACGGGCTGCCGTTCCGCCACTTCCCGATCACGGCCGACACCAAGGCGCAGCAGGAAGCGCAGTGGCTCGACTTCTTCGAATCGAGCGGCGCCGAACTCGTGATCCTCGCGCGCTACATGCAGGTGCTGTCGCAGGAAACCAGCGCGAAGCTCGCGAACCGCGCGATCAACATCCATCACTCGTTCCTGCCCGGCTTCAAGGGCGCGAAGCCGTATCACCAGGCGCACGCGCGCGGCGTGAAGCTGATCGGCGCGACCGCGCACTTCGTGACCGACGATCTCGACGAAGGTCCGATCATCGAGCAGGTGGTCGAGCGCGTCGATCACGCACTGCGTCCGGAACAACTGCTCGCGGTGGGCCGCGACGTCGAATGCATCACGCTTGCACGCGCGGTGAAGGCGTTCATCGAGCGCCGCGTGTTCCTGAACGGCGACCGGACGGTGGTGTTTCCGTAAGCGCATCCGTTCGGCGAGCCGCCAACAAAAAACCCGACCGGCAGCAGCCGGTCGGGTTTTTTATCGCCTGGCGTTCGATGCTTCGCGCGACGGCCCCGGGTGCGGTGCCCGGGTTCGTCGCGCGAAGTGCGTGCCGCAATCAGGGGCTTACTTCACCCACGCGAAGTAGTACGACAGCCAGATCGTGAGCGCCGCGCCGATCAGCGCCGCATACGGCATCAGGTTCAGCCACATCGCGCGCTTCGGCACCTCGAGCTCCATGTCGCGCTGCATCTGCGCGGGGAAACGGCCGCGATCCTGCCAATAGTGGCGATAGAGAAACACCGGCACGATCAGCAGCATTGCGATCAGCCCGTTGCGCAGCGTGCCTTCGCCCTGCAGGTTCGCGCCCGCGCCGACATAGACGAGGTTCGCGTAGCCGCAGATCGAGCCGGCGACGAGCAGCCAGGTCGGGCAGCGGAATGGCCGATCCCAGTCGCCGCGATCCATCCGGTGGATCCAGCCCGACTGAAGGTTCAGGAATACGAACAGCATGTAGCAGACGTTCGAGATCGACAGCACCGTCATGTAATCCGACATCATCAGCAACACGAGGTTGAAGCCGAGATCGGTCCACATCGCGCGCGTGGGCGAGCCGTGCTCGTTCACGTGCGACAGGTACTTCGGCAGCCAGCCGTCGACCGATGCCTGGTACAACGTGCGCGACGAGCCCATCATCGACGTCATCACGATCAGCAGGATCGATAGCATCAGCATCACGACGACCGCATTCGCGACCCATGCGCCGCCGCCGACGATCTTCGCCATCGCGGCCGCGACGCCGGTGCCGTCGCCGATCGACGGATCGAGCATCGCCTGCGTGCCGAGCGCGCCCTGGAACGCCATCGGCACGAGCGTCATCACGACGAGACACAGCGCGCCCGACCAGAAGATCGCCTTCGCGGTGTCGCGACGCGGATCGCGGAATTCACGCGTATAACAGACGGCCGTCTCGAAGCCGTACGACGCCCAGCCGGCCATGAACATCGCGCCGAGCGCCATCGTGACGCCCTGCCCGTTCCACGAGCCGAACGTCGCGGTCGTGAGGTTGCCTTGAGCGTCATGACCGAGCGGCAGCAGCGGGAGCAGGTTCGACATCGGCACGTCGCCGGTGACGAACGGCACGATGCCGACGATCAGGAGCGGCGTGAGCGACGCGATGCCGAGAATGCGCTGCGTGCGTGCCGCCTTCGACGCGCCGCTGTGCTGCAGTTTGAACGTGATGAGAAGCAGAATCGTCGCGATGATGAATGTCGCGTTGATTCGAAGGGAAAGCCCCGGCTTGATGAAGCCGAGATCCGCAACCTTGAGCTGCCAGTGCAGCACCGCCGCATCGGCGGGAAAGAGACTCGTCAGTGCATAGCTCGCCGCGAGGCCGCAGCCGAGCGCGAGCATCGGCGACCACGCGAGCCAGTTGCACCACACGGAAACCGGGGCAATCAGCTTGCTGTATCGGACCCAGCCGATCGCGCCATACACCGACGCGCCGCCCGATTTATGAGGAAATAGCCCCGATATTTCCGCATAAGTCGCGCTTTGAATCAGCCCCATCGTGATCGCGGCGATCCAGATCGCCCACGCGGGCTGGCCGATCGTCGCGCATACGCCGCCGATCGTGAACAGCACGCCTGCCGGCACACCGCTCGTCACCCAGAATGCGTCTTTCCAAGTCAGGCCACGATGCAGCGTGTGGCCCGTCGAATCATGTGAGATGTCTGCCTCAACATCACTGGTGCGATTAGCACGCAGTCCTGCCTGACTCATCCAATTCCTCCTCTCGATCAGAGTGAGCGCTTCAGCGCTTACTCTCGTCCGATACAAAGCAGATGACTCCGCACGAGGGCGCTAGTGTAACAACTTGCGCGCATTTTTGCAGAATCGGAAAAAGAAAACCGGGATATGGCCGCATGAATTCACGATTATTTCGGATTCCTGCAAGTCATTCCCGGCGTGTTGTTTTATGATTGCGCGCGATGAATCGCCGCGGTGTTACTGCGCGCCTTCAGTCCACGAATTCACGCGGTCCGCATGCGCCGCAATCCATGCATCGGCGGCCGCTTCCGGCTTCGAGCCGTTCTGGATCGCGAGCATCACGCTGTCGATCTCGCCCGGCTTCCACTGGAACTTCTTCAGGAACGCGACGACCGGCTTGGCCTTCGTTTCGAGCTGCGGGTTCACGACGCTGTCGACGTGCTCCGCGCCGCCGAACACCTTCTTCGGATCCTCGAGGAAGCGCAGCTTCCACTTCGCGAACATCCAGTGCGGCGCCCAACCGGTCACGATCACCGGCTTGTTCGCGCCGACGGAGCGCGACAGCTCGGCCGTCATCGCGCTGCCCGAGCTCGGCATCAGCGTGTAGTTGAGGCCGTAGCTCTTGATCGCTTCGTCGGTCTTGCGCATCACGCCCGCGCCCGCGTCGATGCCGACGATCCGGCCGCCGAAGCTGCCTTTCTCGGCATTCAGGTCGTCAATGCTCTTCGCCTTCACGTAGTCGGGAACGATCAGGCCGATCTTCGCGTCGGGGAAGTTCGCGCCGAGATCGACGACCTTCGACTTGTATTCGCCCCAGTAGGAACCGTGCGTGACGGGCAGCCACGCGGACAGCGTCGCGTCGAGGTCGCCGCGCGCCACGCCCTGCCACATGATCCCGGCAGCGACCGGTACGAGCTGGACCTGGTAGCCGAGCTTCTTCTCGATCACGCGGGCCGCGACGTTCGACGTCGCGACGCTGTCGTCCCAGCCTTCGACGTAGCCGATTTTCAGCGTGGGCTTCGTATCGGCGAGCGCCGACGCGCTCAGTGCCACCATCGCCGACAGTGCGCCGGTCCACAACAGTTTGCCGAACAACTTCATGGTCGATCTCCTTGAAATGCGCACCGTGCGCGTTGTCTCTCTAGGTTCTTCAACCACAATTCCGCGGTATCGTTGTTTTCCGACGGATGCTTGTCCGGACGCGACGCGTCGCGGCCGGACGAGCGATGGCTTGTTTTGACTACTTGTCGATCACCAGATCCGACAGCGGCTTGCTGCAGCACAGCAGCACCATCCCCTGATCGATCTCGCGCTGGCGGATGCCGCCGTTGTGCTTCATCTCGACCTGCCCCGACACGAGCTTCACCTTGCAGGTGCCGCACATGCCCTGCGTGCACGACGCCGGCAGCCGCACGCCCGACTGGCGCGCCGCGTCGAGCACGTGCTGCTCCGAGCCGCACGAAATCTCGCGGTTGCTCTTCGCGAAGCTGACCGTGTATTGCTTCGTCGCCGCGTCCGCACCGTCGGCGGCCGGCACGAGTTCGGCGAGCACGTCGTCGCTCGCGGTCTGCGCGAGCGTTTCGAACGAGAAGCTTTCCTCGTGATACTGCTTGCGATCGAAGCCGGCTTCGTCGAGCAGGTCGCGCACGGCCTTCATGTACGGCGCGGGGCCGCACGTGAAGATCTCGCGCTCCATGAAGTCCGGTGCGATCAGCTTCAGCAGCGGCAGCGTCAGGAAGCCCGTGACGCCCGGCCAGTTGGTGCGCGCACCGACGCGCTCGACGACGAACGACGTGCGGAAGTTCGTATGGTTCGATGCGATCAGATCGAGTTCGCGCGCGAAGATGATGTCATCCGGCGTGCGTGCGCTGTGCACGAACAGGATGTCGCGATCCTCCGCGAGATCATGGTGCGCGCGGCTCATCGACATCAGCGGCGTGACGCCCGAGCCGGCCGACAGGAACAGATACTTGCGCGCCGGATGCCGCGCGCACGTGAATTCGCCGGCCGGGCCGAGCACGCGCACCGACGCGCCCGGCTGCAGGTTGTCGTGCAGCCAGTTCGACACCTTGCCGCCCGGCACGCGCTTGACCGTGATCGAGATCGTGTGCGGCCGCGCCGGCGACGACGAGATCGTGTAGCACCGGTTGATCGTCTCGCCGTCGATGTCGAGCTCGAGCGTGATGAACTGCCCGGGCTCGAACGAGAACGCACGGCCCTGCGGCGAACGGAAGAAGAAGCTCTTCACGTCGTGGGTTTCCTGCCGCACGTGGCAGCACACCAGCGTTTCCTCGACGTCGCTCGTCCAGCGCTCGGGGAGCGCGTTCCAGAAGGCCGGGTGCGTAACCCGGCTGTCCGCCGGCTCGAAATTGGCCGCATCTCGCATCATGTGTGACTCCGCTTGCTGTTCCGCTGACTACTACGCGCCGGTTTTTTCGGCGAGCCGGCCGATGTACCAGGCCGAGAATTTTTCGACGAGACCTTCCGTGTACGGCGAATACGGGCCCGGCTCGTACGCGCTGCTGGTCGCGCCGCGCTGCGAGAACTCGACGAGCGCGCGATCCTGGTCGTTGGTCGCGTTCCACACGGCCGTCAGGTTCTTCACGTCGTAGTCGATGCCTTCCTTCGCATCCTTGTGCACGAGCCACTTGGTGCGCACGAGCGTCTTGCCGGCCGACAGCGGAATCACCGAGAACGTCACGATGTGATCGCTCATGAAGTGGTGCCACGAGTTCGGTTGCGTCCAGAACGACAAGCCGCCGAGGTCGGCCTGGTCGAACTTGCCGAGCAGCTTCTTCGATGCGACCTTCGCGTCGAGCGTCTGCGATTCGCCGTGGCGGTCGAGCGGCAGGCGCTGCGTGCGGAAGCCCGTCACGTCGAGCAGTTTTTCGATTTCGGCGGACGGCAGGCCCATTTCGGCCCACTCCTTGCCACGGCGCACGCAGGTTTCCGCGAATGCGTCCATGCCCTCGGCGTTCGCTTCGGAACGCTGATAGCCGAAGCCGTATTCGTACAGCGAGATCGTCAGCTCGGGATGGTTCGCGACGCAGTGATAGCACTCGCGGTTATTCTCCATCGTGAGCTTCCAGTTGCCTTCCTCGATGATGTCGATCTGTGCGGCGATCTTCGTGCTCGGCAGATCGTGCGGCAGCAGATACGGCTCCATCTGGGCGCGCAACTGCGCGAAATCGACCGGCGGCTCCTCGGCGAGGCAGATGAAGATCAGGCCCGCGAGGTTCTGCACGTGCACGGACTTCAGGCTGTGCTTGCAGCGGTCGAACTTCTCGCCCATGTGCTCGGCGAACATCAGCTGACCCGTCAGGTTGTAGGTCCAGCTGTGGTACGGGCACACGATGTTGCCGACCGAGCCCTTGTCCTCGTTGCACAGGCGCGCGCCGCGGTGACGGCACACGTTGTGGAACGCGCGGATTTCCATGTCGTCGTCACGCACGATCAGGATCGAGTCGCTGCCCAGTTCCACGGTCACGTAGTCGCCCGGCTCGGGAATGTCCGGTTCGACCGCGACCTGGATCCAGTGCTGGCGGAAAATCGCCTCCATGTCGAGGGCGAAGATTTCCTCGCTCGTATAGAACGGCGCCTCGAGGCTGTAACCTTCCTTGCGTCGTTCGATCAGTGCGCGAATGTCTGCCGATACTTTCATCGTTTGCTCCGGATTCCTTGCGTCCCAGTGTGGTTGCCGACAGGCATCAAAATCAGTAGTCGATGAGCTGATGCTCGCGCAAATACGCGAGGATCACTTGTGCTTTTTCGACTGAACTCCCTTCATTTACGACGTTGCCGCCGCGGCTTTCGGTCGTCGTCGCCGACAGCATCCGGGCATGCCCGGAGCGCTTCTCGGCGGCGACCAGCTTTACGGGTTTACGCTCGATCGGGCCGACCTTCCACGCGGCGGCATCGGCATCCGCGCCGGTCGACGTCAGCGCCGGGCGGATCGCGCCGGCCCGCAGCCGCGCATACGCGTAGCGCGGCGCCACGTTGGCAAGCGGATGGACCGCGACGACGACGGGCAGCGCCGCGTCGACGCGCCGCCGCAGCCCTTTCGGCAAGAATTGCCGGACCGCCGCGCGGCCGCCGTCGACCGTCACGTCGACGGCCGAGCCGACGAGCGGATAGCCGAGCGTCGCGGCGACGCGATACGGCAGCATCCCGGTGTCGTACGCGCCCTCGGCGCGGGTGCCGGTCAAGACGAGGTCGTAGCCTTCGACGCGCGCGGCGAGCGCATGCGCGGCATCGTCGCCGTCGTGACAGGCCAGCACCTCGACCTGCCGCGCACCGAGCGCGAGGTATTCAGCAAGCGCTTCATTCGCGGGGTCTCCCGCATGGAGCACGTCGAGCTGCGCGCGATGCCGCTCCGCGAGCTGACGGCCGACCTCGAGCGCGGCCGCGTCGTTGCGGCTGTAGCGCGCGGTGCCGCTGACCGGGTGCCGGCCCACGGAGACGAGCACCGCGATGCGTTGCAACTGGCGGGGGGCGTTCATGCTGCGACTCCTTCGGATTCACGGGCGCCGACCGCGGTCGGCGATTGTCCGCGCGACGCGCGTGCGGCCTGCACCTGTTCGATCAGCGCAGCGATCGTCGCCTGCGCGTCGCCCACCACCGTCAGGTTCGCGCGCTTCGCGATCGGCGCGCTGCCGTCGAGGTTGACCGCGATCACGTGACGGCAGTCCTTGATCCCCTGCAAGTGCTGCACCGCGCCCGAGATGCCGAACGCGATGTACACGCTGGCCTCGACCGTCTTGCCGGTCGCGCCCACCTGCTTGTCGCGCGTGAAGTGGCCGTTGTCGACCGCGACGCGGCTCGCGCCGATCGCCGCGCCGAACGCGCCGGCGAGCCGCTCGAACGCGCCGATGTCGGACACGCCGTTGCCGGCCGACACGATGAAGTCGGCTTCCTCCAGCGCGACTTGCGCCGCGTCGATTTCCTCGAGGCCGAGATCGCGGTACGGTTGCTCTGCGTCGCGGGCCGGACGGATGAAGTCGGCGGCCAGGCGCTCGCCGGCACCGACGAACGGCAGTTTCGCTTCGACCGCGTTCTGCGCGAGCAGGATCACGTCGGGCAAGCCGCGCGTCGCGAACGCACGACCGGCCTGCGCATACGCGCCGACATGCTTCGCGTCGATCTCGACCACGTGGGTCGCGACGCTCGCGCCGACGGCCGCCGCGTAACGCCGGCCGAGATCGCCGTCGCCGGTCGCGTTGTCGGGCACGAACACGTGCTTCGGCGCGAGCGCCGCGGCACAGGCCTGCAATGCTTGCAATTCGCTTTCGGGCGCAAAGGCGCGACGGTCGAAGTCGGCCAGCTCGATCAGCTTGTCGACGCCGAGCGCCGCTGCGTCATCCTTTAGTTCACCGAACGCCAGCAGCGCGACTTCCGTCTGCGCATCGGCGAGCACCGCGGCGGCGGCGATCGCCTGCCGTGCATGGTCGTCGAGCGCGCCGCGCTCGGTGTGCGCCACCACCAGCATCACGTGCTTCGGGTCCTGCACCGTGCGGCGCGGCTTCGCGGCCGCGGCGCCGTGACCATGCGCGGACCACTGCGCGGCGCTCGCATCGGCGCTGCCTTCCTGGCCCAGCGTGATGCGCTTCAGGCCCGCGGCCGTGATGATGAACGGCCGGCGCGGATCGATTCGTTTGATCGTGTTCATCGATTCACTCCAGCGAGGCGGCAACGAGTTCGGCCACGTCGAGCACGTCGGGGCGCGGGCCCACGACGCCTTCGAGCATCGCCGTGCAGTTCGGGCATCCGACCGCGACCACGTCCGCGCCGATGGCGCGCGCGTCGGCGATGCGGATGTCGGGAATACGCTGCTTGCCCGGGATGTCGGTCAGCGGCGCGCCGCCGCCACCGCCGCAGCAGCGGCCGCGCATGCCGTTGCGCTCCATCTCGACGACCTGGATGCCGATGGTCTTCAGCAGCTTGCGCGGCGATTCCGTCTCGCCGTTGTAGCGGCCGAGGTAGCACGGGTCGTGATACGTGGTGCGCTTCTCGCGCAGCGCGTCGACGGCCTTCGGCGCGATCTTGCCGCTGTCGGCCAGCTCGGCGAGGTAGGTCGTGTGATGCTTGACCGTCACGCGCAGCCCGAGCGCGCGGTATTCGTTGCGCAGGCTGTGCATCACGTGCGGGTCGGCCGTCACGATCTGCTTGTACGACAGCGAGCCGAGCGTGCCGATCAGGCGCTTCGCCATCTGCTGGAACGTCGCTTCGTCGCCGAGGCGGCGTGCGACGTCGCCGGTGTCGGTCTCGGTCCCGCCGAGCACGGCGTAGTCGACGCCCGCCTTGTTCAGCACCTTCACGAATGCGCGCAGCGTGCGCTGGTAACGCATGTCGAACGCGCCTTCACCCGCGACGAACAGCACGTCGACCGGCTTGCCGGGTTGTGCGACGGGTGCGTTCAGGTCGACCGACCAGTCGTAACGCGCAGCCGTGTCGTAGCCGCCCATCGTGCCGGTCTCGCGCAGGTTCGCGAGCACTTCCTGGCCCTTGCCCGGCACCGTGCCGTGCACCAGCGTGCGGTTGCGGCGCATGTCGACGATCGCGTCGACGTGCTCGATCAGCATCGGGCACTCCTGCACGCAGGCACGGCAGGTCGTGCACGACCAGAGCGTCTGCTCCTCGATCAGGCCGGACACGATCGGGCCGTTCGGCTCGCCGCGATGCTGGCCGACCGCGAGGCCCGGCGTCGGGCTGCCGGCGTACGCGGCATCGGTGCCGCCCGCCATGCCGACGACGAGATCCTGGATCAGTTTCTTCGGGTTCAGCGGCTGGCCCGACGCGAACGCGGGGCACGCGGCTTCGCACTTGCCGCACTGCACGCACGCATCGAAGCTCAGCAGCTGGTTCCAGCGGAATTCGACCGGCTTCGCGACGCCATACTCCTCGTGCTCGATGTCCGGCAGCTTCAGCGCGGTCGGCGGCGTGGCCGTGCCGTTGCCCGTGAACGAATCGCGGGTGGCGGCGAAACGCTCCTGGCGCGGGTGGAACGCAAGGTGCAGCAGGCCGGCGATCGCATGCTTCATCGGGCCGCCCTTCGCGGCGCCGACGGTCATCGTGAATGCGCCGGCGCCGATCAGCAGCGCGCAAAGCACCGCGAACGCACCCGACATCGCGCCGGTCGGCACGACCATGAACAGCACGAGGCCGAGCGCGAACGAGCCGAGCAGCCAGGGCAGCGCGTTCCACGGGCCGCGCGACAGGCGGGCGGGCACGTCCTTGGCCGCGCGGCGGCGCCAGACGAACACCACGCCGACGAGCATCGCGAGCGCCGCGAGGAAGATCAGCTTGTCGAGCCACGGCGAGTAGATCGCCAGGCCGTAGTTGACGAACACCAGCGCGAGCGCGGCGATCGCGCCGCCGGCGGTCGCGACGTGGGTCTTCGCGATGTACGGATCGCGGGCAACCACGTGGTGCAGGTCGACGAAGTAACGCTTCGGAATCGCGAACAGGTTCGCGACGCCGAACGAGCCGGGCGCCGTCGCGCGCCCGAGACGCCAGTAGGACGAGCGCTTCGCGACCGCGAACGCGAGCCCCGCCACCGACAGCCACAGCAGTGCGGTAATGAGGAAAGCCGGATTCATCTTTAGAAATCCTTGACGAGACGCAGCGAGTCGTAGATCGCACCGTGGACGTTGTGCATCGAGATGCAGTCGCCGACACGGAACAACAGGAAGCGGCCGTTGCCCAGTTCTTCCGACAGGCACGGCTGCGGCTCGGCCGCGAACAGCGTGTGCGGATCGATCTGGCCGCGGTTCACGGACTCCGGCTTGAGCTTCCAGTACAGCTCGTCATTCGGCGACGAACCGTTCTCGATCACCACCTGGTCGACCGCGCGCTCTTCCAGTTCCTCGGTGTATTCGTTGCGCAGCACGGCGATCATCTTGCCGTCTTCCTCGTACACGCGATCGAGCATGGTGTTCGGCGTCGGGATCACGCCGAGCGCATACAGGCGGCGATAGAAGATCGGGAACGTCGTGCCGCCGCAATCGTCGGCCACCTTCACGTCGGGCGTCACGACCTCGACCTTCGAGCCGCGGCTCGCCATGAAGTCGGCCACGCCGGCGCCCGCATGGGTGCTCACGCCGTCGAACAGCAGCACGTTCTGCTTCGGCTCGACCTTGCCGGTCAGGATGTCCCACGAGCTGACGGCCAGCCCTTCGGCCACGCCCCAGGCCGGCACCTGCCACGTGAAGCTCGAACCGCCGGTCGCGAGCACGACGATGTCCGGCTTCTCGGCCATGATCATCTTCTCGTCGGCGGCGACGCCCAGGCGGCGGTCGACGCCCAGCCGCTTCGTTTCCATGTCGAACCAGCGGATGATCCCCGACATCTGTTCGCGCTGCGGCGCCTTCGCGGCGATCATCACCTGGCCGCCCACTTCGGTGTTCTTCTCGAACAGCACCACGTCGTGGCCGCGCAGCTTCGCGACGCGTGCGGCCTCGAGCCCTGCCGGGCCCGCGCCGACCACCACCACCTTGCGCTTCGGACCGCGCGACTTCTCGATGATGTGCGGCATCGTCGCTTCGCGCGACGTCGCGGCGTTCTGGATGCAGAGCACGTCAAGGCCGTTGTACTGGCGGTCGATGCAGTAGTTCGCGCCGACGCACTGCTTGATTTCGTCTTCCCGGCCGTCGCGGATCTTGATCACCATGTGCGGATCGGCGATCTGCGCGCGCGTCATGCCGACCAGGTCGATCATGCCGTTCGCGAGCAGGCGCTCGGCCTGGCCCGCATCGCGAATGCTCTGCGCGTGCATCACGGGAATCTTCACCACCGACTTGATGCCGGCCGCGAGGTGCACGAACGGCTCCGGCGGCAGCGCCATCGGCGGCATGCAGTTCGCGATCGTGTTGTGCGTGTCGCCGCCCGAGCCGACCACGCTCAGGTAGTCGATCAGGCCCGTCTCCGACATCGCCTGCGCGATTTCCTTCAGCGCCTCGTGATCGAGACCATCCTCGTGGAATTCGTCGCCGCACATCCGCAGACCGACGCAGAAGTCCTTGCCGACCGCTTCGCGCACGGCCGTCAGCACCTCGATGCCGAAGCGCAGACGATTCTCGAGGCTGCCGCCCCATTCGTCGGTGCGATGGTTCGAACGCTTGCTCCAGAACTGGTCGATCAGGTGCTGGTGGGCGGCGGAGATTTCGATGCCGTCCATGCCGGCTGCCTTCACGCGCTTCGCGGCCGCCGCGAAGTCGCCGATGATGCGGCGGATTTCCTCGATCTCGATGATCTTCGCGTTACCGCGGTGCACCGGCTCGCGCACGCCCGACGGCGACATCAGATGCGGCCAGTGCTCGCCGTGGAACGACGAGCGGCGGCCCATGTGCGTCGCCTGGATCATGATCTTCGCGCCGTGCTTGTGCATCGTGTCGGCGAGGCGCGTGAGCGGGTCGATGATCTTGTCGTTCGACAGGTTCACCGACTTCCACCAGCCTTGCGGGCTGTCGATCGACACGGGGCTCGAGCCGCCGCAGATCGCGAGGCCGACGCCACCCTTCGCCTTCTCTTCGTAATAGCGGATGTAGCGGTCGCCCGGCAGGCCGCCCGGCTCGGCATACACCTCCGCGTGCGCGGTGCTGACGATCCGGTTGCGCAGCGTCAGCTGGTTCAGCTGCATGGGTTTGAACAGGTGGGGATAACGCATCGCAGGCGACCTCTGGCGTTCGAATGTCTCGTGTTGCGGGTGTTGTTGTGTTGCTGTGTCGTGATGTCAGCGCATCAGTGCGCGATCGGCGACACTTCGAAGACGCAGTGGTCGTGGTGCTCGGCCGCACACTGCACTTCCTTCGACTGCGCGCGCGACGCGCCCTTGCCTTCCGGCGTCGTGTCGTTGACCCAGTCCATCGCGCCGGCGAACCAGCCCGCGAACATGTAGCAGAGCTTGCCTTCCTTGCCCGGCTGCTGGAGCACGAACGACGAGTGGCGCAGCTCGATCTTCGCGCGCGCGCTGGCCGGATCGGCCTCGATGATCGAGAACAGGCCCCAGCCGCGTTGCGACAGGCGCTTCAGGTAGTGCTCGAACACGGCCATGCCGGTCAGCCCGTGCAGCTTCGCTTCCTTGTCGCACCAGTGGTATGCGGACTTGTAGCCGGCCTTGTAGAGGATCTCGGCATACGCCTCGACGCCGAGCGCTTCCTCGACGGCAACGTGGTTGTTCGTGAAGAAGTGGCGCGGCACGTACAGCATCGGCAGCGCGTCGGTGGTCCAGACGCCGGTATCGGGATCGACGTTGATCGGCAGTTGCGGTTGCATCGTGGTGACTCCGTGAGGAAAAAAAGCCGCGCGGCTCGGGTCCAGGCGCGACATCGTCCGCGTGCCAGCGCGGCAAGCGCCGGCACGTCCCGATTGTTCTTGTGTTGAATCGCGGGCGGCGGTTCGGCGGACGCTTACGCGCCCCACACGTCCTTGAACACGCGCACCCAGTTCTCGCCCATGATCTTGCGGATGCGCGACTCCTTCCAGCCGTGGCGTTCCATCGCCGCGGTCAGGTTCGGGAATTCGCCGATCGTGCGGATGCCGTCCGGGTTGATCACCTTGCCGAAGTTCGTCAGCTGGCGATAGCGGCCCTTGTCATGCGTCAGCATGTCGAAGAATTCCTTCGCGAAATCCTGCGTGAAGTCCGTGCCGATGCCGACCGCGTCTTCGCCGATCAGGTTCACGACGTAGTCGATCGCCTCGATGTAGTCGTCGATGTTCGCCTCGATACCGCGCTTCAGGAACGGCGCGAACATCGTCACGCCGACGAAGCCGCCGGCGTCGGCGATTTCCTTCAGCTGCGCGTCGCTCTTGTTGCGCGGATGTTCCTTCAGGCCCGACGGCAGGCAGTGCGAGTAGCACACCGGCTTCTTCGAGAACGCGATCGCTTCCGACGACGTATTGCCGCCCACATGCGACAGGTCGACCATGATGCCGACGCGGTTCATCTCGGTGATCACTTCGCGGCCGAAGTCCGACAGGCCGCCGTCGCGCTCGTAGCAGCCCGTGCCGACCAGGTTCTGCGTGTTGTAGCAAAGCTGCACGACGCGCACGCCCATGTCGGCGAACGCCTCGATGTAGCCGAGGTTGTCCTCGAACGCGTGTGCGTTCTGGAAGCCGAGGATGATGCCGGTCTTGCCTTCCTTCTTCGCGCGGAAGATGTCGTCGGTCGTGCGCACGAGCGTCAGCAGCTCGCCGTTCTCGCGGATCTTCTGCTTCATCACGCCGATGTTGTCGACGGTCTTGGTGAAGTTCTCCCACACCGACACCGTGCAGTTCGCGGCCGTGATGCCGCCCTTTCGCATGTCCTCGAACACCGGCTTCTCGAACTTCGAGATGTTCAGTCCGTCGATGATGATGCTGTCCTGATGCAGCGTGCTCATATCTGTCTCTCGCTCCAGTGTTGTCGGTGTCGATCAGTAAATCGGGAAGCGCTCGCACAACGCGAAGATCTCGCGGCGCACACGCTGCTCGGTTGCGCGGTCGCCTTCCGGGTTCGCGCGCAGCGCGTCGAACACTTCGAGAATCAGGCGGCCGATCTCGCGGAACTCCGCGACGCCGAAGCCGCGCGTCGTGCCGGCCGGCGTGCCGAGGCGGATGCCCGACGTGACGGTCGGCTTCTCGGTATCGAACGGAATGCCGTTCTTGTTGCAGGTGATGCCCGCACGTTCCAGCGCCTGCTCGACCGGCGCGCCCTTCAGGCCCTTCGGACGCAGGTCGACCAGCAGCAGGTGGTTGTCGGTGCCGCCGGTGACGAGGTCCACGCCGCCCGCCTTCAGCACTTCGCCGAGCGCCTGCGCGTTCGCGAGCACGTTGTCGATGTAGGTCTTGAAGTCCGCGTGCAGCACTTCGCCGAACGCGACGGCCTTGCCGGCGATCACGTGCATCAGCGGGCCGCCTTGCAGGCCGGGGAACACGGCCGAGTTGATCTTCTTCGCGATCTCTTCGTCGTTGGTCAGCACGAAGCCGCCGCGCGGGCCGCGCAGCGTCTTGTGCGTGGTCGACGTGACGACGTGCGCGTGCTCGACCGGGTTCGCATGGCGGCCGGCGGCGATCACGCCCGCGATGTGCGCCATGTCGACCATCAGCTTCGCGCCGACGCTGTCGGCGATCGCACGGAAGCGCGCGAAGTCCAGCGCGCGCGGGTACGCCGAGAAGCCGGCGATGATCAGGCTCGGCTTGTGCTCGTGTGCAAGCGCTTCGACCTGGTCGTAGTCGATCCGCATCGTGTCGCGGTTCACGCCGTATTGCACGGCGTTGAACCACTTGCCCGACAGCGCCGGCTTCGCGCCGTGCGTCAGGTGGCCGCCGGCGTCCAGCGACATGCCGAGCACGGTGTCGCCCGGCTTCGCCAGCGCGAGCATCACCGAGCCGTTCGCCTGCGCGCCCGAGTGCGGCTGCACGTTCGCGTAGCCGGCGTTGAAGATCTGCTTCACGCGCTCGATCGCCAGCGCCTCCACCTCGTCCGCGAATTCGCAGCCGCCGTAGTAACGCTTGCCCGGGTAGCCTTCCGCATACTTGTTGGTCAGCACCGAACCCTGCGCCTCCAGCACCGCGCGCGACACGATGTTTTCCGACGCGATCAGCTCGACTTGCGACTGCTGGCGCTCGAGCTCCTTCAGGATGGCGCTGCGCACCGGCGCGTCGCGCTCGGCAAGGGGCTGCGAGAAGAAAGGCTGGGTGTTCGACATAGTGCGTCCGTGACGAAGAATAAAGGGCGTGTAACCGAAGCTCGAGGCCCGCCATACCTGGGTTTCCAGCGCATCCAGTGCAAGGCTGCCGACGGCTCTATTCTTGTCGTTCGGATTTTCGGCGGATTGATGAATTTAGACGCGTTCTTTGCCTTTTCCGCCATGCGCGTCCGTTTTGTACAAGTGACCGGTCGTGCTTTTTCAGATGACCCGGCAAACCGCCGCGTGTGGTTCATCCATGGACAGGCACTTCGCCGGTGCCTGCGCTGCGCGCCGAGGTGCAGCGCAGCCCGCTTACGGTGCAGTGCAGCATCCGCCTTGGGCCCATACAACGTATGGAGCTAGGGTTTAGCCGTATGGCACGCTTGTTGCGCTCGCTCACACAATACGGCAGCCCGATCCGTGCCCCTCGGGCCAAAAGCTATTAGAGATTCAAGGAACGCTCCCCATGTCCCCCGACCGCACAGCGTCGCTGTCCCACTTCGCGTTCATGCCCTTACCGGACTTCACGATGATCGCGTTCACCAATGCGATCGAGGTGCTTCGGATGGCGAACTACCTGAGCGGCCAGCCGCTCTATCGCTGGTCGATCATCAGCCCGGACGGCGGCCCGGTCACGGCGAGCAACGGCCTCACGGTCGACACGGGACCGGCCGAATGCGTGGGGCAGCCGGATATCGTATTCGTGTGCGGCGGTGTCGACGTGCAACGCGCGACCACGCCCGCCCATCTGTCGACGCTGCGCCGCTTCGCGCGCATGGGGCTGCCGCTCGGCAGCCTGTGCACGGGCACCTATGCGCTCGCGAAGTCGGGGCTGCTCGCGGGCTATGCGTGCGCGATCCACTGGGAAAACATGTCGGCGCTGAAGGAAGAGTTTCCGGACACGCGCTTCCTGAAGGAACTGTTCGTGATCGACCGCGACCGCATCACGTGCACGGGCGGCGTCGCGCCGCTCGACATGATGCTGAACCTGATCGCCGCGCGCGTGGGCACCGCGCGCGTCACGCAGATCGCCGAGCAGTTCATCGTCGAACACGTGCGCGACACGAGCGCGCAACAGCGGATGCCGCTCGTCGCGCGGCTCGGCTCGGCGAACAAGTCGCTGTTCGAGGTGATCTCGCTGATGGAGAACAACATCGAGGAGCCGCTGTCGCGCGAGGAACTCGCACGACTCGCGAACATGTCGCAGCGCCAGCTGCAGCGTCTATTCCGCGAGCATCTCGGGATGACGCCCACGCACTATTACCTGACGCTGCGGCTGCGCCGCGCGCGCGAGTTGCTGCTGCAGACCGACATGTCGATCATGCACATCACGATGGCGTGCGGCTTCCAGTCGGCCTGCCACTTCAGCAAGAGCTATCGCGATGCGTTCGGCGTCGCGCCGACGCGCGAGCGCCGCAAGCAGGTCGCACCGCTCGCGCAGGGCGCGGCGGCTACCGCACCGGCGTTTCCGGCTCATCTGATTCATGCGTGACGCGGGCGCGGCGCGATAAAAAAGGCGGCCTCGAAGGCCGCCTTTTTGCTGGTGCTTACGATCCCCACACCTGCATTTCGTCGAGCGAGTAACCCCACTGCGTCGCCCGCTTCGTGCCGAGCATCCGCACGTAGCGGCCCTGCGCGTTCAGGTTCGGCAGCGTGACGTGACCGTACGACACGCCGTTGTTCGTCGAGTAGACCGTCGTCCAGTTCGCGTTGTCGGTCGACGTCTGGATCTGGTAGACGAGCGCGCCCGCGTCCCAGTAGAGATCGACGCTGCTGATCTTCTTCACCGCGCCGAGATCGACGGAGATCCATTGCGGATCGACACCCGCGCCTTCCGGCGAATCCCAGCGCGTGCTCGTTGTGTTGCCGTCGAACGCCTTGTCCGCCGTCAGCGATGCGTTGTAGCTCGCCGACGCGGCAGCCGGACGACCTTGCGACAGCAGCGTCGGCTGCGCGACGGCCGGGCCGCCGTAGTAGCTCGAGCCGAGCTTCGCCTTGGTCGTGTCCGCGTTCACGCCGAATTGCGACAGGCTCCAGCGCTGGCCGGTCGTCACGTCGCCCACGTAGAGTTGGTACCCACCCGCCGTCGTCGACGAGAAAAACACGTAGTTCGTGCCGCTCACCGGCGCCGGGTCGGAGTTGTTGCTCATGCAGTCGTTGAGCGCCAACTGGTTCGGCGTCGACGCCGGGTCCGCGGTCTTTACGTAGATCTGGTCGGCGCCGCCCGTGTCCTTCCAGCGCGCGTAGAACACCATGCCGTCCGCACGCACGATCGGGTAATACGTCTGCAGCCCGGCCGGCTGATCGAACACGGCGGTCGCGCCGGTCGCGATCGTGCGCTTCATCAGCCCCATGTTCGAGCCGGTGCCCGTCGCGTAGTAGACGGCGCTTGCGTCCGGCGCGAGGAACGGCATCGAATATTCGGCGCCGGACGGTGCATTGGTCAGGCTCACGACCGACGTGAACACCGGGCCCGCGCTCGTGTACGACAGCGTGCCCTGCTTCACGTCGCCGTTCTGCTTGAACACGAGCGTCTTGCCGTCGGCGCTGAACTTCGGATCCTCGTTGCGTGTCGCGCCCGTGCTGTGCGTCAGGTTGACCGGCGGCGTGCCGGCGCCGAGCTGCAACATGAACACGTTCCAGGCGCCATTGCTGATGCCCATGAATGCAAGCCACTTTCCGTCGGGGCTGAACACGCCGTTCATCGGATCGGTGATGCCCCAGCTGCTCTTGCTCAACTGCGTGAGCGTGCGGGCCGAAAAGTCGTACAGGAACAGCTGGCTCGTACCGTCGCCGTACTTCACGTAGCTGTGATAGACGAGCTTGCCGGTCAGTGCGGCGGGAAACGTCGCATTGGATTGAGTCGGGGGATAGTTGATGCAGGCCGCTTCGGCGGCGCCGCCAAACAGGTTGAGTGCGACGCCGGCCACGAGGCCCGCGACGAGGAACTTCGATTTCACGCTGGTTGCTTCCGGGTAAGGTAAGGGCGGTGCGGACCCGGTCCCGCACACGGTGCGCGGGCGTGACGGATCCGCCGTCGGGGAGCGTGAACACCGTATCGATCACGCGTCGGGAATAAGGCTTGCGAAGAATGCCGGTTCGCTGGTCTGAAGAAAAGGATCAGAGTCGGTCGAAAACGTGCGTATCAGCAAGTTACGGATGAACTCGCGGATGAACGATTGGGGGCGGGATTGAACGCGGCGGACGCCGTGCTACTCTTTTTTCAGCGACGGCCGTGATCGGCCGGAGGCCAGGCATGAAGCGATATGCGGTGCTCGCGCAGACGATTGCCGATTCGATCCGGCGCGGCGATTTGCCGGCAGGTGCACGCATCCCGACCGTGCGCTCGGCGTGCCGCGCCTATCGTGTCAGTCCTTCCACCGTGTTTCGCGCGTACTACGCGCTCGAAAGCGAGGGCCTGATCGTCGCGCGCGCGCGTTCCGGCTATTTCGTTGCGAACCTCGATGACAGGCGCGTGCGCGCGGGTCACGACACACCGCGCAAACCGGCTGCGACGCAGACCGGCGACGACGATGCGCTGTTCCAGCTGATCGACTCCCTCAAGCGAGACGACATCGTGCCGCTGGGTTCCGCATTCGCCAGCTATTCGCTGTTTCCGATGAGCAGCCTGTGGCGATACGCGGCGACGGCCGCCCGCAACATGGATCGCGCGAAACTGCTGGCCGGCCTGCCGCCCGGCAACGAAGCGCTGCGCCGCCAGATCGCGTTGCGGTACCTGAACGCCGGCGCGTCGTTGCCGATGGAAGAAATCGTCATCACCACCGGCGCGGCGGAAGCGCTGACGCTGAGCCTGCAGGCGCTCACGCGCCCCGGCGACATCGTCGCGATCGAACGCCCTGCCTTCCCCGCTGTGCTGCAGGCCGTTCAGTTGCTGCATCTGAAGGCCATCGAGATTCCGGTCGACCCGCGCGCCGGCCTCGATCTCGACTCACTCGCCGAAGCGCTCGACACGCATCCGGTGCGCGCGTGCTGGTTCATGACTTCGTTCCACAACCCGACCGGCGCGACGCTGCCCGACGAGCGCAAGCGCGCGCTGATCGAACTGCTCGCATCGCACCAGGTGCCGCTGATCGAGGACGACGTGTTCGGAGAACTACATTTCGGCCCGACCCCCACGCGTCCCGCGAAGCTGTACGACGACAACGGGCTCGTGCTGCATTGCGGTTCGTTCTCGAAGTGCCTCGCCCCCGGGTTCCGGGTCGGCTGGGTCGCGGCCGGACGTTACGTGAAGCAGATCAGGCAGGTGAAGAACGCGAGCGCGCCCGCGGCCGACGTGCCTGCGCAGATGGCCGTGTCCAGTTACCTGCGCAACGGCGCGTACGACCGCTTCCTGCGCAGGCTCCGGCGCAACCTGGCCGCGCACCAGGCGCAGATGCTCGCGGCCGTTCGCGCGTATTTCCCGGCCGACACGGAGGTGTATGCCCCGCGCGGCGGATATTTCCTGTGGATCGAATTGCCGCCGCACGTGGATGCGATGCAGTTGTTCGGCGACGCGATGGAGAACGGGGTCAGCCTTGCGCCCGGGCCGATCTTTTCGATGACGGGCGCCTTTCACCGCTACGTCCGGCTGAACTATGGCCGACCGTGGACCCCTGCCGTCGAAGACGCGATGCAGACGATCGGAACGCTCGCGGGGCGGCAACAGCAGACGAGGTAGCAACGATCATGCAAGTCCTGCCCAACCGTAAAGTCCGCACGCGCGACACGCTGCGCGGCGCACTGAACCTGCGTGCCGAGCCGCGCGCCGCCGTCAGCCAGCGCTGCCGGCAGTGCGGCTTCATGGCGTTCCGCGCCAGCGAGCAGTGCCCCGTCTGCGGACTGGGAGACTGGCCGTTCGCGCCGCTGCAACAATCGAGCGACGATGCGCCCGCCGCGCAGGCCACGCCCCCGCACGAGGTGCAGCCCGTCCCGACGTGGTCGTCGCGCGTCGCGGCCGCGGTGCGCGGCGCGGCGGTCCAGCGGCCGAGCGCGTCGAGCGCGCCGCTGCTGAGCATCCTGACCCTCGTGATGCTGGTCGGCGGCTATGTGACGTACGACCGGACGTGCCGGGCGGATCCCGTCTGTCGCGGACCGGGCGCATCGCGCCCGGTGACGGCCTACGCCAGTCTGCATGCGGCCGATGCGCCGACGTTGCCGGTCGGGCCCGCGCCCGCACCCGCGCCGGTCCAGGCATTTCACCCGGCCGAACCCGCGGCGGTCGACACCGCTCGGCTCGCCGACGCCAACGTCGACACCGACGCCGATCGATCGAGCAAGGCAGCCCAACCCGGCAACGCGGGCACGCCCCGACACGCGGCAGGACGCCCGACGACGACGCTCGCGCGGCACGCGCCGTCGGTTCACGGACCGAACGGCGCGCGCGGCGGCGGCGTTCGCGTCGCCGACTGGAAAGGCGGCGCCGCCGCGACGCGACGCGGGCACGCGATACGCCACGTGGGCGTGCATACGCGTCATGGTCGACGAACCACGGCGAGCGGAGCCGAATTGGCGATGGTCTATCGCGGGCATTGAGCGCGCGGCGCATCGCGGCCGCAGCCACGCCCACAGCGAAAAACGGGCGGCACCGTCTCCGGTACCGCCCGCTTCATGCGCATCGTTCGTGCGTCAGGCCGCCAGCAAGCCGTGCGGATCGATCACGAATTTGCGCGGCGCGCCGCCGTCGAACTTCTTGTAGCCTTCCGGCGCCTGATCGAGCGAAATCACCTCGACGTTGACGATCTTCGCGATCGGCAGACGGTCGAACAGGATTGCCTGCATCAGGTTGCGGTTGTACTTGAGCACCGGCGTCTGGCCCGTGAAGAACGAGTGCGACTTCGCCCAGCCGAGGCCGAAGCGGATGCTCAGGCTGCCGTGCTGCGCGGCCTTGTCCTTCGCACCCGGATCGTCCGTCACGTACAGGCCCGGGATGCCGATCGCGCCGGCCGGCCGCGTGATTTCCATCAGCGAGTTCAGCACCGTCGCGGGCGCTTCCTCGGAATGGCCCGACGAACCGTGGCCGTGCGCCTCGAAGCCGACGCAGTCGACCGCGCAATCGATCTCCGGCACGCCGAGGATCTGCTCGATCTGCTCGCCGAGCGACGCGTCCTTCGACAGGTCGACCGTCTCGAAGCCCATCGCGCGCGCGTGCGCGAGGCGTTCCGCGTTCATGTCGCCGACGATCGTCACCGCCGCGCCGAGCAGGCGCGCCGACGCGGCCGCCGCCATGCCGACCGGGCCCGCGCCCGCGATGTAGACCGTCGAGCCCGGCTTCACGCCCGCGCTCACCGCGCCGTGATAACCGGTCGGCAGAATGTCGGACAGGCAGGTCAGGTCGCGAATCTTCGCCATCGCCTGGTCGCGGTCCGGGAATTTCAGCAGGTTGAAGTCCGCGTACGGCACGAGCACGTACTCGGCCTGGCCGCCGATCCAGCCGCCCATGTCGACGTAGCCGTAAGCACCGCCGGCACGCGACGGGTTCACGTTCAGGCACACGCCGGTATGCGTGTCCTTGCACATCGCGCAGCGGCCGCATGCGACGTTGAACGGCACCGACACGAGATCGCCGATCTTCAGCGTCTCGACGTCGCGGCCCACCTCGACCACTTCGCCCGTGATCTCGTGACCGAGCACGAGGCCGATCGGCGCGGTCGTGCGGCCGCGCACCATGTGCTGGTCGGAACCGCAGATGTTCGTGCTCACCACTTTCAGGATCACGCCGTGGCCGATCGCGCGGCCGGTCGGATCGACCATCTTCGGATAATCGATCTTCTGAACTTCGACCTTGCCCGGCCCAAGATAGACGACACCTCGATTGCTGCTCATCGTATTGTCTCCATGTCTCGTTGGATGGCGCTGCTGTGCGCCGGCAGATGCGGTGCTACGCAACGTGCTGTTCGAGAGTAGTCCCGGAGGTGGGGGCCCCGATGTCTCAAACGCGACATGCGTTTGAACGGTGCCGACATCGATGGCGGAAATGCGAAAGTCGGGTCAGGGGGAACGGCCGGAGGGCGGGATCGTGGAAGGCACGGAACGCGGGAGCGCGCGCCCAGGCCGGCCGGCGTGATCGGCGCGCCCGGCCGGTCGGGCGCGTCGGTGGGCGCGCATTAGCCGCCCTGATTCTCGCGGATGATCGCGGCGGCCGCCGTTTCCGCGTCGCTCGCCACTCCGTCGTGCACGCGCGTGCTGACGGCCGGCGTCGGCGGCTCGCTGTCGAGCGCATGGCCGTCACGGTTGCGCGTATCGACCGTCGCGCGCATCGACAGCCCGACCCGCAGCGGATGCGCGGCCAGATCGCGGGGATCGATCGCGATCACGACCGGCACGCGTTGCACGACCTTGATCCAGTTGCCGGCCGCGTTCTGCGAGGGCAGCATCGAGAACGCGCTGCCGGTGCCGGCCGAGAAGCCCTGCACGCGGCCGCGATAGGTCACGCGCGAGCCGTAGAGATCCGACGCCACCTCGACCGGCTGCCCGATGCGCATGTTGCGGATCTGCCCTTCCTTGAAATTTGCCTCGATCCACAACCGATTGAGCTGCACGATCGACATCAGCGGCACGCCGGGCCCGACCTGCTGGCCGACCTGCACCGAACGCTGGCCGATCGTGCCGTCGACCGGCGCGACGATCGTCGTGCGCTTCAGGTTCCGGTACGCGAGCTTGAACTGCGCGGCCGCCTGCACGACGGACGGGCTTTCGTCGACGGGCAATCTGGTGCCGAGCGCGCGCGCCGCATCGAGCTGCGCCTGTGCGGCCGCGAGATTGGCCTGCGCACCGGCGACCGCCGCACGCGCGCGCGCCAGTTCCTCGGGCGCGACGATCTCGACCGACGCGCCCGAACGCGCGGCGAGCGCGCGCTGCGCGAGCGACAGGTCGGCCTGGCGCGCGTTCACGGCTTCGACGTACATCGTGTTCGAGATCTTCGCGTTCGCGACCTGCCGCACGGCCTGCACGAGTTGCGCCTTCGCCTGCGCGAACGCGACGGACGCCTCGGTGTCGTCGAGCCTCGCCAGCGTCTGCCCGGCGCGCACGGTCTGCGTATCGGCGACCAGCACGTCGGTCACCGCGCCCGGAATCTGCGCGGCAACCTGCACGATGCTGCCCGCGACATACGCGTCGTCGGTGTCTTCGTCATAGCGGTCGCGCAACAGCCAGAACGCGATCCAGACGAGCGCGGCCAGCAGCACGACCGCGAAGAACAGCATGAAGCGCTTGCGGCGCGTCGCCCGGCGCGCGTCGAGTGCGGGATCGTTCAGGGCAGCCGGCTGCGCGGCGGTATGAAGGTTGTCGTGGTGCATCAGTCGCTTTGCGTAACGATCAGGCGGTCATGCTGGAATAGCGGGATCGGCGCTGGATTCGCCGCCGCCGTGCGAGAGGAAACGGAAGCGCCGCGAGGCGTGGCGCCGATGGCCGGCGTGCGTGCCGCGTCGTCGCGTCGTGCAGCCGCCGCATTCGATGCAGCGACGACCTGCGGGGCGGCCACGCTCTGCGCACGCGCATCGGCCGACGGCCCCGGCACCGACTGGCTCGCGGTCGCGGCGGCGGGCGAAGGGCCACGCTTCGCCGCCTCGCCACGCGCCCGATGCCCGGTCGGCGCCTGCGCAACCGTCGCGCCCGCGTCGAACCCGCCGCCCAGCGCGCCGATCAATCCGACACGCAGCGTCCGCTGCCGGCCGAGCAACGCGATCATCTGCGCGCGCTCGTCGATCAGCGTGAGATCCGCGACATCCACGTCCTTCTGCATCAGCACACCGCGCCGGTGACGGTCGGTCGCAATCTCCACGATCTTTTGCGCGGCCGCGACCGCATCCTGCTGCTGCGCGACGAGCGTCTGCGACGTACGAAGAGACGTGACGATCTGCGCGACCTGACCAAGCGCGTCGTCGACGGTCTTGTTGTACAGCCCGATCGCGACGTCGGCCTGCGCGACGTCCGCGCCGAGCTTCGCCTTCAGCCGGCCGCGATCGAACACCGGCAGCGAGATCGCCGGGCCGACGGACGCGCCGAGCGCGTCGCGCGAGAACAGCGACGCGGGCGTCAGCGCGAACACGCCGCCGAGCGCGACGAGGTTCACGTCCGGATAGAACTGCGCGCGCGTCGAATCGGCATTCGCGAACGCGGCTTCGACACGCAGCCGCGCGGCGACGATGTCGGGCCGACGGCCCAGCAGATCGGCCGGCAGCCGCGCGGGCAGCGCGCCGCCGGCCAATGCGCCGACGCGTGGCCGTTGCAGCGCGAGCCCGCGCTCCGGGCCGCGGCCCGACAGCACCCCGAGCTGCAGTTGCGCGAGCTTGATCTGCTCGTCGTTCAGCGCGATCTGCGCGAGCAGCTTGCTGCGCTTGATCGATGCGTCGCTCGCGTCGTACGCGTTGTCGAGCCCGCGCGCGGTACGCTCGCGCAGCACGGTCGTCACGCGCTGACTGACCTTCAGCTTCTGCTGCAACAGATCTTGCGTCGCGTACGCCTGGTCGAGCTGGCAGTACACGGTGACGATCGCGACCGCCAGCGTGAGCCGCACCTGCTCGGCTTCGACCCGCGCCGCTTCACGCAGCGACATCAGGCTCTTCGTCGCCGCGCGGTTCTTGCCCCACAGGTCGAGCTGGTAGTTGAGCCCGACGAACACCGACGACGGCGATACGTTCGGATCGCCAAATATCTCGACCGGCACGCGATAGCCGCCGACCGACACGTTGGCGACGTCGTCGCCCGGCTTCGGCATCCGCGCGCGGCTGACCGTTGCGCCGGCCGTGCCCGTCAGCCCCGTCAGCGAATCGAACTGCTGAAGCTGCGCCTGCGCGATCCGCAGCCGCGCCTGCGCGACCTGCAGGTCGGGGTTGTTTTGCGATGCCTCGGCGACCAGCGCGTCGAGCTGCGGGTCCTGCAGCTGCTTCACCCAGTCGGGTGCGGGCCATGCACCGTCCACGCCGGGGCCGGCCGTGCGCGCGAGCGCATCGTCGGCCGGCGCGTGCAACGACAGCGACGGCAGGAAGCCCGTCGGCACGCATCCGCCCAATGCCATCGCCACCGCCGCGGCTCCGATCAACGCACCGCCCTTCACGCTACGCGCCCGCTCTGCCGCATTTTCTTTCACACGCCGCATCGCTTCCCTCATCCTTGCTGGACGCGCTGCGCCCGTGCGGCCAGACGCGGCCGCGTGCGCTCGAGCGGACCGAGCCGGCCGAACAGGCCGTCCGCGATACCGAACAGGATGCCGGCGAGCTTGTCGCGCTTGTCGCGCTCGACGAGCGCGATCTGCACGACCTGCCACACGGTCAGCAGGTTCGGCACGATCGCCACCGGAAAGCGCAACCCGTACTGCATCCCGAGCTGCACCGCATTGCGCGCGCTGTAGTAGCGCCGTTGCCACGAGTGATTCATCGACGTCATTTCGAAAGGGCCGAACGCGTGACGCCGTTTCGCGCCGATCCGGTGCGGCAGCACCAGCGACGGCACGACGTAGAGCGGCACGTTGCGCGCGAGCGCGCGGAAGCTGTACTCGGTGTCGACGTGATCGATGAACAGCGTCTCGTCGAAGCGGCCGAGCATGTCGAACGCGGCGCGCGACACGACGCAGCCCGACGAGATCAGGAACGCGCAGCGCTGCAACTGCGCGTCGGGATCGACGCGCAGCCGGCGCAATGCGATCCCGTTGGTCGCCAGCTCGGGCAGGAAGCTGCGCGCGTTCTCGTCGAAGATGCGCGGGCCGGCGAGGAACGCGCGCCCCGCGAGCCCCGCGCACGCGTCGCGCATCGTCGCGAAGTAATCGGCCGGCACCGACGAATCCTGATCGAACAACGCGACCGCATCGACGTTGTCGCGAAACAGCGCCGCGAGCCCAGCGTTGTATGCGCCCGCGATTCCGCCGCGATTGCCGTGATGCAGCAGCGCGATGCCGTCGCGCGCGCATGCTTCGCTTGCGCGTGCGTCCGGCTGCGGCGTGTTGTCGACGACGAGCAGCGCGTCGCAC
This sequence comes from Burkholderia sp. RF7-non_BP4, assembly GCF_001521935.1. Lineage (NCBI taxonomy): Bacteria > Pseudomonadati > Pseudomonadota > Betaproteobacteria > Burkholderiales > Burkholderiaceae > Burkholderia > Burkholderia sp. RF7-non_BP4. Next base: position 77,350 of record NZ_LOTA01000078.1, on the reverse strand, counting down.
GCATGCCGCCACGCGCCGAGCGCCGCGAGCTGCGCGTCGGTCGGGTGATACAGGATCACGAGTGCGCCGAGTGTCGTCATGTCGCTTTCCTCAATGTCCGAACGAAGCCGCCGCGCCGCGCTTCGGCCGCGTGAGCCACATCATCGCGGCGAGCACGAGGCAGGTCATGCTCGCCATCCAGAACATGTCGCCCGTCGCCATCATGTACGCCTGCTGCATCACGACCTGGTGCAGCGTGGATAGCTCGCGCGCGCCGTCCACGCCCATCGCGTTCAGCGTGTGCACGAAGCGCTGCGTGTTCGCCGATGCGTGCGTGACCGATTGCGACACGACGTCGTAGTGATAGGTCGCACGGTTGTCCCATAACGTCACGCTCATCGCGGTGCCGAATGCGGCCGACAGCGTGCGCAGGAAGTTCGACAGGCTCGACGCGGCCGCGAGCCGGTCGTCCGGAATGCGCGACAGCGTCGCGGCGGTCAGCGGAATGAAGAAACACGGCAGCCCGATCCCCTGGATCAGCCCGGGCGCGGCGATCTGCGCGAACGTCATCTTCAGCGTGAAATGCGCGTCCCATGCGAGCACGGCCGCGAACACGAGGAAGCCGAAGGTCGCGAGCACGCGCGCGTCGAAGCGGTGCGCGTGCAGGCCGACGAGAATCGAGAACACGAGCGCGAGCACGCCGAGCGACGCAGTGGCGAGCCCCGCGTGGAACGCGTTGTAACCCATCACCGCCTGCATCCACAGCGGGAACACGACGCCCACCACCGAGAAACTCATCATCCCGAGCGAGATGATCAGGACACAGAACGAGAACGTGCGGTCGCGAAACAGGCTCAGGTCGACGACCGGATGGGCCTCGCCCGCCTCCCAGATCAGCAGCGACACGATCGCGAGCCCCGCGACCACCGCGAGCGTGACGATCAGCGGCGAATCGAACCAGCCCTTGTCGTGACCGAGATCGAGCATTGCCTGCAGCGAACCGACGCCGATCACGAGCAGCACGATGCCCGGCACGTCGATCGGGCCGGCCGCGCCGCGCTGCGCGTCGGGGCGCAGCATCGCGGTGCAGACCGCGAACGAGAACAGCCCGATCGGCAAATTGATCAGGAAGATCCACGGCCACGAGAAGCTGTCGACGATCCAGCCGCCGACCACCGGCCCGAAGATCGGCGCGAGCAGCACCGTCATCGCCCATAGCGCGAGCGCGACGGTGCGCTTGTCCGGTGGGAACGTGCGCAGCAGGATCGTCTGCGACAACGGCACCATCGGCCCCGAGCACAGCCCCTGGAGCGCGCGGCAGACGACCAGCACGTGCAGGTCGCGCGCGAGGCCGCACAGCAGCGACGTCAGCGTGAACAGCAGCACCGCGCCGACGAACAACCGCAGCTCGCCGACGCGCCGCGCGAGCCATCCGGTCAGCGGCACCGCGATCGCGGCCGCGACCGAATACGAACTGATCACCCACGTGCCCTGGCTGTTCGAGACGCCGAGACTGCCCGAGATCGCGGGCACCGCGACGTTGGTGACGGTCGAGTCGAGCACTTCGATGAAGGTCGCGAGCGACAGCGCGAACGTCAGCAGCGCGAGCCGCGCGCCGCGCACCGGCGACGCAGCTGATGCGGGTTCGCTCGCGTCGAAGGCGGCGGGTGTGTCCCGGAGCGGCGATGCCGTGCTCATGTGCCCGCCATCGCGACAACGGGCCGCGAGATCGCGCGCTCGTGGCTCGGCGCGAAGCGCTCGATGTAATCGGCGGCCGTTTCGCAGCCGTCCGGCGCCGCGTGGATCAACGCACGCGTGCGTTCGGCATGCACGGAGAATTCGGGTTCATCCAGCACGCGCGCGAGCGCCGCACCGAGACGCACGCCGTCGACCGCACCGTCGACGCGCACGCCGGCGCCGCTGGCCGCGACGCGCTGCGCGTTGTCGAACTGATCGTGCGCGAACGGCGTCACGACCTGCGGAATTCCGGCTTCGAACGCGAGCGCCGCGGTGCCGATCCCGCCGTGATGCACGAGCGCGCGACAACGCGGCAGCAGCGTGCGCATCGGCACGAAACGGCGCACCAGCAGCCGGTCGCCGTCCGGTGCCGCATCGTGCGGGCTCAGCAGGATGCCGCGCGCGTCGGTGGCATGCAGCGCGCCCGCGACCGCGCGTGCATATGCGGCGTGATCGACCAGCGTCGACCCTGCAGTGAAGACCACGGGCGGCTCGCCGGCGGCAAGAAACGCGTCGAGCGCGCGATCGTCGTCGGGTGTCGCGATGTCGTTGAACAACGGAAAGCCGCTTTGCAGAACGCCAGCAGGCCAGTCGCGCTGCGCCGGGGCGAACCAGTCGGGAAACAGGCACAGCACGCCGTCGGTCGAATGCAGCCAGCGTCCGAGCACGCGCCGCGCGGGCGCAAGCCCGAGGTCTCGGCGCACCGCGTTGAGCGCCGGCCCGCACACGCGGTCGAGCACCTGTCGCTCGATCAGCGTCATCAGCGCCGCCTTCACCGGCAGCGGCCAGCGCGCGGGAATCGTCAGGCGCGGATGCGTCGGCGGCACGTGCGCGGACAGCAGCGTCGACGGCGACACCTGCACCGACACATACGGCGTGCCGTGCAACTCCTGCATGAAGCGCGCGGAAAACGCCCACAACGTGCCGACCAGCACGGTGTCGCGATCGGTCAGCGCGCGCAGCGTGTCGTAATGCGGGCGCAGCACCGGCGCGATCACCTGCCACAGCGTGCGGAACGACGTGCGCGGATTCCACAGCGCCGGGTTCGCCATCGCGGCCTCGTACTCGGCCCTCGTGCCGACCGGCACGAACGTGAAGCCGCAGCGGCGCGCGGCCGCCGCGAACGGCGGATGCGTGCAGAACACGACGTCGTGGCCGCGCAGCGCGAGCGCACGCGCGACGCCGAGCAGCGGATGCACGTCGCCCGCCGAGCCGATCGCGGTCACGATCACCTTCGCCATCGCGCGCCTCGCGGGGGTCAGTAGAAGCCGGGGATCAGCGCCGCGACCTCGCGGCGATACTGCGTGTACGCCGGCCCGAAATGACCGGTGAGCCAGCTCTCCTCGACGCGCACCTTGTACGCGAGCGATGCGAACACGAGCACGACGCCGAGCGCGCCGCGCCACTCGCCGCCGATCAGCGCGGCGCCGACCAGCGCGATCAGGCAGCCGGTGTAGATCGGATGGCGCACGAGGCCGTACGGGCCGGTGCGGACGAGTTCGTGGTTTTCCTTCAGCGTGACGGACACGCTCCAGTTCGTGCCGAGATGCAGCCGCGCCCACACGGAGAACAGCAGCCCCGCGACGAGCACCGCGAGCCCGCATTGCGCCTGCAGGCCGAAGCGCTGCCAGTCGGGCACGAGTGCCTGCCACGACGGATCGGGCAGGATGATCAGCGCGCCGCCGACGATCATCGGAATCGACTGCAGCGTGCGCGAGCGCGACGCCTCCTTGCGCACGGTCGTCTTCACGGCCTGGGACGTCATGATCCAATAGGCGAGCCACGCGGCCCACGGAACGACGATGGCGATAGTCTGAACGATATTCACGGCTGGCCTGCCTCGTGTGGAGAAGAATTCGGATGCGCCCGGTGCGGCCGGTGCGCAATGTGCTGGATCACGACGACATCGCCGGCATCGGCGCGGACACACATGCGTGCGCGGCGCCGAGCGCGATGCCCGCGGCGACGGGCGGCGTGTCGCAGAAGAAGTCGAGCAGCGCCGCGCGCGTGGTTTCGCGCTGCGCGCGGCCTTCGATGTCGAGGAAATGGCCGGCGTCGGGAATCGTCGCGAAGCGCGCGCGCGGCACGTGCGCGGCGAGCTGGCGGACATCGGCAGGCGTCGTATATTCGTCGCGCTCGCCGTTCAGGAACAGCAGCTCGCAGCCGATGTTCGAGAACTCGCTCAGGTAGCGCTCCGGCTGCAGCGACAGGATCTGGTCGACGTGGAACGCGACCTGGTCCTGCTCGTCGCGCGGCAGGCGCGTCAGATAACGGTAGTTGTACAGCTTCATGATGCGCGGCAGGTAGCGGCCGACCGTATCGTTCAGCAACTGCGCGGCCTTCAGGTTCTCGCCCGCGGCGATGTGGTCGCGTGCGCGCGTCACGTAGTCGACCATCGCGTCGTTCAGGAACGGCGAGAACGAGCAGATCGCCGCGCGCCGCACGCTCGGGCACCCGCGCGCGAGCGCGAACAGCGACGCGACGCCGCCCCACGACACCGATACGAGGAACGCCGGCGCGAAGCGCTCGACCAGATGCTGGAGGATCGCGGCCTCGTCGTCCTTGGTCAGGATGAAGCAGCCGGGGTTGTGCTGGCGCGACTGCCCCGCATACGGCAGGTCGAAGCAGATCGTGTTCATCCGCTCGCCGAGATACTGGACGGTCTGCCCGAACGATGCGGTCGTTGCGAGCGCGCCGTTGACGAGCATCGCCGTGTCGAACGACGGATCGAACACGTTCCGTTCGACGTAGACCTTCAGACCATTCGGTAGCGGGACCACGTGTTTTTCGGTCGGCATCGTCGTTCTCCGGTGGATGCGGCGTCTCGGCGTCGCGGCATGCTGCAGGTGCGCAATGGCGGGCACCGGCCCTGTCGCGGTCGTTGGCCGCGCCCATTGCCGACGCACCGCGGGAAAAACCCGCGGCGCCGATTCATTCCTTTTGGTTCGGCGCCATACTAATACGGGCAATATTACTTACTCAAGTCATTCCAACGATCCCCTCTACTCCATCTGGAAATACGCCAGATTCAAATATTTTTGTCATTTTTTATGGTAGACGGAATCGATTACGGGTTGACGGCAATCGTTTGCGACCAAGCCGACAAACGATCTCAAATTCACAACATTCCCTTTACATTCAACGCGATATGCGGTTTGAATCGATTGATTGAAACGAATTCCATGAAATTCCCTATGACGGTATGCGAGATCAGAATTTTCTGATTTTCGAAAATCTCACATAGCTCGACATTCTTTCGACGTGTAATAAATCGAATCAGGAAACTTTCCCAACCATTGCGTCATCTTTTCGGAATTCGTTTTAAACAAACTTCAATTTATTTAACCTCCTTTCAATTCGTTTTTCCGCACCTGCACAATCGTCGCAGCGGTATCTGCCCCTCAAGCCGATCACACGATTTCCCGTCGGACCCCGATTTTTTTGTTGATTGAACGTTCAATAAAAAACCGCTAAGCTCTCGACTTCCAGGAACGGCCCGTCCGGGCGAAGGGAGTCGCGATGCCGAAAGTCGGAATGCGGGAGATTCGTCGCGCGCAGTTGATCGACGCGACGCTGCGCTCGATCGACGAGGCCGGCCTGCCCGGCACGACACTCGCATCGGTCGCGCAGCGCGCGAACATCTCGACGGGTATCGTCAGCCATTACTTCGGCGACAAGGACGGCCTGCTCGAAGCCACGATGCGGCACGTGCTGCGCGATCTGTGGGCGGCTACCACGCGCCGCCGCGTCGCGGCACGCAAGGACCCGCGTTCCCGGCTGCGCGCGATCGTCGCGGCGAACTTCGACGACACGCAGGTCAGCGCGCCCGTAATGAAGACCTGGCTCGCGTTCTGGTCGCAGAGCATGCACGACGCGATGCTCAAGCGCCTGCAGCACGTCAACACGCGGCGCCTCCATTCGAATCTGTGCGCGGAATTCGCGAAGGCGTTGCCGCGCGCGAAGGCGCGGGAAGCCGCCAGCGGCCTCGCCGCGCTGATCGACGGCCTGTGGCTGCGCGGCGCGCTCGCCGGCGGCCCCATCGACACACGGGCTGCACTGAAGCTCGCCCACAATTACATCGACCTGCTGCTCGCGTCGGACTGACGCGTCGCGCAGTCGCCCTCAAGGAGATCCTCATGTCCGTATACGGTTTGCAGCGCCTCTACATCGGCGGCGGTTACGTCGACGCCACCAGCGGCAAGACTTTCGATACCTTCGATCCCGCCACGGGCGAACTGCTCGCGCAGGTGCAGCAGGCGAGCGCGGCCGACGTCGACCGCGCGGTCGCATCGGCGCAGGAAGGCCAGCGTGAATGGGCCGCGATGACCGCGATGCAGCGCTCGCGGATCCTGCGCCGCGCGGTCGACCTGCTGCGCGAACGCAACGACGAACTCGCGGCGATCGAGACGCGCGACACCGGCAAGCCGATCGGCGAGACGCTCGCGGTCGACATCGTCACCGGTGCGGACGTGATCGAGTACTACGCGGGCCTCGCGACCGCGATCGAGGGGCTGCAGGTGCCACTGCGCGCCGAGTCGTTCGTCTATACGCGCCGCGAGCCGCTCGGCGTGTGCGCGGGTATCGGTGCATGGAACTACCCGATCCAGATCGCATGCTGGAAGACGGCGCCCGCGCTCGCGGCCGGCAATGCGATGGTGTTCAAGCCGAGCGAAGTCACGCCGCTCACCGCGCTGAAGCTCGCTGAAATCTATACGGAAGCCGGCGTGCCGGCCGGCGTGTTCAACGTCGTGCAGGGCGACGGTTCGGTCGGCGCGCTGCTGACGGGCCATCCGGACATCGCGAAGGTGTCGTTCACCGGCGGCGTCGAGACCGGCAAGAAGGTGATGTCGCTCGCAGGCGCATCGTCGCTGAAGGAAGTGACGATGGAGCTCGGCGGCAAGTCGCCGCTGATCGTGTTCGAGGACGCCGATCTCGACCGCGCCGCCGACATCGCGGTCACCGCCAACTTCTTCAGCTCGGGCCAGGTCTGCACCAACGGCACGCGCGTGTTCGTGCACCGCTCGGTCAAGGACGCATTCACGCAGAAGGTGCTCGAACGCGTGAAGCGCATTCGCGTCGGCAAGCCGACCGATGCCGACACCAACTTCGGGCCGCTCGTGTCGGCCGCGCAGCTCGACAAGGTGCTCGGCTTCATCGAGAGCGGCAAGGCCGAAGGCGCGAAGCTGCTCGCGGGCGGCACGCGCCTGACCGACGGCCACTTCGGCAACGGCCAGTACGTCGCACCGACCGTGTTCGGCGACTGCCGCGACGACATGAAGATCGTCCGCGAAGAAATTTTCGGGCCGGTGATGAGCATCCTCGATTTTGAATCGGAGGACGAAGTGATTGCCCGCGCGAACGAAACGCACTACGGCCTCGCGGCCGGCGTCGTGACCGAAAACCTGTCGCGCGCGCATCGCACGATCCACCGCCTCGAAGCCGGCATCTGCTGGATCAACACGTGGGGCGAATCGCCGGCCGAGATGCCGGTTGGCGGATACAAGCAATCCGGTGTCGGACGCGAGAACGGCATCACGACGCTCGAACACTACACTCGAATCAAATCGGTACAGGTCGAGCTCGGCCGCTACAACCCGGTGTTTTGAGAACGACAGGAGATACACCGTCATGACGACACGCGAATACGACTACATCATCTGCGGCGCCGGTTCCGCGGGCAACGTGCTCGCGACGCGCCTGACGGAAGATCCGAACGTCACGGTGCTGCTGCTCGAAGCGGGCGGCCCCGACTACCGCTTCGACTTCCGTACGCAGATGCCGGCGGCACTCGCCTATCCGCTGCAGGGCCGTCGCTACAACTGGGCCTACGAGACCGACCCCGAGCCGCACATGGACAACCGCCGGATGGAATGCGGCCGCGGCAAGGGGCTCGGCGGCTCGTCGCTGATCAACGGGATGTGCTACATCCGCGGCAACGCGCTCGACTACGACAACTGGTCGACGCACAAGGGGCTCGAGAACTGGACGTATCTCGACTGCCTGCCGTACTTCAAGAAGGCCGAGACGCGCGACGTCGGCCCGAACGACTATCACGGCGGCGACGGCCCCGTGTCGGTCACGACCAGCAAGCCGGGCGTGAACCCGCTGTTCGAGGCGATGGTGGATGCGGGCGTGCAGGCCGGCTATCCGCGCACCGACGACCTGAACGGCTATCAGCAGGAAGGCTTCGGCCCGATGGACCGCACCGTCACGCCGAAGGGCCGCCGCGCGAGCACCGCGCGCGGCTACCTCGACCAGGCGAAGGTGCGGCCGAACCTCGAGATCGTCACGCATGCGCTCGCCGACCGCATCCTGTTCGACGGCAAGCGCGCATCGGGCGTCACGTACCTGCGCGGCAGCGAGCGCGCGACCGCGCATGCGCGCCGCGAAGTGCTCGTGTGCAGCGGCGCGATCGCGTCGCCGCAGTTGCTGCAGCGCTCGGGCGTCGGCCCCGGCGCGTGGCTGAAGGAACTCGACATCCCCGTCGTGCTCGATCTGCCCGGCGTCGGCCAGAACCTGCAGGATCACCTGGAGATGTACATCCAGTACGAGTGCAAGGAGCCGGTGTCGCTGTATCCGGCGCTCAAGTGGTGGAACCAGCCGAAGATCGGCCTCGAATGGATGCTGAACGGCACCGGCCTCGGCGCGACCAACCACTTCGAGGCGGGCGGCTTCATCCGCACGCGCGACGACGATCTGTGGCCGAACATCCAGTATCACTTCCTGCCCGTCGCGATCAACTACAACGGCTCGAACGCGATCGAGATGCACGGCTTCCAGGCGCACGTCGGCTCGATGCGTTCGCCAAGCCGCGGCCGCGTGAAGCTGCGTTCGCGCGATCCGAACGATCACCCGAGCATCCTGTTCAACTACATGGCCGAATCGCTCGACTGGCGCGAGTTCCGCGATGCGATCCGCGCGACGCGCGAGATCATGCGGCAGCCCGCGCTCGACCGCTATCGCGGCCGCGAGCTGAACCCGGGTGCCGACTGCAAGACCGACAAGGAACTCGACGCGTTCGTGCGGGCCCGCGCGGAAACCGCGTTCCATCCGTCGTGCTCGTGCAAGATGGGTTACGACGACATGGCCGTGGTCGACGAGGAAGGCCGCGTGCACGGGCTCGAAGGGCTGCGTGTGGTCGATGCATCGATCATGCCGATCATCACGACCGGCAACCTGAACGCGCCGACGATCATGATCGCGGAGAAAATCGCGGACAAGATTCGCGGTCGCACGCCGCTGGCGCGGGTGGACGTGCCTTACTTCGTCGCAAACGGCGCGATGGCGCGCAATATCGCGAAGGCGGTGCGGCAGCCGGAGACGGCGTAACCGCGCAAGCGCCCTCCCCGGGGCGCAGCATCAACCTGCACGGCTCGTGGCGTTCTCGCCGCGAGCCGCTTTTCATTTCATTAGCTGCTGTCGCCACCCGTACTGAAGCGCGTGATCGCAGCCCCCCTCGGCCGCACGCGTTTCGCGCGCACGATCGGATTCGATCGCGACGTCAGGCTCATCGCGCCGCTCAGGCGCTCGAACGCAACATCCTCCTTCATCCCGAAGCGGCCGACCGCCGGCCACGCGAGCGCTTCATCGAGCCACGCCTGCCACGCGTCGCCATGAAAGCGGCGCGCGAACTCGCGCACCATGCCCGGCGCCGCGATCACGATGCCCGCCAGCAGGTAATACGCCCAGAAACTGCCCGCGCCGACGAGCCGGTCGAGCCGGCACACGGACACCGCCGCGAGCAGTCCATCGACCGACGCGAGATCGGTGCGTCGCTCACGAATCGCGCGCGCAACCAGATTGTGCCGACCGCCGTACGCGGTGAAGGACATCCCCTTGCCGGCGGCAAGCTCCGCGCAGAACATCGCGAGTGCGGCCATCTCGTCGATGCGCGCTGCGTCGTCGCGCGGCCCGCAGACGCGCAGCACGATCGCGTCGATGACGGCCCCTGGCCCGGCCGATGGCTCCACGCAGGCCGCCGCGACGGCCGCATGTCGTTCTCTCAGGTTCTTCGCAGGCGGCGGTGCCTCGCCGTTCGCGAGTCGCTCCCGCATTTCGTGTCCGCCGACTTCGTCGCTGCCGGGTCCGACGCCGCCGGCAATCCGCTCGAGCGCGGCCCAGCCGTCGTTCGGATCGTCGAAGGCCCACGCATCGATGAACCCATGCGCCGCATCGAATGCCGCGCGCGATCCGGGGCAGCACCGTTCCGCGTGCGCGAGCTGCCGCGCGTCGGGAACGTGCATGCACGCATCGGTCGCATCGCACGCGCAACCGCCGCCGTCCGTTGCAATCCACGGCGCGAGTTCGTGCAGGACGGCGATCGCTTCATGCGACAGGTTCGCGCCGGCACGCACGCGTTCCGCGTGCGTCGGCGTGGCGGCCGTCGCGCCGACGTCGTCGGTCGCCACGCACGCCGCTTCGTTCAGGTGTTCGATCAGGTATTGCAGCCACGCGGCCGTGCGCAGCCGGTCGGGCGTCGCAGCGCGGGCATCGCCATACTTCGCTGGATCGGTGAGCATGGGTGGTCCGGAATGATTGTTTTATGTCGTTCGAAGCGGGCGGCACGGTGCATCGCACCGGCCCCTGCATGGCCGCCCGCATCCGGATCGCGAAGCAGGCGGCCGGCCGGTCGTCACGCCGATACGCGCGACGACACGAATGCATCGCGAAACCGGAACACCCGCCGCGCATCGTTGCACGGCCCTCATCCCTGGCGGGCGCCCGGTCTCGATCGCGCGACGCTTACTGCACGTGGAACTTCGGCGACGTGGCGACCGTGCCGCTGACCGTGCAGTCCGGCGTCAACACCGCGTTGTTGAACGTCAGCGACGAGTTCGGATCGCTCCACGTCGTCACGACCTTGCTCGGCCCGCAGGCGCCGAGCAGCGAAACGGTCACCTTCGCGTTGTTGATCGACAGTTGCGTCGTGCTGTCGGCCTGGCCCGTCCACGGCGATGCGCTGGTCGCGCTGCCGCTGATCAGGCCGCACGTCGCGGCGCCGGTAAACGTCGTCGACGTGATGTTGACGATGCCCGTCGAGGAGATCGTGCCGTTGAACGTCGCGTTGCAGGTCGCATTGATCGAGCCCTTGGCCAGGACCGTGAGGCCCGTCGCGGAGAACGGCTCCCCGTTCGGGTTCATGGCCTGCCCGTCGGCACGCGAGACGGTCACGGCGAAAGCAGGCGCGGCCGAAACCGCGGTGAATGCCACTGCAGCAACAAGCGATACGATTTTGCGAATGCTCATTTGAACTGCCCCCTCTCTCTTCACAAATGGCGGCATGCCGCCAGGAACGCGACACCCCGGCCGGATCGGCCCGGCCGCTCGGTCGCAGGAAGCCGCCGGCGTGCGCAACGCACGCCGGACGACTCAGAACTTGTAGGAGATCCCGACGAACGTGATCAGCGGATCGGCCTTCAGCCGCGTGCGCGTGGTCGCGAGCGTCGAACCGTCGGCGGCCTTGATCACGAGCGACGAGTACGTCTTCAGCGGCATGTAGGTCAGCGTCGCCGTCAACCCCCAGTGCTTGTCGATCGCATAGCTCGCGCCGACGTTGTAGACCGGCGTGAACGACGACGATGCCTTGCCCTCCACCGACGTCGGCCCCGGCTTGCCGGCGCCGGCCGCGAGCACGCTGCCGAGGTTCTCGTTGATGTCCTTCGCGAAGTTGCCGTTCAGTTCGATGTTGCTGAACCAGCTGTAGGCCACGCCGATCCCGACGAACGGACGGAACTTCGCGGTCGGTGCATTGAAGTAGTACTGAAGAATGATCGTCGGGCTCCATTGCCGCGCATTCTTCACGGCTGGCTGGTTCGACGGATTGTCCATGTTGACGCTGCCGAGCGAACCGGCCGGGCCCGGCGGCCGGATCACGCCGTGCCCGGTCAGCGTGAACTCGGGCGGCACGCCGAGCACCGACGTCACCGCGATATGGTCGGTGAAGAAGTGCGTGAGCGTGAGGCCGACCGTATCGGCGTTGTTGACCGTCAGGCTGGTGCCCGGCGACGTGAACGACCCGGGCAGCCGCAGCGGCCCGTTGATCGGCATGCTCGCGAGATTCGTCGTCAGCCCGTTGGTCGAATCCTGCGGCATGATGTGCAGCCAGCCCAGCGTCGCGACGTTGTCGCCCGCCTGCTGGGCCGATGCGAGCGTCGACACGCCTGCGACGACACCCGCGACAATCAGCTTCTTCATGAAGTCTCCCCCTCGTTCTTTCGGAGCGCCGCGCAGCCATGCGCGACGCCGCCGTGTCTCCATCCGCGTGTGATCACTGCACGAACGCGCCGACCGTGAAGTACGGATTGCTCGTATCAGCCATGTCGAGGAACCCGAACACGCCGCCCGTGAACACGAATTTGCCGGTCGCCGGCCCCGACGCCGCGTCCGCGTGCACGGTCGTCACGACGCCCGGCACCTTCTGCGTGTAATCGAGGTTCAGCGCGCGCGTGAGCGCGGCCTGAGACGCGTTGAACGGATCGAGCAGCGTCGCCTGCGCACCGACGAGCGCGGTCGCGCGGTAGTTGAACGCGCTGTCGACACCCGTGTACTCGCCGTTCTGCGAGCCTTGGGCGATGGCCGTCTGCGGGCTCAGGAACGAGATGCCCGACTCGTCGTCCGCGCTCGGCGGCCCCTGCGTGAGGTCCGCGTTCGCGGCACCCGTGCGGATGAAGACCGGCACGAGCTGGTTACGCAGCTTGCCGACGATCAGCATGCCCTTGCCGGCCTTCGCCGGATCGAGCGCGGCGAGCGTCGGCGGAATCTGCGGCTGGTAGTTCAGCGACTGGAACGCCGGCGCATCCGGGCGCAGCGTGAACGGCTGGTTCACGGTCGCGCTCGATGCGAGCGGCTGCCCGCCGTTCTTCTTGCCGAAGTTGTCGGTCTCGACGTAGCTGCCGTCCGCGTTGATCGTCACCTGCTGGTCGAGCGCCACCGGCTGGAAGTTCTGCGACGGCACCTGGTGGTAGCCGAGCTGGTTGTACGTGCCGGCGATCTTCGTCAGATCGGTTTCGAGCGACGAAAAGCTGATGAACGGGTAGTACGGGAACGTCGTCTTCGGAATCTTGCCCACGCCGATCACGCCGTCGAACTGGATCGTCGCGCCCGGAATCGCGCCGCCCAGCACGCCTTCACCGAGGAACAGGCGCGCCGGCCGGCTCGGGTCGAGGCTCGCGTTCTGCATCCGGAACGTGCACTGGTTCAGCTTCATGGTCGGCAAGCCGGTTTCGTCGGCCAGCGTGCCGTCGACAACGTTGGCCGGTGCCTTGTCGCGCGTCGGCTGCACCGTGCCGGTGGTCGTCGGCACCGGCGATGCGAGGTAGGTCATCCGGTACGTCATCTTCGTCGTGTCGAGCTGCACCTTCACGAGCTCGCCCGAGCCGGATCCGCCGATGAACACCGTGTTGTAGTCGATCGTCTGCGGGCACAGCCGGACCACCGGCGCGGGCGGTGGGTCGCCGTCGCCACCGCACGCGACCAGCACGGGCGCGAGCGACGCCGCGGCCATCCAATGCTTCACATTCATAGGAATCCTCTTGAATTTCGATTCGCCGGCGGCGACGCGTGCGCCGCCGGTGTTCCGTGTTCGGTGTGCCGCCGTTACTGGACGAACGCGCCGACCGTGAAGAACGGGTTGACCTTGTTGTTGTTGACGACCATCGCGTAGATGTTCCCGGCCGTCACGAGCCAGCCGGTGTCGCCCTTGCTGAAGATCGCCACGTTGCCGTTCGCCCCCTTCGCGTTGAAGTCCTGCGAAGCCGTGACCTTGATCTTGCCGGGCGTGGCCTGCGTGTAGTCGAGCGCGAACTGCGACGTGACCGACGACGTCTGCGGGTCGATGAACGCCGCGGTGGCGCCCTGGAACAGCGTCGACGTGTAGTTCGCGGCCATCGTCGATACGGCGGTACCGTCGTTGCAACTGCCGGCCTGTGCCAGGAAGAAGGTGCCGTCGAAGGTGCCGGGCAGATCCGGATGCGGGATGTTGTTGTTGAAGCTCGGCCCCGCCGTCGCGATCGCGAACGTCGCTGTGCTGGGCGCCACGACACCGCACGCCGATGCGCTCGTTGCGCCGATGAAACCGCCCTTCAACGAATTGGCCGCGACGGCCGTGGTCCGCGACAGCATCGAGATCCCGACCTCGGCATCGGCGACCGACGCCAGCAGGTTGCTCGCGTCGATATGCGTGTAGCCCACGCGAATCACGACCGGCACCAGCACGCCGTTCAGCTTGCCGACGATCATGATGCCCTTCGCCTGACTCGGCGCGACGATGACGATCGCCGAGCCCTGCCCCGCGAACGGATAGATGAGGCTGCCGCCCGCGTTCGCCAGCGGATGGCTCACGAACACGTTGTCGGACGAACCGTCCGCGTTCTTGCGCAACGCCCACGGCGTTCCGGTGGTCTGGCACGAGTAGTCGCTGCCTGCCGTGATGGTGCACGAGCCGTCGGCATTGAACGTCTGGTTCCAGTTGACGACGTCGGGTTGCCAGCCGACCGCCCCCGTGCTGCTCTGCGCGCTGCCGCCGACCGGCGACAGGTGGATGCCGAGTTCGTTGTAATTCCCGGCGACCTTCGAGAAGTCGGTTTCGGTGTCGGTGAAGCCGATGAACGGATAGAAATCGAAGGTGCGCGACGGCACGGTGCCGAGCACGACGCCGGGGAACGGCTCGAGACCGGCGAACGCGATCGTCGCACCCGGAATCCCGCCGCCGACCACCCCGTTGCCGACGAACAGCATCGGCGGATCCGCGCGATTGATCGTCACCGCATACGCGCCGTCGCTCGTCGCGCCGCTGTCGAGCACGAACGCGCAGCGGTTCTGCTCGGCGGTCGGCAGATTGGTCGGATGGTGGAATGCGCCACTGATCGTCAGGCCCGCGCGCGTGTCGTTGACCTGCCCCGCCGACGTCGGCACCGACGATTCGATGAACTGCATCTGGTAGGTGAGCTTCGTCGTGTCGAACTTCACCTTCACGTATTCGCCGCTGCCGGCGCCCCCCGTGTAGGTCGTCGTGTAGTCGAGCGAATCCGGGCACAGCTTCGTCACGACGGGCGGCGTCGTTTCCGCGCCGCTCGGCCCGCATGCGCTGCCCGAGCACTGCGGCACGTTGATCGGGCCCGGATCGTCGCCGCCGCCGCAACCGGCAACGAACGGCAGCGCCAGCACGGCGCACGACAGGATCGCCTTCCGCCAATCAGGAATGCAAAGCATCAACCCCTCCTCGTGAGGTAAGACAGGTCTCGCCCGAACGGGCTGCGTGGCCCGCCGGTTGGTATCGCGCCGTCGCGACGACGCGCGGCGCATGACGATGCGCGCAATGCGCGCCGCGTCGCCGGTCACGCGAATGCGATCAGGACCGACGCGGCAGGCAAGCGCTATCCGGCGCCGCCGTCATGCGGCACGGCGCCATCGGGGAAATCGAAATGGAATGTGATGCGTCGCTACAGCGACAACGCGATGCGATGACGCAGGCAGCACGCGATGCACGTCGTGCCCGCATCCGGCGAAAAGCAGGAAAACGGCGATGCGACAAGGCCCTCGGATAGGCGTCTCATGTATTGGTCTCCGTACGTACGCTTGATTCGTTATCGTGATGCGTCGTTTGTCGAGACTATGAGCGGACGCTACGCACAAGTAAATGGATGCAGAGTTCCAAACGTGCCGAACCGCGCGATCCTAGTGCGAGCATGGTATTTGACAGTTTTTCAAACAGCCTTCAATTTATTTGCTCAGACAAATACCCGAGCTGTATAACGCGCGTTTGAATGTCGGCGGTCGACCTCGTGCAAGGCCCGGCGTGCGGGCCTTCGGCGACCGCACGCATGCCGCGGCGCAAGCTCACACGTCGATGATCGCGAGCGTGCCGTGACTGCCCGGCAGCACCGCGTGGCGCAAGCCGGCGACCGCGAGGTACATCTGCCCGGCCTCGACGACGACCGTCTTCGCGTCGACCTCGAGCATCAGCCTGCCGTCGAGCACCAGCAGCCCTTCGTTGTAGTCGTGCACTTCCGCTTCGTACGGCTGCGCGTCCATGCGCAGCACCTTGATCCGGGCGGGCCCGACTTCGCCGACGATCGTGGATTTCCATGCAACGGCCTGCGCGGCCGCGACGGACTTGAAATCGATCAAAGACATACGCTTCGCTCCGGGACGTGAAAGGAACGCATTATCGCGAGCGCGGCGCACGCCGTCCCGGTACGGCGCGACGGCGTTCGGGCGGCACAGTCGGCCTGCTGCGCGCCACGCTGCCGCGCGCAAGCGCGATCATTGCCCGATTGCCCGAAAACCGCACGCATTGTTCGCCCGATTCAAATAAAGCATCGCTTTATTGAATGACTCGCACACATTTTCCGCAAATCCGGCACCCGCGTCGCACGTCCTTTGCGTCGAAATGCATTTCCATCTTCCGATTGCTAATATGGCGGTCCTGCGATCCCGCACCACAACGCCGTTCGACATGACGCCCGTTCGCCATGCCGCGCCCGACACCGGCCGCTTCGCAGCGGCGGCGCCGGGCACGCGCGGCGCGCAGCGTCGAACCGACCGGCCGTGCCATCCGTGAGCATGCAACCGATCCTTTCCGTCTCCGACCTCTCCAAGACTTACGCGTCCGGCTTCCAGGCGCTGAAGCACGTGACCCTCGACATCCGCCCCGGCGAGATCTTCGCGCTGCTCGGGCCGAACGGCGCGGGCAAGACCACGCTGATCGGCTCGATCTGCGGCATCGTCACGCCGACCGAAGGCCGCGTGACGGTCGGCGGGCACGACATCCGCGATCAATACCGCGCCGCCCGCGAAATGATCGGCCTCGTGCCGCAGGAGCTGACGACCGACGCGTTCGAAACCGTCTGGGCGACCGTGTCGTTCAGCCGCGGCCTGTTCGGCAAGGCGCCCGATCCCGCGCACATCGAGAAGACGCTGAAGGCACTGTCGCTGTGGGAAAAGCGCGACAACAAGCTGATGACGCTCTCGGGCGGCATGAAGCGCCGCGTGATGATCGCGAAGGCGCTGTCGCACGAGCCGCGCATCCTGTTCCTCGACGAACCGACGGCCGGCGTCGACGTCGAGCTGCGCCGCGACATGTGGAAGCTGGTCGACTCGCTGCGCGAAAGCGGCGTGACGATCCTGCTGACCACGCACTACATCGAGGAAGCCGAGGAAATGGCCGACCGGATCGGCATCATCCTCGGCGGCGAGCTCGTGCTCGTCGAAGAGAAACGCGAGCTGATGCGCAAGCTCGGCAAGAAGCAGTTGACGGTGCAGCTCGAGCATCCGCTCGCGACCGTGCCGGGCGAACTCGCCGCGTTCGGGCTCGAACGCGCTGACGACGGCACCGCGCTCGTCTACACGTACGACTCGCAGCGCGACGACGCGAGCATCGCGAAGCTGATCAACGCGCTCGGCTCGGCCGGCATCGGCTTTCGCGACCTGCATACGACGCAGAGCTCGCTCGAAGACATTTTCGTCAGCCTGATCGACAACCGCCGCAACGGCACACAAGGGGCCTAACGCACATGGCGAACTGGAATTTCCACGGCATCCGCGCGATCTACCGCGCCGAAATGGCCCGCACGCGCCGCACGCTGATGCAGAGCATCATCGCACCGGTGATCTCGACGTCGCTGTACTTCGTCGTGTTCGGCTCGGCGATCGGCTCGCGCATCAGCGACGTGAACGGGATCGGCTACGGGTCGTTCATCGTGCCTGGCCTCGTGATGCTGTCGCTGCTGTCGCAGAGCATCTCGAACGCATCGTTCGGCATCTACTTCCCGCGCTTCACGGGTACGATCTACGAGATATTGTCCGCGCCCGTGTCGTACTGGGAGATCGTGATCGCGTACGTGGGTGCGGCCGCGTCGAAGTCGTTGCTGCTCGGGTTGATCATCCTCGCGACGGCCGGCCTGTTCGTACCGCTGCACATCCTGCATCCGTTCTGGATGGTGCTGTTCCTCGTGCTGACGTCGATCACCTTCAGCCTGTTCGGCTTCGTGATCGGCATCTGGGCCGACAGCTTCGAGAAGCTGCAGCTCGTGCCGCTCCTGATCATCACGCCGCTCACGTTCCTCGGCGGCAGCTTCTATTCGGTCGACATGCTGCCGCCCGCATGGCGCATCGTCACGCTGTTCAACCCGATCGTCTATCTGATCAGCGGCTTCCGCTGGTCGTTCTACGGGCTGGCCGACGTGCACGTGGGGATCAGCCTCGCGGCCACCTCGCTGTTCCTCGCGATCCTGCTCGCGATCGTCGCGTGGATGTTCCGCACCGGCTACAAGCTGAAGAACTGACGCGGCGCGCCACGGGGTTGCCCCGGTTCGCGGATCCGGAGCGGCGCTGCTAGACTGGATCGGAAGATCGACTGCCGCCGTCTGCCGCACCGCAACGCGCGGTGCGCGGGCGGCGCGGCGCCCGCCCCCTTCCCTGCGCGAGGATCCCCGATGAGCGCCTCCCGAATCGACGCCGTCCGCGACGGCCTGTTTCGCGCCACGTCCTACGTCGACACGCTGAACCTGAGCTTCAGCCAGTTCTTCGTACGATCGTCGCACGGCGACGTGCTGTGCGTCGAAACGGGCACGCGCTCCAACTTCACGCAACTGAGCGCGGCGCTCGACACCGTCGGCATCGCGCCGTCGATGGTCAGCAACGTGATCGTCCCGCACTTCGAGGCCGACGAAATGGGCGCGCTGCCCGACTTCCTCGCGGCCAACCCGGCGCTCGTCGCGTACGGACATCCGATGTGTACATGGGGGCTCGCCGACGTGTTCGGCGTACGCGCGATTCCGTTGAAGGACGGCGAGCCGACGACGCTGTCGGGCATCGACGTCGTGCCGGTCTTCACGAAGCACGTGCATCAGTGGGACGCGCTGGTCGTGTATCTGCCGGCGTACAAGGCACTGCTGTCGTCGGATATCCTGATGCGCTTCGGCAGGGAGGAGACCGACGACCCGCTGCCGGCGATCCTCGACGCGATCACGGGCTCGGACTACCTGCCGTCGCTCGCGCACCTGGCGAGCGCGCTGCGCCGCATCCAGGCGCTCGATCTCGACATCATCCTGCCGATGCACGGCCCGGCGATCACGCACGACATTGCGCGCGTGATCGCCGGTGTGATCGCGTATTGCGAAACCGCCACCGCGTAGCGTACGCAAGCGGCGGCACAAACCGTGGTGGAAACGGGGCCGGTCAGGCGCCGGTGACGACGAACTCTTCGGCCGCCTTGCGCTGGACCGCGGCCATCACTGCGAGTTCGCGCTTGCTGCGCGCATCGCCGGACACGATGCCCGTCGCATGCTTCGCTTTCGCACCCAGCGGGAAAAACACGAACGACGCGCCGTCCGGCGCTGCCGGCTCAGCACGCAAACGCTTGTTCAGAATCTTCAGGTATTTCTTCTTCGAGACTTCTTTAGCAGCCATGGCACCCTCCGCGTGAACGTCGTGAGGATCAGCATACCAGTTTTGACGAGGGGGTCGGCCAGCATGCCCGTCAGCGGCGCAACGGCTTTTTTTCACGCCGATGTCGATTTTGCGTTGCGTCGCCCGTCGTACCATTGCAAGCACGGGCCGGCCTTCCGACATGGCCGTCCCGCAGACCCCACGTTGCGAACCGAGGAGGAACCGCAATGCGCGTCCTGGTAATCGTCAAAGCCACCGCCGATTCCGAATCCGGCCGGATGCCCGACCCTGAAATGATCGCCGCGATGAGCCGCTTCAACGAGGAGCTGGCGAAGGCCGGCATCCTGCTGGCCGCCGACGGGTTGCACCCGAGCATGCGCGGCAAGCGCGTCCACTTTGCCGGCAAGAACCGCACCGTCATCGACGGCCCGTTCGCCGAAACGAAGGAACTCGTCGCCGGCTTCTGGCTGTGGCGTGTGAAATCGATGGAAGAAGCGATCGAATGGGTGAAGCGCTGCCCGAATCCGATGCCCGGTGACTCCGACATCGAAATCCGCCCGCTGTTGGAAGCCGAGGACTTCAGCCCGGCATTCACGGCCGAACTGCAGGCGCTGAAAGCGACGCTGAGCGCGCAAGCCGAGGCAGGCAAGCGCACGTAAGCCGTGCGGCGTCAGGCGGCTCCGCATGAGCGCCGGGCGCCGCCCCTACCCGCCGACGCGAACGCGGCTCACGCGCGGTTGCGCGGCGCCGCGAGCCGCTCGACCGCCCCACCGGTCACGTCCCTGAACATCCCGGCATTGCCGTACGCCCGCGCGGCAAGCATCGCGCCATAGACCAACGACACGAACGTCGCGGCCTCGGTCTGCACCGACACGCCCGGCAGCACCACGCCATCTTTCACCCCCGTGTCGAGCACGCGCACCAGCCATGCGGCAAGATCGTCGAAATGCGCCCTCACCGCTCGCGCGACTTCGTCGGGCAGCGCCGGCAACTCCGCGCCGAGCATGCCGGCGACGCAGAACGGCGCGCTGTCGTCCGCGATGCAACGTTCCCAGTAGCCGATGTATGCGCGCATCTGCACCAGCGCGTCGGCACCGCTCGCGTCGAGTAATGCCATGTCGGCATCGAATTTCGCCTGCGACTGCTGCAGTACGGCGACCGCCAGATCCGCCTTCGTCGGAAAGTGGTGGTGAATGCTCGCCTTCCGGATGTCAATCGCGTCGGCGATGTCGGCATAACTGAACCCGCTGTAGCCGCGCCGCATGATCAGTTGCCGCCCGGCTTCGAGAATGCGGGCCGCCGTGCTGTCCCCAGATACCGTCATATCTATCTACCATCTAGTCGGATGAAAAAACACGGATAGTTTACCTCCCTGAGATACTCTTTTCCAGCCGCGATTTCTCCTTGAAGATTATCCTACCTACTAGTAGGATGCATTCATCGACAGAACAAGACGCCTGTCGATATTCGACGGTTCCCCACCCTGTCTTCCTTCTGGAGAATGAAAATGAAGCGCTTTTCCCAAGTCCGCCGGATCGCCGCGGCATTCGCCTTGACCGCCGCCGCACTCGGCTCGCACGCGGCCGTCGCCGCCCCCGTCAAGAACGTCGTGCTGGTTCATGGCTACTTCGCCGACGGCTCGGGCTGGCAAGCCGTCTCGAACATCCTGACGCGTGATGGCTACAAGGTTTCCGTCGTGCAGCAGCCGGAAACGTCGTTCGACGACGACGTGAAGGCAACCCGGCGCGTCGTCGACGCGCAGGACGGCCCGAGCATCCTCGTCGGCCACAGCTACGGCGGTGCGGTGATCACCGAAGCCGGCAACGACGACAAGGTCGCGGGCCTCGTCTACGTGGCGGCATTCCAGCCCGACACCGGCGAAAGCCCGCTCGAGCTGACGAAGAAGACGCCGCCCGCGACAAAAGCGATCAAGGCGACCGAAGACGGCCACTTGTATTTCGACGAAGCGTCGTTCCATGCCGACTTCGCGGCCGACGTGCCGGCCGCCGAAGCGAAATTCATGGCGATCTCGCAAGTGACGCCGGCGGCGCAGTCGTTCGGTGTGCCGATCACGCATGCCGCATGGCGGACCAAACCGAGCTGGGCGGTGGTCGCCACCGCGGACCGCGCGATCAACCCCGAGCTCGAACGCTTCATGACGCAACGCGCCGGCAGCAAGACGATCGAACTCAAGTCGAGCCACGTCGCCTACATCTCGCATCCCGCTGAAGTCGCGAAGCTGATCGAACAGGCAGCCAGGGGTGCCGGCAAGGAGTAAGCGTGCGGGCTGGCACGTGCCGGACTGGGCGCTCGCGCGCTGTGCCGGCTTCGAAACGATCGCCGGCTGCGGGCACCTGATACCGGCCGAGCGGCCCGCCGCGTTCCGGGAGGCGCTGACGCGCTGTCTCGGCTGACGCGGCGGCCGCCGGACTGCGCGCCCGCCACCTGACAACTCGTAGGATTCGCCGAAATTTGGCTGAAAGGCACGGTTGCTAGAGTCGCCAAACAGGGTTTTCCCGATGCCCGACTGCCGAACGGAAACGACACATGCGAGGCTCCATGAACCTGATCCGCGCGTTCTGGCTACTGCTGCTGCTCGCTGCCGCGGGCCCGGCCCTCGCTTATCAGGCGCGGGTCGTCGCGATTCCGAGTGCCGCGATGAACCAGACGCTGAAGGCGACCGTCGTGCTGCCCGACGACTACGCACGCCTGCGCCACGGCCCGGAACGCGGCGTCGAGCGCTTTCCGGTCGTCTACCTGTTGCACGGCTCCGGCGGCGACCACACCGACTGGACCGCGAACACGCACATCGCCGCGTTGGCCGATCGCTACCGCGTGATCCTCGTGATGCCCGACGGCGGGCATGAAAGCTGGTACATCGACAGCCCGTTCGATTCGGGCAGCCGCTACGAAACCTTCGTCGGCGACGAAGTCGTGTCGTATGTCGACATGCACTTCAGAACGATCGCGACCAAGGGCGCGCGCGCCATCACCGGGCTCAGCATGGGCGGCTTCGGCGCGCTGCGCATCGCGCTCGACCGGGCCGACACCTTCGGCGCGGTCGGCAGCATCAGCGGCGCGGTCGATCCGCGCTGCTGCGAGGACGAACCGGGCATCGACCACGTATTCGGCGACCCCGGCCGCCATCCGTCATTCTGGAACCGCAACGCGATCGTCGAAAACGCGCGCGCGTTCGTCCGCGCGCATCTGGACCTGACGATCGACTGCGGCCGCGACGACTCGTTCGTCGGCTCGAACCGCACGCTGCATCAACGACTCGTCGCGCTCGGCGTGCCGCACGACTATGCGGAGCGTCCGGGCGGACATACATGGGACTACTGGGCGCACGCGATCCGCTACCAGATGCAGTTCTTCGCGACGTCGTTCCAGCACGGCGGCTACGCGTAGCATCCGGTCGGCGCGACACGGCATAAGCAGAAGTGAAAGTGGAAGCCGCGAATCGAGTTCAGTTGCCGTGCGCCGCGTCGGCGCTCACCACGCGATCGAAGCACTCCTGCGCACGCGCCAGTTCGTCGAGCGCGCGATCGAGGCGCGACATCGCACGCGCATATTCGGCCGACGAGACGTCGTCGTCGCTTTCGCCGCGCACGGCGCGAAACGCCTGGTCGACGTTGCGCGTCGCTTCGACGAAGCGTTGAGCCGCCTGGGCTTCCCGCGAACAGATGTGGGTCGACATCGACACTTCTCCCTCAGGATTGCAGCGTGAAGCAAGCCGACGCACCACCGTACGTGGTGCGCATGTCGGCGGCATGAACGACGTCGAGCAGCCTGTCGACATACGCGCGACCGCGCGGCACGCTTCGTGGCGATTGTCGCGCGACGCTTGCCGATCCGCTACGGCGAGATTGCAACAAATTCTTGCGCACGCGGCGATGGCGGCCACATGCATGCGTATCGTTGCACGCACATTCAGCGATCCTGCTTCGCGTCACGCGCCGCACATGCGCGGCGAGTACGTCATGCGCGCCCGATGCGCGGATGCGCGAGGCCGCCGAACGCGGCCGCTTCGCCGGGCGACAGATCGAACAGATCGCCGGTGAGCTCGCGCGGATGCTCGACCGTGGGCCGGCTGCGCAGTCGCGCGCCATGCGCGGGCGCGACGTAGGCGGCCGCCGTTTCGATCGGCGGCACGTCGAACAGGTCGCGCGTGACGCCGCGCACGGCATCGGTCGGCGAACGGCCGCGCAAGCGCGCGACCAGCTCGACGAAGCGATCGAAATCGCCGGCGCGCGTCGCCTTGTTCACCTCGGCAAGATCGCGCGCCTTCAACACGCACGGCTGCGCGAGCCGCACGAAATACGGCGCCTCGAGCTCGACCGAAAGCGCGAGCGGATAGCTCTTGCCGGTTTGTTCCTTCGCGCGCCCGATGCAGTCGACCACGGCCGCGCCCTGCGCGACGCCGAGCGGCTTGCCCGTGCTCACGCTGCGCAGGTGATCGGGAAATACGCGCAGTTGCGTGCCGACCGTCAGTGCGGTGGACGATGCGCAGACGAGTGCGTAGTGCTGTTCGCGCCGCCGGCCCGACGGCAGCGTCGAGCGGCTCGCGATGAACGTGTGCGGCGGCAGCGGCCGCACCTGGCCGCTGGCGTCGACCCATGCATTCCACAGCAGCGCGTCCTCGCGCCTGCGCTCGCCCGGCCGCGAGCGCGACGCGACCGGCGAAAACAGCGCGAGCAGCGAGCCCGTGCGATGCGCGGCGACTTGCGCGCTGCTGCCGAGCGGCTGGTTGATCCCCCACAGAAAACGCCCGCCCCCGAGCCGGCGCTCCCATTCCTTGCGGAGCACGACGGTCGGCAGTTCCTCGCCGGACTCGGTACCGATCTTCGTCCAGCAGAACGTGGGAGGGAGGTGTTTCAGTGTCATCAACTTTCTCGGGATACAGCCTCGCTGGTGACAGCAAGCCCATTCAACAACCGTAACTGTATAGGTATAATGCATCGCATGGAAGCCCCGGACCACGATTTTCCTGTACAAGATCTGTTACGCCGTCTGATGGCGGACACGCGCTCGTCCAGCGAAATTGCGCGGCTTTCCGGCGTCAGCCAGCCGACCGTGTCGCGCCTTCGGCTATCGAACGGGCACCGGCTGCGACGCAGCGCGCCATTCAACAAGCTATGCAGTTTCTATGGCGTCGATACCGGCCCGGCGCGCCGCCGGTACAACGACCTGCTGCGCGACGCGATCGTCGACGCCTGGGACGGCTCCGACGAGCACGGGCGCGCGCTGCTGGTCGTGATTCAAGGGTTGAAGGATCTGCAGGCGAAGGCCGACGACGGGTGACCTCACCTGCGTTCATGAATGGAACGAAGGCTGAAAGCACGAGCGAGCGGGCGACGGCGAAGACGATTCGTCATCGCCCGTTTTGCATCGGCCGATGCGACGCGAAGCGGCGGCCGGCGCATCGCCAAACACACGCCCCGCCAGCACACCCCACGCGCCGCATCGATGGCGCTTCAAATATTTTTTACTCACAGTTAAAAAAGTTTGACACGCCGTTTTCACTGAGATAACTTTTGCGCAAGCTTCCGGAAAGCAAACGCGAACCGGCAAGCCATCACGATGCGCGGCGCGGCCGAAACCGCCGATCCGTTTCATTCCGTCGCCGCACGCGCGTCGCGTCGTGTTTTTCCGCAGCGCAGCACCGCAGCTCGCAACATCCCCGTCTCATCGAATGATGTCGTTCCGTCTCACCTGGAAGGACGCGCGGCATGCGCACATTTACTTTGCAGTCCTGCATGACATGCCGTACGAAGCCGCTGCTTTCCAGCGGGCACATGTCGCCCGGCGTTGTCCCGATGGTGCGGTTTTCTTGTCGTCGCATGCAGTAATCGGCCCGGCCCGCAGGGGGCGTATCGCGGAACGGTCGTATCCACACAATCAAAAGAACGAGGTCGGCAATGCAATTTCATTTCAGAGGATCGCGCCGCGCATGGCTACCCGCGCTCGTTGCAGCCGCGACGCTCGCCGCGTGCGGCGGAGATGACGGCGGCAGCGTGGCGGGCGTGTCCGCACTCGCGCAAGGTCAAGGGCAAAACCAGGATCAGCAGGGTGACAATGCGCAAGGGCGCGTGTCGCCGTCCGGCGTCCCGTACGCGAATCCCGCCAGCGGCGGGCGCTACAAGCCGGTGATCGCCAACGGTCAGGTACAGCCGTCGCTATCCGGCGGCACGATCGAGGAAAACGCGTGGGTCGACACGCCGGTCGACTCCGACGGCGACGGCACGCGCGACCGCATTCACGTGCGCATCGTGCGTCCGTCGGAAACCGCCAACGGCGCACGCACGCCGGTCATCGTGCTCGCAAGCCCGTACTATGCAGGGCTCGCCGACAGCCCGAACCACGACGTCGACGTCGAACTCGACGGCACCCCGCATCCGGCCACCACTGCGGCCGCGGCAGCCACCGGCGCCTCCGCGCGCATCATGGCCGCGGCGCCGCAAACGCGCATGCTGCAGCAGCTCGAGGCGGCCGCGGCCGGCCGTTCGTGGATCGAGGGCTACTTCATTCCGCGCGGCTTCACGATCGTGTATGCGGATTCGCTCGGCACCGCCGGTTCCGACGGCTGCCCGACGATCCTCACGCGCGACGAATCCGTCGCGATGGCGTCGGTGATCCGCTGGCTCGGCCGCGATGCCGCCGCGAAGGATGCGAGCGGCAAGCCGGTCGTCGCGAACTGGTCGACGGGCCACGTCGGCATGTACGGCGTGTCGTACGACGGCACGCTGCCGAAGATGGTCGCGAGCCTGCGCACGCGCGGGCTCGACGCGATCGTGCCGATCGCCGGCCTGTCGAACATGTACGGCTACTACCGCTCGGGCGGGCTCGTACGCGCGCCGGAGGGCTATCAGGGCGAGGACGTCGACGTCTACATCAAGGCGCTGCTGACCAACGCGCATCCGGAGCGCTGCACGCACCTGATCGACGAGGCATTGCAGCAGGAAGACCGCAAGACGGGCGACTATTCGCCGTTCTGGGCCGCACGCGACATTCCGACCGCACAGGCGGTCGCGCCGGCCCTCGTCGCGCAGGGGCTGACCGACGACAACGTGCGCGTCGACCAGTCGACGTCGTGGTATCTGGCGATGCGGCGTCAGGGCGTGCCGACGCAGCTGTGGCTGCACCGCCTGAAGCACACCGACCCGACCCGCGTGCCGGCGATGGCCGATGCATGGACCGCCGAAGTGAACCGCTGGTTCACGCGCTACCTGATCGGCGTCGACAACGGCGTCGAACGCGATTCGCGCGCGGTGGTCGAGCAGGCCGACGGCACGCTGCTGAAGGAAGCCGACTGGGCCGCGCGGCACGCCACGCCGGTCGCGTACTTCGCGGGCGGCGACGGCACGGGCACCGGCACGCTGTTGCGGCTGCCGAGCGGCGGTCCGCTCGCGCGCTTCACCGACGATGCGTCGATCCCCGCGCTCACGCTGGCGAACGCCGCGACCGGCGAGCATCGCAGCCGCTTCGAAACGGCGCCGTTCGCGGCCGCGACGCGCCTGTCGGGCACCGCGACCGCACGCGTGCGGCTGACCTTCACCGGCGTCGCGAACGTGACGGCATTGCTGGTCGACCGCGCACCGGACGGCTCGGCAACGATCGTCACGCGGGCATGGACCGATCCGCGCAATCGCGTGTCGGACTGGTTCTCGCAGCCCGTGCTGCCGGGAATGCCGTATGACCTGAAGCTGACGTTCATGCCGCGCGACTACAAGCTCGAAGCGGGTCACAAGCTCGGCCTCGTCGTGCTGTCGAGCGACAACGAGGCGACGCTGCGGCCGACACCGGGCACGGGGCTCGCGCTCGATCCGGCCGGCACGTCCGTGACGGTGCCGCTGGTTTCGTCCTGAGCCGGCGCGGTCGATCGGCACGACTGACCGCCATGCGCATGCGATCGCTCCCGATCGCATGCGCGTGACGCCGAGTGATACGTATCGAAGGCGCCGTGCGACTTTTCTTCACCGTCGCACGGCGCCGTTCTTCATCGGCAACGCGATCGCGTCAGCCATGCTGACGCGCATTTCACAGCGCTGAATTCGCGGCCGCGACGCAATTTTTTCTCTTGTTGGCGGGGCCGGTTCAACTTCGTGCCGGTGCGCCTTTCACCCCTTTCACCTTCCGCACCCGGCGCCGCCCCGCTCACACCGGCGTCAGCACCGGCTCCCCCGCGAAATGCCGGGCGGCGTTGTCCAGAAACTGCTGAACCGAACGATCGAGCGCCTCCGGCGACCAGCCGCCCATGTGCGGCGTCAGCACGATATTGTCGAGCGCCGTGAGCGCGCGCGGCGGCTCCGGCTCGCCTTCGTACACGTCGAGCCCGGCGCCCGCGATGCGCCGCTCGCGCAGCGCATCCGCCAAAGCAGCGGTATCGACAACGCTGCCGCGCGACACGTTCACGAGAAAGCCGCCGGGGCCGAGCGCGTCGAGCACCGTGCGATCGATCAGATGACGCGTGCCCGCGCCGCCCGGCGTCGCGACGATCAGGAAATCGGCCCATTGCGCGAGCGCATCGACACGGTCGAAATAGCGATGCGGAACCTCCTTCGCGGAACGGTTGTGATAACCGATCTCGATGTCGAAGCCGGCCGCGCGCCGCGCGCATTTCTCGCCGATCTTGCCGAGCCCGACGATGCCGAGCTTCTTGCCCGACACGTTCGGCGGCATCTGCAGCGCATCGCGCCATACGCCGGCGCGGGTGTTCGCATCGAGTTGCACGACGTTGCGCACCGCCGCCAGCAGCAGCGCGAACGCGTGATCGGCGACGCAATCGTCGTTGGTGCCCGCGCCCGTCACCACCGTGATGCCGCGCGCCTTCGCATGCGCGACATCGATGTGCTCGTAGCCCGCGCCGAGCGCGCTGACGAACGTGAGCTGCGGCAGACGATCGATTTCGGCGGCAGTGAGGCCCGTGCTGCCGTTGGTCAACACCGCACGGATGGTGCTGCCGTGTTCGGCGATCGCGCGCGCGCATTCATCGGCGGTCGGTGCATGATGGACGTCGTATGACGCGGCGATCTGGCGCTGCGCGTCGTCGCGCAGCGCGATAAGGACCAGCAACTCAGGCTTCATGTCAGCAAATGTCCACAGGCGGGAATGCGTTCCAGTGTAACAACGGCGCGTGACGCGTGCGGGTTACCCCCACGCGCGCTGTGGACGTGCCGCCTCACATGGTTTGCCAAAGCCGACTCAGTCAAGTAACTTTCGGCGTAACGTCCCCGTTCTGGAGATTGGCCCCGATGAAGCTCGCCCTGCCCGCCCGAATCCTGGGCCTCGCGTTCGCCGCCGCTGTCGTGGCACCCGGCGCGCACGCCGACACGCCCGTCGTGGTGTCGTCGAAAATCGACACCGAAGGCAACCTGCTCGGCAACGTCATCGCACAGGTGCTGAAGGCCCACGGCATCCCCGTCACCGAAAAGATCGCGCTCGGCACGACCCCGATCGTGCGCAAGGCGCTCACGAGCGGCGAGATCGATATCTACCCCGAATACACGGGCAACGCGGCATTCTTCTTCAACAAGGCCGACGATCCCCTGTGGAAGAACGCGAGCCAGGGCTACGACACCGCGAAGAAGCTCGACTATGCGGCGAACCATCTCGTCTGGCTCGAACCGGCGCCCGCGAACAACACGTGGGGCGTCGCCGTGCTCGCGCCGGTCGCGCAAGCGCAGCACCTGAAGACTTTCTCCGATTTCGGCAAGTGGATCGCGGGCGGCGGCAAGCTGAAGCTCGCGGCGTCGGCCGAATTCGTGAACAGCGCGTCCGCGCTGCCGTCGTTCGAGAAGGCGTACGGCTTCAAGCTGAAACCGGAGCAGCTCGTCGTGCTGTCGGGCGGCGACACGGCCGCGACGATCAAGGCCGCCGCGAACCAGACCGACGGCGTGAACGCGGCGATGGTGTATGGCACCGACGGCGGGATCGCATCGAGCGGCCTCGTCGTGCTCGACGACGACAAGCACGTGCAGCCCGTCTACGCGCCGACACCGGTGATTCGCGAAGTCGTGCTCAAAGCACATCCGCAAATCGCCGAGTACCTGAAGCCGGTGTTCGCAAGCCTCGACCTGAAGACGCTGCAGACGCTGAACGCGCGCATTCAAATCAACGGCGAACCGGCCGCCGGCGTGGCAAAGAGCTACCTGAAATCGAAAGGCTTCGTCAAGTGACGGGTCGCGCGGTGCCGTCCGCGCGGCGCGTCACGCTCGACAAGGTCGGCATCCTGATCGGTGTCCTGACGATCGTGGCGGTATTCGGCATGCCGTTCATGGTGCTTCGGCCGAACCGCATCGCGGCCGGCACGGGGCTGTCGGCGTTCGCCGCGCTGCCCGCCGTGCAGGGGGCCGCGCTCGCCGCGTTGTGGGTCGTCGGCGCGTTGTGGGCGATGACGGCGAGCCGTCCTGCATGGCGGCTCGCGGCCGGCTGCACGTGGCTCGCGACGCTGGCTTACGCGGTCGGCGCCGCGGCGACGCACGTCGTCGCCCCCGACGACGTGCTCGCACGCGTGTCGCCCGCGGCAGGCGTCTGGCTGCTGCTGTTCGCGTGGGCCGTGCTGGTGGCCGACGCACTCGCGCGGCTCGCATTCGGCCCCTGGCGCCGCCTCGTCGCACTCGTCGTCGCGATCGCAGCGATATCGCTGCCGCTCGCGAGCGGCTGGTGGGACGGCCTGTCCGTGATGCGCGAATACGCGGTGCGCAGCGACGACTTCTGGCGCGAGGCGATCCGGCACGTGTCGCTCGCGGGCGGATCGGTCGCGGCCGCGCTCGTCGCGGGCCTGCCGCTCGGCATCGCGTGCGCGCGGGTCGCGCCGGTGCGCACCGGCGTGATGCCGGTGCTCAATATCGTGCAGACGATTCCGAGCATCGCGATGTACGGGCTGATGATGGCGCCGCTCGGCCTGCTCGCCGCGCACGTGCCGCTCGCGGCCGCGCTCGGCGTCCGTGGGATCGGCGTCGCGCCGGCCGTGCTCGCGCTGTTTCTGTACTCGCTGCTGCCGATCGCGTCGAGCGTCGTGGTCGGGCTCGAGCAGGTGCCGCCGCATGTGACCGAAGCGGCTCGCGCGATGGGCATGACGCGCGCGCAGCGGCTGCTGCGCGTCGACCTCGTGCTCGCGTTGCCGGTGATCCTGAGCGGCGTGCGCATCGTGCTCGTGCAGAACATCGGGCTGACCGCGGTCGCCGCGCTGATCGGCGGCGGCGGCTTCGGCACCTTCATCTTCCAGGGGATCGGGCAATCGGCCGCCGATCTCGTGCTGCTCGGCGCGATCCCGACGATCGCGCTCGCGCTGGCGGCCGCCGTCGTGTTCGAAGCCGCGACCACGCTCGCGAAGGGACGTACCGCATGATCGAGATCGAACGCATCGGCAAACGCTTCGGCGACGTCGTCGCCGTCGACGACGTATCGATGACGATGAAGCAAGGCACGATCACCGCGCTCGTCGGTGCATCGGGCAGCGGTAAGTCGACGCTGCTGCGGATGATCAACCGTCTGATCGCGCCGACCGCCGGCACGATCCGCATCGACGGTGTCGACACCGCGAGCGTGCCGCCCGAGCAGTTGCGGCGGCGCATCGGCTACGTGATCCAGGGGCACGGCCTGTTTCCGCACTGGAGCGTCGCGCGCAACATCGCGACCGTGCCGCGCCTGCTCGGCTGGCCGGCCGAGCGCATCGACGCGCGCGTGCGCGAACTGCTCGACCTGTTTCATCTCGCACCGGCCGAATTCGCGGAGAAGCTGCCGCACGAACTGTCGGGCGGCCAGCAGCAGCGCGTCGGCGTCGCGCGTGCGCTCGCGGCCGAGCCCGCAATGCTGCTGATGGACGAGCCGTTCGGCGCGCTCGATCCGATCATCCGCAACAAGGCGCAGGACGATCTGTACGCGCTGCAGCGCCGCCTCGGCATCACGGTCGTGATCGTCACGCACGATATCGAGGAAGCGCTGAAGCTCGGCGACACGATCGCGGTGATGGACGAAGGGCGGCTGTTGCAGGTCGCGTCGCCGGCCGAGATTCTCGGCAAGCCGGCCGCGGGTGTCGTCGAGCAGCTCGTCGCCGGCGTCGACCGGCCGCTGCGCCTGCTCGCGCTGACGCCGATCGACGCGGTCGCCGAGCCCGGTCACGCCGACGGCGAACCGATCGCCGCGACGCGCACGCTGCGCGACGCCGTGTCCGAGCTGCTGTGGCGCGGAGCGGACGCATTGCCGGTCGATGATGGCAATGGGCGCGATGCGCCGCGCCGCATCACGTTCGACGCGATCCGCACACACGCGAGAAAACCCGCATGACGACGCGGCTCGCGCGTTCGCCCCTGCCGCAGCGGCTGCCCGCGCATGTCGCGCGCGCGGCCGCGTTCGCGCTGCTGCTCGTGCTGCTGTTGCGCCCCGCATGGCTGCAGGGCGTGTTCGCGCCGTTCGCGGACAACGGCGCGCCAGTCATCTACGATCGCGCGAGCCTGCTCGACCTCACGCTCGCGCATCTCGGCACCGTCGCGCTGTCGAGCCTGATCGGCACGATGGTCGCGGTCGCGGCCGGCATCGCGGTGACGCGGCCGTCCGGCGCGGATTTCCTGCCGGTTGCGCGCAGCGTCGTCGACATCGGCCAGACCTTTCCGCCCGTCGCGGTGCTCGCGCTCGCGGTGCCGGCCGTCGGCTTCGGGTTGAAACCCGTGCTGATCGCGCTCGTTCTGTATGGGCTCCTGCCGATTTTCGAGAGCACGATCGCAGGGCTCGAAGACGTGCCGCGCGATGTCGTCGACGCCGCGCGCGGGATGGGGATGAGCGGTTGGCAACAACTGGTGTCGGTCGAGCTGCCGCTCGCGTTTCCGGTGATCGTGAACGGAATCCGGCTCGCGGTCGTGATCAATCTCGGCACCGCGACGATCGGGTCGACGGTCGCCGCGCGCGGGCTCGGCGACGTGATCATCGCGGGCCTGCAGACGTCGAACACGGCGTTCGTGCTGCAGGGCGGCGTGATCGTCGGGCTGCTCGCGGTGCTGGTCAGCGATGCGATCGGCGCGCTTGCACGGGTGGCGAGCGCGCGGCGGGCGTAGCACGCATCCGCGATCGCTACCCCGTGCATGAAATGAGGGACGCGAGAGAAAATCCGGCCGCGCTTCATCCGGACTCCGATACGTGTTGGCGCAACGATCGAACCTGTCCGGAGCACGCGCCGACAAAAGCCTACATCACGCTTTCATTCGAGCCCGCGCTCGCACACGTCCGACGATTGGCCGATATACTATGCGCCTCTCATTTCCCCGCACTCCACCATGCGACGACGGTTTCTCTGGCTGATCGTGCTTTCGCTCGGCATCGCGCACCAGGCCTCGGCGCAGCAGGCGCCCGCATTGCCTGCCTCCGCGCCCGAAGCGGCCGCATCCGCGCCGGCCGAGGCCTCCGCCCCGCTCGCGAACGATCAGCCCAACGAAGCAAACCGCCGCATCACGTCCTACCTGACGAAGAAATTCGGTGTCGCGAAAGAGCGCGCCGCGAAGCTCGCCGATATCGTGAGCATGACCGCGACGAAATATTCGCTGCCTCCGGCACTCGTTTACGCCATCATCTCGATCGAATCGCGCTTCCAGGAAAAGGCGCGCGGCCAGCATGGCGCGACCGGGCTGATGCAGGTGGTGCCTTCCGCGCACCGCGGCATGCTGCGCAACGTGAAAGACCTGACCGAACCGAATGCGAACGTCGAAGCCGGCTCGAAGATCCTGTCGGGCTATGTGCGGGCGGCCGGCGGCAACGTGCAGGCCGGGCTGAAAAGCTACGGCGGATCGAATGCGTATGCGGCGAAGGTGATGCAGCGGGTCGACACGTTCCGCTTCGTGCTCGAACCCGAAGACGGCGCGAAGCGCGCGAACGATACGAACGCGCGCATGGTGCCGGTCAGCGATCCGTCGACCGCGGCGGCCGCCGCGAGCCGCAACGCGAAGTAAGCGCGCCGCGCACCGCACGTGCGATCCTGAAGCGGCACGACGCGCGACATTACACACCGACCGGCCATCACTCGCGCGCGAAATGCGCACGCAGAAACTCGATGAAATGCTGCGTCTTCGCGGGCAGCAAACGCGTTTCGGTCATCGCATGGACGGGAAACGGCGCGTCGTGACTTCGTCATGACGCGCCGCCTTGAAACGATATGGGCTGCTCAGCCCGTCACAGCTGCCCCGCCGCTCCCGTCCACCGCAGGTAATCCCCACGCGTCCAGTCGAGCGACACGCCGACGCGCTTCGTCCCCGGCCGGATCTTCGGCTTGTACATCGACAGCGTCAGCGATTCCAGCGCGGGCCATTCGCGGAACGACATCACCGCGAGATCGGCGACGAGCGTTTCGAGCAGCCGCGTATGCGGCTTGTGCGACAGGAACGACGCGACGCGTGCGCAGTAGCCGTCGTAGTCGATCCACTCGCCCTGCTCGCTCGGCTCGCAGCGATACCCGAGCCGCGCGTCGATCACGATCGGCTGCGGCGCCTCGTGCTCGTGCGCGTGGATGCCGATCCGCGCGGGCACCTTCAGTTCGTCGACGAACACGCTCCAGCCACGCCCGCGCAGGCGCGGCGCGTCGATCGCCACGAACGGTTCGTCGAACGGCTTCATGATACGAGCGGCGCCGCGGCGTCGAGCATGATGCGCACGAAATAGTCGGCGAAGCTGCGACGCAGGACGATCTCGAACGTATCGTCGCCGGTCGGGATCAGCGTGATCGGCGACTTGAAGTAGTGCGACTGGGCGCACTGACCCGGCTTGAGCACGCGCGGATGCAGATCGAGCGGGCAGCCGCGCGCGATCACGTCGCGCACGCGTTCGCCGCTGACCTCGACCACCGTGTAGCCGCTGCCGACGTCGACGGCCGCCGCATACGAACCCTGCACGGCCTCCGCGAGTTGCGCCTCGAGCACGCCCGCCTGCACGGGCCCGTTCGAACGCACGAGCCACTCGTCGGGACCGAGCCACAGCACGTCGTACTCGGCGCCGCGCGCCACCGTGTTCGGCGCCGACGGCGGCCGGCAGCCGACCACGCGCTCGAACGCGCTGACGAATGCCGGGTCGCTCAGTTCGCCGCGCACGTTCACGAGATCGAGGAACGCCCGCTCGCGCAGCATGAACTTCTTCGACGCGCGCGCCTGGTGCGGCTTCAGCACATCGGCCGCGCCGACGAACGGCGATTCAAGCGTCACGCCCGCGCCCGCCACTTGCGACTGGTTTCTGGTTTCATTCCACATGCTGGCGCACCCCTTCAGTATCGTAGAAAACCGGGCTCGAGATCTTCGCGACGACGCGCTTGCCGTTGGCCAGCGGAATCACGACGCTCTCGCCCATCTTGTTCAGGCCGCCCTTCACCACCGCCAGCGCGATCGAGCGCTTCAGGATCGGGCTGTAATAACTCGACGTCACGTGGCCGATCATCGGCGTCGGATCGACCGCCGACACCTGCGTGTCCTTCGCGATGATCTGCGCGCCTTCCGGCAGCACGAACTGTTCGTCCTCGGTCAGCAGGCCGACGAACTGCTTGCGGCCTTCCTTCTGCGTATCGGAGCGCGACAGCGAACGCTTGCCGAGGAAGTCCTTCGACTTCGCGACGAGCCCGCCCATCCCGAGGTCGTACGGCGTGATCGAGCCGTCGGTATCCTGGCCGACGATGATGTAGCCCTTCTCCGCGCGCAGCACGTGCATCGTCTCGGTGCCGTACGGCGTGATGTCGAATTCGGCACCGGCCGCCATCAGCGCTTCCCACACCGCGCGGCCCGCATTGGCCGGCACGTTCACTTCATAGGCGAGCTCGCCGGAGAAGCTGATCCGCATCACGCGCGCCTTCGCGCCCGCGACGGTGCCGTTCCGGTAGCTCATGAACGGGAACGCGTCGTTGCCGAAGTCGATGTCCTGGCACACCTTCTGCACGACCTTGCGGCTCTTCGGGCCGACCACCGCGAACGTCGCCCAGTGATCGGTGACGGACGCGAGCCGCACCTTCATGTCGGGCCATTCGGTCTGCAGCCAGCGCTCGAGCCACGTGAGCACGCGCGCCGCGCCGCCGGTGGTCGTCGTCATCATGAAATGCTGGTCGGCGAGGCGCACCGTCACGCCGTCGTCGAACACCATCCCGTTTTCGTCGAGCATCAGCCCGTAGCGGCACTTGCCGATCTCGAGCTTGTTCCACGGGTTCGTGTACATCCAGTTCAGCAGCTTCACCGCGTCCGGACCCTGGATGTCGATCTTGCCGAGCGTCGACGCGTCGAGGATGCCGACGCCATTGCGCACCGCCAGGCATTCGCGCTTCACGGCCGCATGCAGATCCTCGCCGTTCTTCGGGAAATACCAGGGCCGCTTCCAGTTGCCGACGTCTTCGAACATCGCGCCGTGCTCGACGTGCCATTCATGCACGGCCGTCTTGCGGATCGGGTCGAGGAAGTCGCCCGTCTCGCGGCCCGCGAACGTACCGAACGACACGGGCGTGTAGTTCGGGCGGAACGTCGTCGTGCCCGTTTCCGGAATCGTCTTGCCGAGCGCCTGCGCGAGGATCGCCATCCCGTTGATGTTGCCGAGCTTGCCCTGGTCGGTGCCGAAGCCCATCGCGGTGTAGCGCTTCACGTGCTCGACCGACTCGAAGCCTTCGCGCGCGGCCAGCAGGATGTCGGCGGCCGCCACGTCGTTCTGGAAGTCGACGAACTGCTTCGGCCCGCGTGCGGCGGCCTCGCGGCTGCCGACGAGCCACAACGGCTGCAGCGCGCCTTCGACGGTTTCCGCGACCTGCGGCGCGACGGGGCGCTGCGCGGCCGTGAAGCCCGCTGCCTTCGCCGCTTCGGCGCCCGCGTCGACCGCGAGCCGCAGCGCACGGGCGAGACCGAACTCGCCAGCGGCCGCGCCGATGCTCGCTTCCGCCTGCACGGGCTTGCCCGGCAGGAAGCAGGCCTTCTCGTCGTTCCAGCACGCCTTGCCGCCCGACTGCGCGAACAGGTGCAGCACCGGGCTGAAGCCGCCCGACATCGCGACGAGGTCGCACGGCAGCGACTGCAGCTTGCCGCCGGTCTGGCCGTTCGTGTAGGACGCGACGTCGACCGACGATACGCGCCACTTACCCGAAGCAGCCGTCACGACCGCACCGCTCATCACCGTCACACCCTGCCGCTTCGCGGCCGCGGGCAGCGCGCCGCTCGACGACGCACGCGAATCGACGACCGTCACCTTGGCGCCGCATGCCTTCAGGTCGAGCGCGGTCTGGTATGCACGATCGTTGTTCGTGAACACGACCACGTTGCGGCCCGGCAGCACGCCGTAGCGATGCACGTAGGTGGACACCGCGCCGGCGAGCATCACGCCCGGCAGGTCGTTGTTGCCGAACACGATCGGACGCTCGTGCGCGCCCGTCGCGAGGATCACGCGCTTCGCGCGGACCTTCCACAGCAGCTCGCGCGTGCCCTTGCGCATCGACACCGGCTGGTGATCGGTCAGGCGCTGCGTGACCGTCACGAGGTTGTGGTCCTGATAACCGAACGCGGTGCTGCGCGACAGGATCGTCACGTCGGGCAGCTTGCGCAGTTCGGCCTCGATCTTCTCGACCCACTGCAATGCCGGCTTCGCGTCGATTTCCGCGCGGCACGACAGCAGGCTGCCGCCGAGTTCGCGCTGGTCGTCGACGAGAATCACGCGTGCGCCGGCCGTCGCGGCCGCATGCGCGGCGGCGAGGCCCGACGGGCCACCGCCGACCACGAGCACGTCGCAGTGCGCGTAGCATTTGTCGTAGCGATCGGCGTCGAGCACCTCGGGCGCCTTGCCGAGGCCGGCGGCCTCGCGGATCTTCTCCTCGTACTTCGGCCACATGTTGCGCGGCCACATGAAGGTCTTGTAGTAGAACCCGGCCGGCATGAAGCGCGAGAACTTCTGGTTGATCGCGTACTTGTCGTTCTCGAGCGACGGCGCCGCGTTCACGCTCGTCGCGACGAGGCCCTGGTACAGCTCGATCTCGGTCGCGCGCGCGTTCGGCACCGTGTACGGGCCGGTCTCGAGCTGCACGACGGCATTCGGTTCCGCGACGTCCGCCGTCACGATCCCGCGCGGACGGTGGTACTTGAAACTGCGCGCGACGAAGTGCACGCCGTTCGCGAGCAGCGCGGACGCGAGCGTGTCGCCCTGGAAGCCCTGATACGTGCGGCCGTTGAACGTGAATGTCAGCGGAATCGCGCGATTGATGCGGCCACCGGTGCCGAGGCGGTCTTTCTGGCTCATTTGCTCGTGCCCTCTTCGTGTGCGTTGCCGGCGGCTGCGCCACCGAACTTTTCGTAGCCCTTGATATCGTAGGTCACCGTGTCGCGCGTGACCTTGAACCAGCGGCGGCAGCCCTGCGTGTGCAGCCACTGCTCGCGGTGGATACCGCGCTTGTTCTCGCGCATGAACACGTATTCGCCCCATTCGCGGTCGGTCATGTTTTCGTTCGCAACCGGGCGCACGATGTCGGCTTCACCGCCGCACGTGAACTCGGATTCGGCGCGCGGCCCGCACCACGGACATTCGATCAGCAACATGTTTCTTTCTCCTCGTTCAGTGCGGGGGTCAGTGCGCGACGGCGGCGGCGCCGTGCTCGTCGATCAGGTGGCCCGTGTAGAAGCGGTCGAGCGCGAACGGCGCGTTCAGCGGATGCGGTTCGTCGCGGGCGATCGTGTGCGCGAACACCCAGCCCGAGCCCGGCGTCGCCTTGAAGCCGCCGGTACCCCAGCCGCAGTTGAAGTAGAGGCCCTTCACGTCGGTCTTGGTGATGATCGGGCACGCGTCCGGCGACACGTCGACGATGCCGCCCCACTGGCGGTTCATTCGCACGCGCGAAAACACCGGGAACATCTCGACGATCGCCTGCAGCGTGCTTTCGATGATGTGGAAGCTGCCGCGCTGGCCGAAGCCCGTGTACTGGTCGATACCCGCGCCGATCACGAGGTCGCCCTTGTCGGACTGGCTGATGTACGCGTGCACCGCGTTCGACATGATCACCGAGTTGACCACCGGCTTGATCGGCTCCGACACCAGCGCCTGCAGCGGGTGGCTCTCGATCGGCAGGCGCACGCCGGCCATGTCGGCGAGCGTCGTCGTGTTGCCGGCTGCGACCACCGCGACCTTCTTCGCCTTGATGAAGCCCTTCACCGTATCGACGCCGACCACCGCGCCGCCTTCGCGACGAATGCCCGTCACCTGGCAGTTCTGGATGATGTCGACGCCGGCGCGGTCGGCGCCGCGGGCGAAGCCCCAGGCCACCGCGTCGTGACGCGCGACGCCCGCACGGCGCTGGATCGATGCGCCGAGCACCGGATAGCGGCTGTTCAGGTTGATCGTCGGCTCGATTTCCTTGATCTGCGCGGGCGTCAGGAACTCGGCGTCGACGCCGTTCAGGCGGTTCGCGTTCACGCGACGCTCGGTGTCACGCACGTCCTGCAGCGTATGCGCGAGGTTCATCACGCCGCGCTGGCTGAACATCACGTTGTAGTTGAGGTCCTGCGACAGCCCTTCCCACAGCTTCATCGCCTTCTCGTACAGCGCGGCCGATTCGTCCCACAGGTAGTTCGAGCGCACGATCGTCGTGTTGCGCGCGGTGTTGCCGCCGCCGATCCAGCCCTTCTCGAGGATCGCGACGTTCGTGATGCCGTGTTCCTTCGCGAGGTAGTACGCGGTCGCGAGGCCGTGGCCGCCGCCGCCGACGATCACGACGTCGTATTCCTTCTTCGGTTCCGGGCTCTTCCACTGCTTTTCCCAGTTCTCGTGATACGAGAGGCCGTTGCGGAACAGGCTGAATATCGAGTAGCGGCTCATGTTAGTGATCCTTCGTTAGCATTCGATGACGTTCACGGCAAGACCGCCGCGCGACGTTTCCTTGTATTTCGTCTTCATGTCGGCACCCGTCTCGCGCATCGTCTTGATCACCGAATCGAGCGATACGTAGTGCTGGCCGTTACCCTTGAGCGCCATCCGCGATGCGTTCAGCGCCTTGATCGCGCCCATCGCGTTGCGTTCGATGCACGGAATCTGCACGAGCCCGCCAACCGGATCGCAGGTCATGCCGAGGTTGTGCTCCATCCCGATCTCGGCCGCGTTCTCGACCTGGTCGGGCGTGCCGCCCATCACCGCGGCGAGCGCGGCCGCGGCCATCGAGCATGCGACGCCCACTTCGCCCTGGCAGCCGACTTCCGCGCCCGAGATCGACGCCGTTTCCTTGTAGATGATCCCGATCGCCGCGGCCGTCAGCAGGAATTCGACGATGCCGGCTTCGTTCGAGCCCGGCACGAACTTCACGTAGTAGTGCAGCACCGCGGGGATCACGCCGGCCGCGCCGTTGGTGGGCGCGGTGACAACCCGGCCGCCCGCCGCGTTCTCCTCGTTGACGGCCATCGCATACAGGTTGACCCAGTCGAGCATCGACAGCGGATCGCGCAGCGACTCCTCCGAACGCGCCCGCAGGCGCCCGTTCAGTTCGGCCGCGCGGCGCTTCACGCGCATCGGGCCCGGCAGTTCGCCCTCGACCTTGCAGCCGCGCTCAACGCACGCGGCCATCGTGCGCCAGATCGCGAGCAGCCCGCCGCGCACCTCGTCTTCCGGACGCAGCGTGCATTCGTTGCGCAGCATCAGCTCGGCGATCGACAGCCCGTGTTCGCGGCACTGGCGCATCAGGTCGTCGCCGGTGCGGAACGGATACGGCACGTCGGCCGCAGCACGCACGCCGTTCACGCGATCGCCATCGCGGTTCACGACGAAGCCGCCGCCGATCGAGTAATACTCCTTCTCGACGAGCAGCTGGCCGTGCTCGTCGAACGCCTGGAAGCGCATCCCGTTCGGATGGACGATGCTGGTGCCGCTCATCAGCTTGCGATAGAAGCCGATGTTCTCCTTCTCGTCGAAGCGAATCGTCTGCTTGCCGAGCAGCGCCAGCGACTTCTCCGCGCGGATCGCCGCGAGCCGGGGCTCGATCAGGTCCGGATCGATCGTGTCGGGCAAATGACCCTCGAGGCCGAGCAGCACCGCCTTGTCGGTGCCGTGGCCCTTGCCCGTTGCACCGAGCGAGCCGTATAGTTCGACCCGCACGCGGCGCACGAAGCCGAGCAGGTTCGCGTCCTCGATGTGCGACGCGAAGCGGCACGCGGCGATCATCGGGCCGACCGTATGCGAGCTGGACGGGCCGATACCGATCTTGAACAGGTCGAACGCGCTGACGTTCATCTGACTTCCTCTGGGTGGGCGTACGTGAAATGTCGTTGGCATCAGTACATCAAAGCGTAAAATTGGCCGATAGAACAAAAACGGCATCGGCGTGGGATACCGCCGCCAAGCCCCGCGCAGGACGGCCGGAAAGTGCGTTTTGACGATGATTGACGACGAAAAACCACAAGTCGGCCGGCGCGCGCGCCAGCCGGCAACCGTGCCCGCGAACAGACTGCAACGAGTGAGACCCGCCTTCCCGGCGTGACGAGATTGACCGCGATGACACCCGACGTACCCGCTTCCCCCCTCGCCGAACCCGCGCCGCAGCGCATCCGTTTCGGCATCGTGCTGCTGCCGAACTTCACGCTCACGGCCTTTTCGGGTTTCGTCGACATGCTGCGGCTGTCGGCCGACGACGGCGACTACAGCAAGCCGGTGCGCTGCGCGTGGAGCGTGATCGGCGAAACGCTGGCGCCGGTGCGCGCGAGTTGCGGGATCCAGATCACGCCGTGGGAAACCTTCGAGAGCGCCGAACCGTTCGACTACGTGGTCGTGGTCGGCGGGCTGCTGCATTCGGGGCCGCAAGCCGGCCCCGAAACGCTCGACTTCATCCGCCGCGCGGCGACGGGCGGCGCGACGGTCGTCGGGATCTGCACGGGCGTGTTCACGCTGATGCGCGCGAACGTGCTCGACGGCTACCGCACGTGCGTGAGCTGGTTCCACTACTGGGATTTCATCGAGCGCTTCCCGAACGCCGATCCCGACATGCTGATCGCCGATCGCCTGTTCGTGATCGACCGGCGCCGGATCACCTGCTCGGGCGGCCGCGCGTCGATCGACGTCGCCGCCGCGATCCTGCTGCGCCATTTCGATCATGCGACCGTGCAGAAGGCACTGCGCATCCTGCTCGTCGGCGAGATGCAGAAGGGCAATGCGCCGCAGCCGCATCCGCCGGGCCTCGAGCCTGCCACGCACCCGAAGGTCAAGCGCGCGATTCTCCTGATGGAACAGCATGTCGGCCGCGCGCTGCCGCTCGAGGAACTCGCGTGCAAGCTCGACATGTCGACGCGCCAGCTCGAGCGGCTGTTCAAGGCCGAGACGGGCAAGAGCCCGCAGGCGTTCGCGAAGCAGGTGCGGCTGCGCACGGCCGCGTGGCTGCTGACCAGCTCCGACCGCACCGTCGCCGATATCGCGTCGAGTTGCGGGTTCGCCGACGCGTCGCACCTCGGCCGCGAGTTCCGCAAGCAGTTCGGCGTGCCGCCGGCGACCTATCGCGAGCGCGGCGGGGACGGCGCAGAAGCCGGCGTGCCGGTGACCGCCGATTCCGATCCCGTCGAAGACATCGCCGACTGACGATCGCGCGCGTCGCCCGCGCGCGCCCTTTCCCGCCCTTTCCTTCTCCTGCCCGCGCTTGGACGTCGCACGATCGCGGCATTTTCCCGCCATTTGGAACCGGTTCCAATCAACTTGACCGACGTTGCAGCCCGTTGACCGAGGGTTATCCCGGATGCTGACGCACCTTCAAATTTGTATGATGACCACATCACCTTACAAACCAGAGCGTCATGTTCGAGAAGATTCCCGCCCGTGCGATGAGCGACCACGTCGCGCAGCAGCTGCTGAAGCAGATCGAAGTCGGCAGTTTCTCGGCCACCGGCAAGCTGCCGACGGAAGCCGTGCTCGCGCAGGAATTCGGCGTGAGCCGCACCGTGATCCGCGAGGCGATCTCGCGGCTGAAGAACGAAGGCGTGGTCGAGCCGCGCCAGGGCAGCGGCGTATACGTGAACCAGCACGGCGCGATCCGGCCGCTGCGGATCGACTACGCGGAAGCCGTCGAGGCGAGCTCGCTGCCGCACCTGCTCGCGGTGCGACGCGCGATCGAGGCTGAAGTCGCGGCCGAAGCCGCGCTGCACCACACGGCCGACGACATGGCCGACATCGACGACGCATTGCGCAAGATCGACGACGCGGCGGCCGAAGGGCGCGACGGCGTCGCGGAAGACGTCGCGTTCCACCGCACGATCGCGGCCGTCACCGGCAACCCGTATTTCCTGAAGACGCTGCAGTTTCTGAACCAGTACCTCGAGGCCGGCGTGAAGGTCACGCGGCGCAACGAAGCGACGCGCGAGGATTTCTCGCGGCAGGTGCGCGAGGAACACGCGGCGATCGCCGACGCGATCCGCGCGCGCGACCCGATGGCGGCGCGCAACGCGGCGCGCACGCACATGTACAACGCCGCCCGCCGTCTCGCGGAAGCCGGCATCTGCTGATGAACGATTGCTGAATGTGGCGGCCCGGGCCGAACCGGTGCCGTCGTTGTCCCGAACCTTTCCCGAATCGATCAAGGTTGACCATGTCACGAAATGTTGGAGTCATCGGCCTCGGCGCGATGGGCCTCGGCGTCGCCCGCTCGCTGCTGCGCGCGGGGTTCCGCGTGCACGCATGCGACGTGCGCGACACCGTGCTGCAGGCGTTCGCGGCCGAAGGCGGCGTGGCCTGCGCGAGCCCGGCCGAACTCGGCGCGCGATGCGATGTCGTCGTCACGCTCGTCGTCAATGCCGCGCAGACCGAAACGGTGCTGTTCGGCGAACACGGCGCGGTCGCGGCGATGAAGCCGGGCGGCGTCGTGATCGCGAGCGCGACCGTCGCGCCCGACTTCGCGGT
This sequence comes from Burkholderia sp. RF7-non_BP4, assembly GCF_001521935.1. NCBI lineage: Bacteria > Pseudomonadati > Pseudomonadota > Betaproteobacteria > Burkholderiales > Burkholderiaceae > Burkholderia > Burkholderia sp. RF7-non_BP4. The sequence continues at coordinate 34,402 of NZ_LOTA01000078.1, read as the reverse complement.
CGCGCTCGGCGCGCGCATCGAGGCCGCGGGCCTGCAGATGCTCGACGCGCCGGTATCCGGCGGCGCCGCGCGCGCGGCCTCCGGCGAGATGACGATGATGACGTCCGGCCCCGCCGCCGCGTATGCCGGCTGCGACGACGTGCTCGACGCGATCGCCGGCAAGGTGTACCGCCTCGGCGACGCGCACGGCATCGGCTCGAAGGTGAAGATCATCAACCAGCTGCTGGCCGGCGTGCATATCGCGGCGGCGGCCGAGGCGATGGCCCTGGGCCTGCGCGAAGGCGTCGATGCCGACGCGCTCTACGACGTGATCACGCACAGCGCCGGCAACTCGTGGATGTTCGAGAACCGCGTGCCGCACATCCTGAACGGCGACTACACGCCGCTGTCGGCCGTCGACATCTTCGTGAAGGATCTCGGCCTCGTGCTCGATACCGCGCGGCGCAGCAAGTTCCCGCTGCCGCTGTCGGCCACCGCGCACCAGATGTTCATGAGCGCGTCGAGCGCCGGCCACGGCGGCGAGGACGATTCCGCCGTGATCAAGACTTTCCCCGGCATCACGCTGCCGCCCGCCCGCTGATTCGAACGACGTTCCTGCCATGACCGCTTCCGCTTCCCGTCCCCTGCTCGGCTGCATCGCCGACGATTTCACCGGCGCGACCGATCTCGCGAACATGCTCGTCAAGAGCGGCATGCGTACCGTGCAGACGATCGGCGTGCCCGCCGGCGACGCCGCAGTCGACGCCGACGCGATCGTCGTCGCGCTGAAGTCGCGCACGATTCCCGCCGCCGACGCCGTCGCGCAATCGCTCGCCGCCCACGAATGGCTGCGCGCACAGGGCTGCCGGCAATTCTTCTTCAAGTACTGCTCGACGTTCGACTCGACCGACGCGGGCAACATCGGGCCCGTCGCCGATGCGCTGCTCGACGCGGCCGGCGGCGGCTTCGCGATCGCGTGCCCGGCGTTCCCGGAGAACGGCCGCACGATCTTCCGCGGCCACCTGTTCGTCGGCGACGTGCTGCTGAACGAATCGGGCATGGAGAACCACCCGCTCACGCCGATGAAGGACGCCAACCTCGTGCGCGTGCTGCAGCGGCAAACGAAGTCGCAAGTCGGCCTGATCCGCTACGACACGATCGCGCTGGGCGCGGCCGCCGTGCGCACGCGGATCGAGCAGCTGCGCGCGGAAGGCGCGCGCTTCGCGATCGCCGACGCGCTGTCGGATCGCGACCTCTACGTGCTCGGCGAAGCGTGCGCGGGCCTGCCGCTCGTCACCGGCGGCTCGGGCGTCGCCCTCGGCCTGCCCGCGAATTTCCGTCGCGCGGATCAGCTGCCCGAGCGCGACAACGCGGCCTCGCTGCCGCGCATCGACGGGTTGTCGGCGGTGCTCGCCGGCAGCGCGTCGAAGGCAACCAACGCCCAGGTCGCCGCGTGGCGCGAAAGCCGGCCGAGCTTCCGGATCGATCCGCTCGCGGCCTCGCGCGGCGAGCCCGTCGTCGACGCCGCACTCGCGTTCGCACGCTCGCACCTGCCGCAACCCGTGCTGATCTACGCGACCGCGACACCCGACGAAGTGAAGGCCGTCCAGCAGGCGCTCGGCGTCGAGGCGGCCGGCCATCTCGTCGAGAGCACGCTCGCGGCGATCGCCAGGGGCTTGCGCGAGTTCGGCGTGCGCAAGTTCGTCGTCGCCGGTGGCGAGACGTCCGGCGCGGTCGTGCAGGCGCTCGACGTGAAGTCGCTGCAGATCGGTGCGCAGATCGATCCGGGCGTGCCGGCAACGGCCACCATCGACGCGCAGCCGCTCGGCCTCGCGCTGAAATCCGGCAACTTCGGCACGGTGGACTTTTTCGACAAGGCGCTGCGCGCGCTCGACGGAGCCGCATGATGAGCCACGAAGCGAAACTGCGCGAAGAGATCTGCGTCGTCGGCGCGAGCCTGTATGCGCGCGGCCATGCAGTCGGCAGCGCCGGCAACATCAGCGCGCGTCTGGACGACGGTTGGCTGATCACGCCGACCGATGCCTGCCTCGGCCGCCTCGACCCGAACGACATCGCGAAGGTCGGCCTGGACGGCCAGCCGCGCTCGGGCGGCAAGCCGTCGAAGACGCTCGCGCTGCATCGCGGAATCTACGCGCGCAACGCGCAGGCGAACGGCATCGTCCATACGCATTCGACGCACCTCGTCGCGCTGACGCTCGCGGGCGTATGGCGCGACACCGACGTCCTGCCGCCGATCACGCCGTACTACGTGATGAAGGTCGGCCACATTCCGCTGATCCGCTATCGCCGCCCCGGCGACCCGGCCGTCGCGGCCGAAGTCGCGGCACTCGCCGATCAGGTTCGCGGCGTGCTGCTCGACCGCCTCGGCCCGGTGATGTGGGGGCAGTCGGTGTCGCACGCGTCGTACGCGCTCGAGGAGCTCGAGGAAACCGCGCGGCTTTGGCTGATGACGAACCCGAAGCCCGAGCCGCTGTCCGACGCCGCACTCGACGAGCTGCGCCAGACCTTCGGCGCACGCTGGTAACGCAACGCATCGCGCCCGGATCTCGCAGGACTACGTACCGATTCCCATGCCCGCCGTGTGCGCGGGCCCTTCCATCAGCACACACGACACAATCCGACGGCGTGCGCGCCGCCGGCACATGACATCCCAGGAGACGACGATGACTGCTCTCGACGCGGCCGCAGGCCGCTCGCCCGCCGCGCCCGCCCAATCGGGCGAGCTCGACCGCACCTACAAGAAAGTGTTCTGGCGCATCGTGCCGTTCCTGATGCTCTGCTACGTGGTCGCGTATCTCGATCGCGTCAACGTCGGCTTCGCGAAGCTGCAGATGTCGCAGGACCTCGCGTTCAGCGAAACCGTATTCGGCCTCGGCGCCGGCATCTTCTTCCTCGGCTACTTCCTGTTCGAACTGCCGAGCAACATGCTGATGCACCGCATCGGCGCGCGCATCTGGATCGCGCGGATCATGATCACGTGGGGCCTGTTGTCCGCGCTGTTCGCGTTCGTGAAGACGCCGACGCAGTTCTACGTGCTGCGCTTCCTGCTCGGTCTCGCGGAAGCCGGCTTCTATCCGGGCGTGATCCTGTACCTCACGTACTGGTTCCCGTCGCATCGCCGCGCGAAGATCATCGCGGTGTTCATGTCGGCGATTCCGGTGTCGGGCATCTTCGGCAACCCGCTGTCGGGCTGGATCATGGAGCGCTTCCACGGCGGCTCGGGCTTCCACGGCTGGCAATGGATGTTCATGATCGAGGCCGTGCCGGCCGTGCTCGTCGGCATCGCGACGATCCTGTATCTCGACAACAGCATCCGCAGCGCGAAATGGCTCGACGAGCGCGAAAAGCAGATCCTGGAGGATGAAATCGCCGCGCAGCCGCAGGAACAGCAACAGCACGGCCATTCGCTGAAGGCCGTGTTCTCCGATCCGCGCATGTGGTGGATGTCGCTGATCTACTTCGCGTTCGTCACCGGCCAGTACGGTCTCACGTTCTGGATGCCGACGCTCGTCAAGTCGACCGGCATCACCGATACGTTGCAGATCGGCCTGCTGTCGGCAATTCCGTTCGTCGTCGCGATCGTCGTGATGAACCTGTTCGGCCACAGCGCGGACAAGCGCCGCGAACGCCGCTGGCACCTGATCGTGCCGGCGCTGATGGGCGCGGTCGGGTTTGCGGTCGCCGCGTCGTACTCGCACAATACGGCGGTGTCGATCGTGTTCCTGTCGCTCGCGGCGGGCGGCGTGCTGACCTGCGCACCGCTGTTCTGGTCGCTGCCGACCGCGTTCCTCGCCGGTTCCGCCGCGGCCGCCGGGATCGCGATCATCAACTCGGTCGGCAACCTCGCCGGGTTCGCGAGCCCGTACGTGATCGGCTACCTGAAGGACGTCACGCACAGCACGGCGTCCGGCATGTACGTGCTGGCCGCCATGCTCGTGATCGGCGCGATCGCCGTGTGGCTGACGCCCGCGAAACTCGTGAACCGCTGATCCGTCATTCGACGCGGGGCGCCGTGCGCCCTGCCCCATTCATTCACAGGACCCGCTGCCATGCCCCGCTTCGCCGCCAACCTCTCGATGATGTACACCGAGCACGCGTTCCTCGAACGCTTCGCCGCTGCCTCGTACGACGGCTTCAAGGCCGTCGAGTACCTGTTCCCGTACGACTTCGCCGCCGAGGACATTCGCGCGCGCCTCGACGCGCACAACCTCGAGCAGGCGCTGTTCAACGCGCCGCCGGGCGACTGGGCCGCCGGCGAGCGCGGGATCGCGTCGCTGCCGGGCCGCGAGGACGAGTTCCGGCGCGGCATCGACCAGGCGCTCGACTATGCGCGCGTGCTCGGCAACAAGAAGCTGCACGTGATGGCCGGGATGGTCGCGCCGGGCGCCGACCGCGCGCGCCATCGCGATACCTACGTGGCGAATCTGCGGCATGCGGCGCAGGCGGCGGCCGCGCATGGCATCACGATCCTGATCGAGCCGATCAACCAGCGTGACATGCCCGGCTATTTCCTGAGCCGCCAGGACGATGCGCACGACATCCGCGCGGAAGTCGGCGCGCCGAACCTGAAGGTGCAATTCGACTGCTATCACTGCCAGATCGTCGAAGGCGACCTCGCGATGAAGCTCAAGCGCGATTTCGCGGGCATCGGCCACATCCAGATCGCCGGCGTGCCCGAGCGTCACGAGCCGGACATCGGCGAACTCAACTACCCGTATCTGTTCGAGCTGATCGACGCGCTCGCCTACGACGGCTGGATCGGCTGCGAGTATCGCCCGAAAGCCGGCACGTCCGAAGGGCTCGGCTGGCTCAAGCCTTATCTGTAATCCACGTATTCCGAAGAGGGCTCACAACATGAAAGTACTGATCACCGGCGGCGCCGGCTTTCTCGGCCAGCGTCTCGCGCGCAAGCTGCTCGAGCGCGGCGAACTGACCGGCCCCGACGGCCGGACCGGCAAGATCGACGAGCTGGTGCTGCTCGACGTCGTGAAGGGCAGCGATTTCGGCGACGCGCGCGTGACGTCGATCGTCGGCGACATCGCCGATCGCACGGTGCTCGAAAGCGCGATCGACGCGCAGACGGGCGCGATCTTCCATCTTGCGGCGATCGTCAGCGGGCAGGCCGAAGCCGATTTCGATCTCGGCATGCGGATCAACCTCGACGCGTCGCGCACGCTGCTCGAAGTGTGCCGCGCGCGCGGCCATCGTCCGCGGGTCGTGTTCACGAGTTCGGTGGCCGTCTACGGCGGCGTGTTGCCCGACGTCGTGCAGGACGACACCGCGCTGAATCCGCAATCGTCGTACGGCGCGGAGAAGGCGATCGCCGAACTGCTGCTGTGCGACTACGCACGGCGCGGCTTCGTCGACGGACGCGTGCTGCGGCTGCCGACCATCAGCGTGCGGCCGGGCCGCCCGAACGCGGCGGCGTCGTCGTTCGCGAGCGGCATCATCCGCGAACCGCTGAACGGCGAGGAAAGCGTGTGCCCGGTGCCCGGTTCGACGCGGCTGTGGCTGCTGTCGCCGCGCGGCGCGATCGATGCGCTCGTCGCGGGTTGCGAGATCGACAGCGAGAAGCTCGGTAACAAGCGCGTGATCAACCTGCCCGGCCTGTCGGTGTCGGTCGACGAAATGATCGCGGCACTGCGCGAAGTCGCGGGCGACGACGTCGTGAAGCTGATCCGTCATGCGCCGGACGAACGCGTCGAGAAGATCGTCGGCAGCTGGCCGGGCCGCTGGGACACGACGCGCGCCGAAGCGCTCGGCCTGAAGGGCGACACGTCGTTCGCGGACGTGATCCGCAGCCACATCGCCGACGAACGAGGTTGATCGCCGCGCCGGCCGGCGAGGCATGCGGTCGCGTCGGCGGACCGCTGCCCGCCCGGGTGGCCGGCACCGTCGGGCCGCATCAACGCGGCCCGGCGGACTCCCCGACGGGCATCGATGCGCGCTTCGCCTCGTACGGCGAGCGCGCCGCGCCGGCCGCATGCTGCCATGCGAGCAGGCCCGGCAGATAGAACAGCAAGTCGCGGACGCGCCGCGCGCCGGCGAGCGCCAGGCAGGTCGGCGCGTCGAACCCGAGCAGCCCGCCGATCAGCACGAACCCGCCCTCCTGCACGCCCAGCCCGCCCGGCATCAGGAACGCGATGCTGCTCAGGAGCTGGATCAGCGCTTCGATCGCGAGCGCCTGCGCGAACGTCGGATCGGCGCCGAGGAAATGCAGCGCGAGCCAGATTTCCAGCGAATAGCCGACAAATTGCAGCGTCTGCCAGATCGCCAGATAGCGGACGACGACACCCGTCTTTCTCCAGATCATCCGGATCGACTGATCGGTGCGTGCCGATTCGCCGACCAGCGCCACCACCTTGCCGCTCGTGACGCGATTGACCACGCGCATCGCGCGCTCGAACGGCCGCGCGTGTTGAACCAGCGCGAACAGCAGCAGCACCGGCACGAGCGCCGCCATGCCGATGGCGAGGCGCGCGGCCACCTGCGCGGCATCGGACGACACGTGTTCGAGCACGTAGCCGATCGCGACCAGCGCGAACACGAGCTGGCTGATCAGCGTCAGTTGCATGTCCGCGACGAGGCTCGCCACGGCGGTCGCCGGGCGCACGCCCGCCTGCCGCAGCAGGCTGAACGACACGATCTCGCCGCCGATCCGCGCGACCGGCAACAGCCCGTTGATCGATTCGCGGATCCATACGAGCTTGAGCATCGTCGCGAATGACGGCCGGCGCGGGCCACGGATCAGCATCCGCCAGTCCCACGCATTCGCGAGCATCGGCAGGATGTGGGCCAGCGCGGCGACCAGCAACCCGGCCCCGGCAATCCGCAACCGATGCAGGATCTCCAGCGGATGCTCGCGCCAGATCAGCCACACCGCGAGCACCAGCCCGGCCAGCGCCGCCGCGCGCCCCGCATGCCGCAACCGTGCGTCGCGACGCGCGGACGGCCGGGCCGCGCCTTCGACATCGGAATGCGCGTCGTGCATCATGATTTCCCCGCCGGCGACAACAAGCCCTCGCGGTCGACGCGAAAGCGCGTGCCGCGCCAGACGACGTGCGACGAGAAGAAGCTCGACACGAACACCGCGAACTGCAGCAAATCGACGAACGGCAGCCAGAGCGCGCCGCGCAGACCCGCGCCGGTGGCGCGGCTCGTCCGGAACATCAGCAGCGCCCGCGCGACGAGCGCCGCGACCGCCAGCCACCAGGCGACGAGCGTGCCGCCGGAAAACAGCACGGCCAGCAATGCAAGCGGCAGCGGATGCATCAGCACCGACCCGGCGTGACCGAGCCGGTCCGCCGCGCGGATCGTGCAGCTCCAGCGCAATTCGTGCGCATATAGCCTGGCGAAGGTCTCTTCGACACAGGCATGTCCGACGACGAACGGCGGAACGACGACCTGCGCGCCGACCTGCCGCACCGCTTCGCCGAGCGCGTGATCCTCGGCCAGGTGGTGCGCGAAACGCGTGAGCCCGCCGATGCGTTCGAGCGTCGCGCGCGTGATCGCAATCGTCTGGCCAAAGCACGGACGGGCACGCCCGATGAAAAGCCCGGTAATGACGCCCGGCAGGAAATGGTAGTTCGTCATCGCGACGGCGACACCGGGCCAGAAGCCCGGCGACGCGACGCCGCGATACACGCTCGTCACGATGCCGACTTCCGGCTGCTGTAGCGCGCCGACGACGGCACGCAGATAATCGCGCTCGACCAGCACATCGCTGTCGGCGAGACACAGCACCGAATGTTCCGCGTGTTCGAGCATGTTGACGAGATTCGCGATCTTGCGATTCGGCCCGTATAACCGCGCATCGGCGACGACCTTGATGTTCGCGTCCGGATGGCGCGCGCGCAGCGTCTCGACGGCCGCGAGCGCCGCGTCGCCCGCATCGTGCACGCCGAACAGATGTTGTACCGGCCCCGGATAATCCTGGACGAAGAAGCTTTCAAGATGCTGTACGAGGTTCCATTCGTCGCCGTGCAGCGGTTTCGCGACGGTGACGCCCGGATAGTCGCGCGGCACCGCCCTCGCGCGCGAAAAGAACCGGCCGACCAGCACGCTGGCCGTGACAGTGTAGGCAATGCCGAGCAACACGCCCAGCCCGCAGGCGATCGACATCGCGCCGGCCAGCGCGTACAGCACATGCAGCAAGACCATGCTTCTCCCCAGTGGTGGCCCAATGACGGCGACGCCCGGGGCCGGCACGCGCGAACGCGCGCTCACCCGTACACGCCGCCGTATCGATTCCCGTTGAGCCGGATATGCAGGACGACCAGCCGACGGTACGCGCAATCAGATGACACGGCTACCGTGCGGCGATCGATTCCGGACACACGCACATAGCCGCACACATCCGCGGCCCTGAACGCCGCGTCGGCCACCTTACGGGCCGACAGGATCGCGGTCGCGACCGCGACGACGGCCCAGATGCGGAATGTCATCGTCGTGAAAAACGCTTCGGGTACGCGCAGCGCAAACAACGAAACCAGCACGAAACACTGAACGAACATGCCGGCGAGCGCGGCGATCAACAGATAGGCGCGCCATCGCTCGATCGTCGAGGGTGCCATCAGGAAAGAACCTCCCGTGCGGACGACCCGCATCGATCCTGCTTCGATCGACACGGTCGCGGGTGGACGGGCACGCGCGTGCGGGACGCGCGGAACCCGGTTCGGGGATCAGGGGAAGCGGAGTTCGACCCGAGAAATGTTGTGGCCGATCGTAGCCGGAATGCCGGTGCCGAACCTTAAGCGATCTTCAGAATCGGGCGATATTTGAGGAAGCGCAATTACAATCCGTTGCACGACGCGCACAGTCCGGCTCGTACAATTGCATGTATCTGCACACGAATCGACCATGCGACTCCTCCTTGTCGAAGACGACGACCTCATCGGCAGCGGCCTCGAAATCAGCCTGAGTCAGGCCGGTTATCAGGTCGACTGGCTGTGCGACGGTCATGCCGCCGCCGCCGCGCTCGCGACGACGCGCTTCGCCCTCGTCGTCCTCGATCTCGGCTTGCCCGGCAAATCGGGAACAGAACTGCTGCGTGCGATGCGGGACGCGGGCGATACCACGCCGGTGCTCGTCCTGACCGCGCGCGGCACCGTGGCCGATCGGGTCCGCGGCCTCGACGACGGCGCCGACGACTATCTCGCGAAACCGTTCGAGCTGTCCGAGGTGCTCGCCCGCTGTCGCGCGCTCGTGCGCCGCTCCCAGGGTCGCGCCGGCGACGAGATCGTGTGGCGCGACATCACGATCGACCTGACCACCCAAACGGTGACACGCGATGCGGCGCGCATCGCGCTGACGTCACGCGAATGGACCATCCTCGTTCAGCTCGTCAGTCATGCGGGCATGCCCCAGTCGCGGGCGCGTCTCGAGGACGGCCTGTACGGATGGCAGGAAGGCATCGAAAGCAATGCGATCGAGGTCCACATCTCGAACCTGCGCAAGAAGCTCGGCGCGGAACTGATCCGGACGGTGCGAGGCATCGGTTACGTCGTCGACAAACCATGATCTCGCGCTCGATACGGCGCCGCGTTTCGGCGATGGCGCTCGGCTGCGTGACCGTCGTCTGGATCGTCGCTGTGTTCGGCAGCTTCCGGCACGCGACGCGCGAGATCGGCGAATGGGAAGACGCCCGTCTCGTCGAATATGCGTCGCTGCTCGTCGACCTCGCGCCGGCCGACCTCGACCGCCTCGCCCGCTTCCCGCCCGACGCGCGCATCGAACTGGCTCACGGCACGTCGGCCGCCGCCCGAGACAACGACGGCGATCGTCTGCCGCGCGACGTACTGTTCGAAGTCCGCGACGCGCGGGGCAACGTCGTCGCGTCGAGCCTGCCGGTCGACGCCCCCGGCCGGCCCGATGCAGCCGGCCGAGGCGACACCCCCGAAACGATCGTCGTGCGCGGCGCGCAATGGCGCACGCACACACTGCGCGACGACGCGTCGGGCCGATGGATACGGGTGATGGAGCCGGCCAACACACGCAGCGATCTCGCGACGGGCATCGCGAGCGGCATCGTCTGGCCGCTGATCGTCGCGCTCCCGGTGCTGGCGTTGCTGCTCTGGTTCCTGATCGGGCGCAGTCTCGCGCCGCTGAAAACGCTGTCGACGCTGATCGGCGCGCGCGACGCGCGCTCGCTCGAACCGCTCGGCGTCACGACCGTTCCGGAAGAAGTCCGCACGCTGGTCGACGCGATCGACCGCCTGCTCGCCAGACTGCGGCAGTCCATCGTGCGCGAGCGGGCATTCACGTCCGACGCGGCGCACGAACTCAAGACGCCGCTGGCCGCGATCAAGGTTCAGGCCCAGGTCGCGCTCGCGACCGACGATCCGACGCGCAAACAGCTCGCGATGCAGCGCGTGGTGCAAGGCGTCGATCGCAGCGCGCGTCTCGCCGAACAGTTGTTGCTGCTCGCGCGGCTCGACGAATACGAACGCATTCCGGTGCGCGCCGTCGTCGTCCGCGAACTGGTCGACGCGGCCATCGAGCGGCATCTCGCGAAGGCGTCGGATCACTGCATCGCCGTCGTCGCCACCGGCACGCCCGGGCGAGCGATTCAGGCCGATCCGATCCTGCTCGGCATCCTGCTCGACAATCTGCTCGACAACGCGGTCAAGTACGGCCGGCAGGGGGGCCGCATCGAGATCGACGTACACGACGACGGCGCAGCGCAGCGCATCGTCGTGCGCGACGACGGGCCCGGCGTCGCCCCCGGCGAGCACGAGCGGCTCGGCGATCGTTTCTATCGCGGCGTGGGCACGCAGTTGCCCGGCAGCGGGCTCGGGCTGTCGATCGTCCAGCGCATCGCGCAATACTTCGGCGGCACCGTGCAATTCGGGCCCGGCATCGGCGGCCGCGGCCTCGGCGTCACGATCTCGATGCCGTCGGCTGAATCCGCCCGGATCGATCGCACGCAGGCGTTATCGGGCGAAGCCGGTGCACGACCGCACGCTTAACGTTTCGTTAAGGATTCGGCCGTAAAATCCGCCGGAAGATACGGTCCTCATCCGCTTGCCAGGAGCTTTCATGTCTACAACCGCACGATACGACGCAGTCGCACGCCTTCTTCACTGGCTGATCGTGGCGCTGGTCGTCGCGCAATATGCAATCGGCTGGACGATGCCCGACGTGCATCGCGACACGCAACCGGTCGGCCTGATCGCCGCGCACCTGATCGTGGGCACCGCGCTGCTTGCCGCAATGGCTTGCCGCGTGCTCTGGCGCGTGACGCATCGCCCGCCCGCCGACGAACTGTCGCCCGCGATGCGCGCGGTGTCCGGCGCAACGCACTTCGGGCTCTATGCACTGCTGATCGCGGTGCCGTTGCTCGGCTGGATCAATGCGTCGTCGCGCGCATGGGCTGTGACGCTGTTCGGCGTCGTCCCGCTGCCGGCGCTGTCGGCGGCCGGCTCGGGATTCGGGCACGCGATGGGCGACGTGCACGGCATCCTCGCGTGGGTGCTGTTCGGCGGCATCTGCCTTCACGTCGCGGCCGCGGTCGCGCATCGTTTCGTCCTGCGCGACGGCGTCATGCAACGGATGATGCCCTGGTAATCTCGCCACCTGCGCCGTGGCGCACCATCGCAGGCAGCGATCCGGCAATGACGGATCGCGCGCGCCTGCATCGCGACTCACCCTGCAATCCACCTGCGCGCCCATCGGAATCGGGCAACGCGCTGATCGCGGCGCCGCGCGAAGCGGCGCGTGATCGACGGCCTCGCCGTCCGTGCGGTTCGGCCAGGCCGCGCGCCGCGAACGGCGTGCGTATTGCCGTACCGCGAGCACGTAGGCCCGAAGACACATACGTACATGTCGGCACCTAGTTAGTCGGTCTGCGCCGGCATGACGGCGGCCGGCGCGGGCGCGGTGGGCAAAGCCGCCATCCTCGCCCGATCCTGCTCGGCGACCTTCGCCAGCGCGGCCTGAATGTCCGCCGGATATTCTCCGTCGTCCCCCTTCGACGGATCGTAGCCCGCCGCTTCCAGACGAATCAGTTCCTCGCGAACCTGTGCACGCGTGAGCGGCGCATTCGATTGCGCGAATGCAGACTGACCGGATACCACGCCGATCATCATCAGTAGTGCGATACAAGTTTTCATCATGAACTCCTTCAATGTTGCGTGCCGATCAACCTTCGTGGATGCCGGGCCGGCCGCGGTGGCCTGCTTCTTCAGCTTCCGAAATACGGCGTGCAGAAGCTCTCGGGGCCCACGCACGCGGCCGAGCGCGGACGCGACGGCAGTACCGTCGGCCTCCCCGCATCGGAAGTCGCGGCTGGATCGCTGCCGACCGCCGTTTCGGCCTGATGCCGAGGCATCTGTTCGGCCTGCTGCCGGAATAGCGGACTCACGTCCGGATACGACGTATCGGTCACGAAGCGCAGCCCGTTGTTTTCAGCGTCGATCAATTGCTGCCTGACCTGCGCGCGCGTCAGCGCCTGTGCCGACGCAGGCGTCGCGACACTCGCGACGGACATCGCCGCCACCATGGCGGCCACCAGCCAATGCGTATTCATGCTCACTCCTTCGGAAGTCAACGAAACGACGTGCTACACCCGTATGACGACGCGGGGTGCCCGTTTATTCCCGGAATGGCGAACCGCTTGCGCAGGACATTCATCGAACTGTCATTCTTTCGTCAGCCGGCGTAACCTGACGTAACGCAGGCCCCACCGCGCGTGGGGCAGACTGACGACACCTTGTGGATCGCGCCTCGATCATGTCCGTCGCTTACGACTATGCAGCCGGCCTGCTTCGCACGCTGTTCGACCGTCATATCGACAGCGGTGCCGTGCTCGACCCGGCCATGTTCCCCGACGCCGAGCGATTCGTCCGCGCGTGGCCGGCCATTCGCTCGGAAGCGCTGGCCGTCGCGCGCGACCTGCCGCGCATCCCGCGCTTCCACGAGATCATGCGCGAGCAGCACGACATCTCGGCCAACGATGCACGCGACTGGCGGATGTTCATCATGCAGGCGTACGGCCAGCCGTTTCCGCGCAACCTGTCGCGTTGCCCGACCGTCGAATCGATCGTCGCGGCATCGCCGGACGTGTTGTCCGCGTCGCTGTCGTTCCTCGCGCCCGGCAAACACATCCCGCCGCATCGCGGACCGTTCCGCGGCATCCTGCGCGGCTATCTCGTGCTGTCGATGCCGAAGCGCGCCGACGGCACGCCGGCGGCGGTGCTGAAGATCGACGGCCATGAATACCGGCTCGAAGAAGGCCGCTTCCTGCTGTGGGACGACACGTTCGAGCACGAGGTGTGGAACGACAGCGACGCAGTGCGAATCGTGCTGCTGCTCGATATCCGACGGCGCGGCATGCCGCGCTTGCTGACGTGGCTGTCGAATGCGGTGATCGGCGTCGTGCGACTCGGAATCCGGATGCGGGGGCGATCGATCCCGGTCTAGCCAACCGCACGGCGCCCGCCCGTCGCGGTCAATCCTCGCGCGCGAGACGCGTCAGGACCTCCGCGAGCGCTTGAATCGCGGGTTGCGTGGCGCGCTGCGTCGGGTAGACGAGGTAGTAACCGAGGCCGTTGCGCACCACCTCCGGGAACGGCGTGACCAGCGCGCCGGCTGCCAGCCGATCCGCCGCCATGCGCGGATCGCCGATCGCGACGCCGTGCGCGTCGGCCGCGGCCGTCAACGTCAGTTCGAGCGTATCGAATACGAGCCCGGTGTCCGGGTCGATCCGCGTTGCGCCGACGGCGTCGAGCCAGCATCGCCATTCGTCGCGATTGCGCGCGGGATGCAGCAGCGTCGCGTGCGCGAGATCGGCGATCGACTTCAACGACGCACCGATCTCGCGCGTACACATCGGCGTGAGGCACTCGTCGAACAGCGGCACCGCCACCATTCCCGCCCAGTTTCCGGTACCGCGCACGACGATGGCATCGAAATCGGCGTCGGTGAAATCCGGCGTGTCGTCCGCCGACGTGTGAATGCGCAATTCGATTCGCGGCAACGCGTGATTGAGCGCCGACAGCCGCGGCAGCAGCCACCGGATCGCGAACGTGGATGGCAGGCGCAACGTCAGGGTCGACGCGGCATGCGCATGGGCATGCGCGTGTCGCGCCAGTTGCGCGAGCACGTCGATGGCCACCGTCAGCAACGCGCCGCCTTCCGCGGTCAACGTCAATCCCGACGGATGACGAACGAACAACGCACACCGGTAGTGCGCTTCCAGTTGCTGCACCTGACGGCTCACCGCACCCTGGGTCCGGCACAGATGCTCGGCCGCCCGATTGAAACTGCCGAGTTCGGCAGCGGCGACGAACGCCTGGAACGCCGTCAACGGCGGCAGCGCACGCGTGAGATCCGCCAGCGGATATGCGCGGGCGGCATACCCGGGTTGCGGATTATTCGTTTGTTCGGTCATCGCTGCATCGCTATCGTGGTTGAACCGGCTCGCGACGGCTGTCGCGGACGGCTCGTCATCAATCAACGGAGAAATACCATGGTCTCGTCGTCCGACGCACTATATACGCGGCAGGTCGATACCTACCTGAAAGCGCTCGAACGCGGCGACGTCGCCGAGATCTGCGCGCTGTTCGCGCCGGATGCGCGGATATTCTCGCCGTTTCTCGGCTGGATGGCGCCGCGACCATTTTTCGAAAAAGTCGCGGCGGCATCCGGACAAAGCCGGATCACGCCGATCGACATCTGCGTCAGCACGACGGGCGCACGTCGGGCCACCGGCTATTTCGTCTACGACTGGGGACTGAAGGACGGCGCCGAGGTGCGGTTCGAATGCGTCGACGTCTTCGAATTCGACGACGACGCGCGCATCGAGCGCATGGTCATCATCTACGACACGCATCCGGTGCGAAGTACCGTCGGCGACAAGTACGCATAGCCGGATCGTTGCGCGGCGCAGCAAGGTCGCCGCGCCGCCGGCCGTACCGCAAATGCCGCTGCTGGCCCGATCGATCGCCTACACTACAGACCGTCCCCCCGCGCGGCTCCTGCCAGCCACTACCATGGCCCACCTCTTCTTCGCGGCGTCGATCCAGCGCCATATCGACACGCCCGAGCGCGACATCGACGCACGGACGCTCGGCGAAGCGCTTGAAACCGTCTTCGGCGAGCAGCCGCGGCTGCGCGGCTATATCGTCGACGACCAGGGTGCGCTGCGAAAGCACCTGTCGGTGTTCATCGACGGCCAGCCGGTGCGCGACCGGCAACACCTGTCCGACGCGCTCGGCGATGCCAGCCGCGTCTATGTCGTGCAGGCGCTGTCCGGCGGATAAAGGGACGCATCTCCATCGAAGCAAGTGCCCGGTCGGACCAACTGGAGACACCCGACATGAACGATCGACTGCTCGTCGCGACCCGCAAGGGCCTGTTCGTGCTGCACGCCGACGGCAACGGCGGCTGGTCGCTCGGCGAGCCGCACTTCATCGGCGACCCGGTCAGCATGGCGCTGGCCGACCCGCGCGACGGCACGCTGTATGCGGCGCTCAATCTCGGCCACTTCGGCGTCAAGCTGCATCGGCGGCGTGCCGGTGCCGCCGCATGGGAGGAATGTGCGGTGCCCGTCTATCCGCCGCAGCCCGCCGACACGCCTCGCGCCGACACCGGCACCCACGCGGGCGCCGGCGATTCGGACGACGAAGCGCCTGCCCCGCCACGCCCGCCGTGGACGCTTCAGCAGATCTGGTCGCTCGAAGCCGGCGGCGCCGACGAGCCGGGCGTGCTGTGGGCCGGCACGATACCGGGCGGACTGTTCCAGTCCGACGACGGCGGCGATTCGTGGGTGCTCAACCGCGCGCTATGGGACCGCCCGGAGCGCGCCGAGTGGTTCGGCGGCGGCTACGATGCCGCCGGCATCCATTCGGTGATGATCGATCCGCGCGACAGCCGGCACGTGACGATCGGGATTTCGTGCGGCGGCGTCTGGCAGACCTTCGACGGCGGCGCGACCTGGCGCGTCAGCGCCGACGGCATGGAAGCCGACTACATGCCGCCCGAGCGGCGCGGCGAACCCAACGTGCAGGATCCGCACCGCGTCGTCCAGTGCGCAGCCGCGCCCGATGTGCTGTGGACCCAGCATCACTGCGCGATCTTCCGCTCGACCGACGGCGCCGCGCACTGGCAGCGGATCGAGGCGCAGCCGTCGAGCTTCGGCTTTGCGGTTGCCGTGCATCCGGCAGATCCCGACACCGCGTGGTTCGTGCCGGCCGTGAAGGATGCGTGCCGGATTCCGGTGAACGGCCGGTTCGTCGTCACGCGCACGCGCGACGGCGGCCGCAGCTTCGAGACGCTGTCGAACGGGCTGCCGCCCGCGCCGGCCTACGACCTCGTGTATCGGCACGGGCTCGCGGTGGACGACTCCGGCACGCATCTCGCGATGGCGTCGACGACGGGCGGGTTATGGACGTCCGGCGACGGCGGCGACAACTGGCGGCAGGTCTCCGCGCATTTGCCGCCGGTGTATTGCGTGCGTTTCGGGTAACGAACGATTCGCACGCGTCGCAGCGCAATGGAAGCGCCGGACCGTTGCGTCACACATGCGGCGCGATCCGCGCCACCGCCCCACGCGTGCGCGCGATTTCCGCTTCGAGCCAGTCGAGAAACCGCCTGACCTGCGGCTCGCGTTCCCGCCCGGGCCGGCACAGCGCGACGAAGCGTGCGCCGGCGAGCCGCACCGACGGCTCGATCGGCATCAGCGCGCCGCGCTCGACGTGCTCGGCGACCAGCACGGAGCTGAGCAGCCCGACGCCCTGGCCGTGCAACACGGCCTGCAACGCGTAGTGCTCGTCGTCGTAATGCCGGAACACCGCCCGCTCGAGCCACGCTTCCCGGCCCGCCGCACGACACCACGACGCCCAATCGATCGACATCGGCTGCGGCGTATCCCACACCGTCTCGATCAAATCGAGGCGCTCTTCCGAACGATGCGCATCGAACCCGGTGGCCGCATACGCGCCGAAATACTCGTCGATCAATGCGATCTCGTGCAGCGTCGGGAACGTGCGCGACGTCGCGCGAATCGCGAGATCGATTCGCGCGTCGCGGTCGAGATCGGCGAGCGTGTTGCCGGTTTCGACCTTGATGCTCAATTGCGGATCGACCTGCCGAAACCGGCCAAGACGCGGAATCAGCCACATCGCGGCGAATGCGGGCGTCGTGGTCAGCACGAGCGTGCGCTCGTCGGCCGCTTCGGGCCGCACCGCGTCGAGCCCGCGACTCAGCGCGAGCAACGCATCGTGGCTCGCGCGAAACAGCCGTTCGCCCTCCTCCGTGAGCCGCACGCCGCTCGCGCCGCGTTCGAACAGCAGCACGCCGATCCGGCTTTCGAGCGACTTGATCTGATGCGATACGGCGGCCGGCGTCACGGACAACTCGTCCGCCGCGGCCTTGAACGAGCCGAGCCGTGCCGACGACTCGAATACACGCAATGCGGTCAGGGGAATTTTCGAGAACACGGGGCCTCGCGGGCCGGGTCCGGCCGGGTTGAATTCGATTCAATCCGGGTGAGATTAGGTGAATTGAAGCGCTCGCGCAACGCACGTAGCCTTGCGGGACATCGCGGCGCCGTGCCGCGCAAGCGACCGTCGAGCCACCGTCGAACCGGAGAAACAACGTGCAAGGCCTACCGCGCAGGATCACGCAGGCGCTGCTCTACGAAGCGATCGCGATCTCCTGCATCTCGCCCGCGATCGCGGCGATCTTCAAGCAAAGCCTCGTCTATTCGGGCGCGTTGTCGGCGACGATGTCCGCGATCGCGTTGCTGTGGAACATGATCTTCAACACGCTGTTCGAGCGCTGGGAAGCGTCGCGCCGGCAGCCCAGGCGCACGCTCGCGCGGCGGATCCTGCATGCGACCGCATTCGAGGGCGGGCTGATCTTCATCCTCGTGCCGGTGGTGTCGTGGTGGCTCGACATCTCGTGGTTCGACGCGTTCGTCGTCGACATCGGGCTGTTCGCATTCTTCTTTTGCTACGCGTTCGTGTTCCAGTGGGCGTTCGATCGTGTGTTCGACGTCCCGGCGGCGACGAAGGAATCGTGACGTTGGTTCGCGGCGCGGCGATTCGCCAAACCACTCGCGCCCCGAAAACGACGCGGCCCGCCCGCACGATGCGGGAGGGCCGCGTTTCATCACGCCGGCGCGCCCCCTTCGGCCGGCGCGCCGTTCGTCCGGTCGCTCAATGCACGCCGAGATACGCCTTCACTGCCGGCAGGCCCGGCTTGCCGTCGATCGTCGTCACGCCCGCGAGCCACTTGTCGAGCGCCTGCGGATTCGCCTTCAGGTACTCGGCCGCGGCCTTGTTCGGGTCTTCCTTGTTCATGATCGGCACCATCACGTGGTTTTCGATCGTCGTCGTGAACTGAAGGTTCGACACGAACTTCGCGACGTTCGGGCAGCGCTGCGCGTAGTCGGGCGGCGTCGCGGTCAGCACCTTCGCTTCGCCGTAGTTCGGGCCGAACACGTCGTCGCCGCCGCTCAGGTAGTCGATCTTCATCTGCACGTTCATCGGATGCGGTTCCCAGCCGAGGAACACGATCCACTGCTTGTCGCGGATCGCGCGATTCACCTCGACCAGCATCCCGGCCTCGCTCGACTCGACCATCTTGAACTTGCCGAGGCCGAACTGGTTGCCGTCGATCATCTTCTTGATCAGCAGGTTGCCGTCGTTGCCCGGTTCGATCCCGTAGATCTTGCCGTTGAGCTTGTCCGCGAACTTCTGGATGTCGGCGAACGACTTCAGGCCGCCCTGGTACACGTAGTCGGGCACCGCAAGCGTGTATTTCGCGCCGGTCAGGTTGGGCGTGGCGAGCACCTTGATCGTGCCGGCCTTCGTGAACGGCTGGATGATCGGATCCATCGTCGGCGACCAGTAGCCGAGGAACACGTCGATCTGCTTGCTCTTGATGCCCGCGAACGTGATCGGCACCGACGCGATCGTCTTGGTCGGCGTGTAGCCGAGACCCTGCAGCATCGTCGATGCGAGGCCCGTGGTGGCCGCGATGTCGGACCAGCCGACGTCCGCGAAGCGCACGTTCTTGCACACGGGCGGGTCGGCCGCGTAAACCGCCGACATCGGTGCTGCAATCCCGATCCCGCATGCCGCTGCGATCAATAGGCGCTTCATCTGTCTTCTCCTCAAAGTGACGTCGTTTTTCATGGGGCGGGATCGAGTGTTGAAACCGCGCGCCGAGATCCCGGCGGCGTCGCGGACCGAATGGCTCGCGCGGGTCGTGTCAGCGCCCCGGCAACCGTCGCTCGTAGCTCGGCGCGTGACCGAACTGCGCGCGATACGCCTTGCTGAAATGGCACGGCGAATGGAATCCGCACGTCGTCGTCACGCGCGCGATCGATGCGTCGGTCGTGCGCAGCAGGTCGCGCGCGCGTTTCAGACGCAGCGTCAGGTAATAGTGGGTGGGCGACACGTTCAGATAAACCTTGAACATTCGCTGCAGGTGCCGCTGCGAAAGTCGCACGAGCCGCGCGAGTTCCTCGAGCGACAGCGGCTCCTCGATGTTCGCCTCCATCAGCCGCACGACCTCGATCAGCTCCGCGCGCGAGAAACCGACGCGCGCATCGACGGGAATCGGCTGCGTGTCGGTCGAGCTGCGGATGCGCTCCAGGATGAACTGCTCGGACACCTGCGCGGCGAGCTGCTGGCCGAAACGCATGCCGACGAGGTTCAGCATCAGGTCGAGCGGCGCGGTGCCGCCGGTGCAGGTGAGCCGGTCGCGATCGACGACGAACAGCTCGTCGGCGAATCCGACCTGCGGAAACTCCGCATGCAGCGCGGACAGGTTCTCCCAGTGCACGGTGCAGCGATAGCCGTCGAGCAGACCGCCCGACATGAGCGCATACGCACCGGTGCAGATGCCGCCCAGCGGCAGCCCGCGTTCGGCGAGCGCCGCGAGCGTGTCGCGCGCGCCGTCGTCGACCACGTTGCGGATGTGGATCCCGCCGCACACGATCATCACGTCCGGCAGGTTCGTGTAGTCGAGCGCCTGGGTCGGGCGCACCGCGATGCCGTTGCTGGCATGCACGGGCGCACCGTCGAGCGAATAGATCGACCACTTGTAGTGATCGGATCGCCCGACGTAGTTCGCCATCCGAAGCACTTCGACCGCGCTCGAGAACGCGATCATCGAGAAGTTCGGCAGCGTCAGGAAGCCGAAATGGGCAAGGGACGAAACCGGTGAAACGCAAGCGGCGGGCACGGCGGCAGCGGCGGCGGACGTCACATCGGGCTCCTGGCGAATTGAGCAGGTTGCACGCAGCCAGCCCCGTGGCACACGCCACGGAAGCCGGTATCGAATCGGGGGAGGCGGCCGGAAGGCGAACCGGCCGCCGGTTGCTTACGCTTGCGCGGGCGTGGCCTTCGCGCGGAACAGTTGTTTCAGGCCCGAGAACAGCGGTGCTTTCACGGTGCCCGGCGCGCGGCCGAAGCTCTCGGTGATGCGGTCGAGAATGATCGCGAGCAGCACGACCGACAGACCGCTTTCGAAGCCGAGGCCGATGTCGAGGCGCTGGATACTTGCGAGCACGTCGTTGCCGAGGCCGCCCGCGCCGACCATCGACGCGATGATCACCATCGACAGCGCCATCATGATCGTCTGGTTCACGCCCTGCATGATCGACGGCAGCGCGTTCGGGAACTGGACCTTGTACAGCAGCTGCCACGGCGTGCAACCGAATGCCTGGCCGGCTTCGACGATCTCGCGATTCACGTGACGGATGCCGAGGCTCGTCAGGCGCACGGCCGGCGGCATCGCGAAGATCACCGTCGACAGGATCCCCGGCACGCGGCCGAGACCGAACAGCATCGCGGCCGGAATCAGGTACACGAACGCCGGCATCGTCTGCATCAGGTCGAGGATCGGACGCACGATCGCGGCGACCCACTTGCTCTTCGCCGCCCAGATGCCGAGCGGAATGCCGAGCACGAGGCTGATGATCGTCGACGACAGCGTCAGGCCGAGCGTGATGACCGTCTGGTCCCAGAAGCCCGTCGCGAAGATCAGCAGCAGCGACGCGGTGGTGAACAGTGCGAAGCGCCAGCCCACGCGCCACAGACCGACACCGATGAAGATCGCCATCATCAGCCACATCGGGATCGCCTGCAGGCTGTGCTCGACGAATGCGGCGAGGCCCTCGATCGCGCGGCCGATCGCATCGAACGTCTTCGCGTCGTGGTCGAGCAGGTAGTGAACGGACTGGTCGACCCAGCTACCGAGCGGAATCATTTCAGACATGGGAGCCTCGCGAACGCGTGATGGCCTTCAGGATGAGTGCGCGGTCGACCGAGCCGCAGTAGCAGCCGTCGTCGTCGACGACGGGCAGCGCATTCGGGCTCGCGACGACGCGTGCGACGACATGTTCGAGCGACGCATCGCGCCGGATGCTCTCGATCGGCCGCACGGACGGCGTGTCCTGACCGATCGCGTCGCGCGTGACGAAGCCGCGGATCTTGCGGGCGGCGTCGAGCACGAACGCGTATTCGGCACTGCCGTTCAGCGTCGCCGCGACGTTCGCGGCATCGCACTTCGACATGGTCGGCACGGCGCCCGTCTGCATCAGGTCGCCGGCCGTCAGATAGCGGCTCGTGTCGATGCCGTCGAAGAACGCGCGCACGTAGTCGTCGGCCGGATTCGCGATGATGTCCTGCGGCGTGCCGACCTGCACGAGGCGGCCGCCTTCCATGATCGCGATGCGGTTGCCGATGCGCAGCGCCTCTTCCAGATCGTGCGACACGAACATGATCGTGCGGCGCTGTTCCTTCTGCAGTTGCAGCAGCACGTCCTGCATTTCGCGGCGCTTGAGCGGATCGAGTGCGGAGAACGCCTCGTCCATGATCATCAGCGACGGGTTCACGGCCAGCGCGCGGGCCAGGCCGACGCGCTGCTGCATGCCGCCCGACAGCTCGGACGGCAGCTTGTGCGAGAACGGTGCGAGGCCGACCTGCTCGAGCACCTCCATCGCACGGCGTTCGCGTTCCTTCTTGCCGACGCCTGCGACCTCGAGGCCGAACGCGGCATTCGACACCACGCTGCGATGCGGCATCAGCGCGAACGACTGAAACACCATGCTCATGTCCTTGCGGCGCAGCGCGGTCAGCGCGGAGCGGCGTGCCGACGCGACGTCGAGCCCGTCGATCAGCACCTTGCCGGCGCTTGGATCGACCAGCCGGTTCACGAGGCGGATCAGCGTGGATTTGCCGGAGCCGGACAGGCCCATCAGCACGAATATTTCGCCTTCCTGCACGTCGAACGATACGTTGTGCACACCGACGACCTGACCGGTACGCTTGAGCACATCGTCTTTCGTCGCGCCGGCAGCGAGCATGTCGAGCGCCTGCTGCGGGTTGCTTCCAAATACCTTGCACAGACCTTCGACCACGACCTTGGGGGCATCCATCGAAACCTTCTCCTCGTGTAGCGGGGACTCACGCGTGTCATAGCGTGCCTACATAGTTGCCAGAAAAAACCCCGACCTGCCGACGAATTACGACAAACGCTTGCGCAAATACGACACACCCGGCAGCCCCGCCACGCGGGGCACAGCGCCCGGCGGCACTCGATTGCGGCAGCGCAATACGCGCTCAGCCAATAACGGCGGGCATCCCGGGCGCGGCTTGTGCGCAGCAGCGCGACGCGCGAACGGCGCCGTTTTGCGCCAACCCGTGGAAGCCGCGCGTCGCTTTGCGACAATTCCACGTCCGATCGGACGGCGTCGCCCGTCCTCTTCGTGCGAAAAGAATGATCGTACGAAAACCCGCATCGCGAACGTGCGACAGGCACGTTTCGCCGCCCGCCCGCAACCCAGAAAATCCCCCATGGCCATTGTGATACATTGCCGGCAATCGCACTGATCGCGACGTCGCCGCGCGCCTTGGGCGTGGCGCCGCGCCGACGGCGTGCGCATGCCGGTTCGCCTGCCGGCCATACTGAAACAGCCTCGATCGGGCCGTGCGCCGATCGAAGGACGATAACGAAATGAGAGAGGGAGCAAGGCGATGAATTGGGCTTTTGCCGCAATCGGTTTCATCGTGGGCGGTATCGCCGCATTGTTCGGGGATTTCTCCGCCGCCAGCGGCACGCTGCTCGGCGCGGCGGCGGGGTTCTGCATCGGTCACGCGCTCCAGCAACGCAAGCGCAAGAGCGGCGACGCGCTACCCGACGCGTTCGCGATTTACGCCAATCCCGCGACACCGCAGCCCGCTCCCGTGCCGCTCGCCGATCGCGTCGCGCGCCTCGAAGCGACGGTCGACGCGCTCACGCGCGAGCTTGACGTATTGCGCGGTCAGCTCGCGGGCGCGAAGGCCGGTGCCGCCACGGCCGGCGTCGCCGCGCAAACGCCACCGGCGACGCCCGCCTCGGTCACGCCTGCATCCCCCTCGATGCCGCCGCGGCCGTCCGTGCAGCCGGCCGTCGCGCGCGCCGACGCGCCGCCGTCGACGTCCATCCCGGCCCCCGCACCGGCCGTCGCCACGCGGACGAGCGAAGCGACCGCCGCTGCCGGCGCGCCCGCGAATCCGCCCGCGACGACTTCACCATCCACCCCGCCCGCCCCGCCGACACCCCGCGAACCTGGCATCGCCGAACGCGCGTTCCGCGCCGCGCGCGACTGGTTGCTCGGCGGCAATACGGTCGTGCGCGTGGGCATCATCGTGCTGTTCTTCGGCGTCGCGTTCCTGCTCAAGTACGCGGCCGACAACAACCTGCTGCCGATCGAATTCCGCCTCGCCGGCACGGCTCTCGCCGCGGCCGCGCTGCTCGCGATCGGCTGGCGCGTGCGTGCGCGCCGCGCGGCATACGGCCTCGTGCTGCAGGGCGGCGGCATCGGCATCCTGTACCTGACGATCTTCGCCGCGACCAAGCTCTACGCGCTGCTGCCGGTCGGCGCCGCGTTCCCGCTGATGGTCGCGGTGTGCGCGCTGAGCGCGTTCCTCGCGGTGAAGCAGAACGCGCTGCCGCTTGCATTCATGGGCAGCGCGGGCGGCTTCCTCGCGCCGGTGCTGCTGTCGACCGGCCACGGCAGCCATGTCGCGCTGTTCAGCTACTACGCATTGCTGAATGCGGGCATCTTCGCGATCGCATGGTTCAAGGCGTGGCGTCCGCTGAACCTGCTCGGCTTCGTGTTCACGTTCACGATCGGCTCCGCGTGGGGCGTGACGGCATACCGCCCCGCGCTGTTCGCGACCACCGAGCCGTTCCTGATCCTGTTCTTCCTGATGTACGTCGGCATCGCGCTGCTGTACGCGGTGAAACGCGAGCTGGCGCTGCGCCACTACGTGGACGGCACGCTCGTGTTCGGCACCCCGATCGTCGCCACGGCGTTGCAGGCATCGCTCGTGAAGGGCATGCCGTTCGGGCTCGCGTGGAGTGCGGTCGCGCTGTCGGCGTTCTACGTCGCGGTCGCCGCATGGCTCGCGCGGCGCCGCGATCGTCTCGCGCTGCTGTTCGAGGCGATGCTCGCGCTGGCGGTGATCTTCGCGACGCTCGCGGTGCCGCTCGCATTTTCGGGCCCGACGACGAGTGCCGCGTGGGCGATCGAAGGCGCGGCGATCGTGTGGGTCGGCGTGCGCGAGAAACGCCTTGCGCCGTTCGGCTTCGGCCTGCTGATGCAGATCGCCGCGGCCGGCGCATTCTTCACGAGCCTGCTCGGGCCGACCGACACGAACGCGCTGCCGGTGCTCAACAGCCCGTACATCGCAATGCTGCTGATCGCGCTCGCAGGGCTGTTCACGGGCTGGTGGCTGCACGGGCGCGACGAAGCGCGCGCGTGGCACGCATGGATGCCGGACGTCGGCGCGGCTGCCGCGGCCTGGGGGCTGCTGTGGTGGCTGAGCAGCGGGCTGCACGAGATCCTCGTCTATGCGAGCCGCCACGTCGATCTGCATGCGGACCGCTTCGTCGTCGACGCGACCGCGCTGTTCGCAGGCGGCACCGCATGGCTTGCACACGTCGTGCGCCGCAAGCTCGTCTGGCCGATCGCCGAATGGCCCGCACTCGCGCTGACGCCCGTGCTCGCGCTGCTCGCATTGCGCGCGTTCGATGCGCATGAGGCGCCACTGTCGGGCATGGGCGCGTTCGCGTGGCCGATCGCCGTCGTCGCAGGCTATGCGCTGCTGCTGCGTCAGTCGCGCGGCACGGCGGCGGCTGGTCAGGTCACGGGCGCGACGGGCACGTCGGGCACGTCGGGCACGTCGGCCGTGGCGGTCACCCCCACGCCGGTGATCGCGACGCTGCACACGCTGATGTTCTGGACGTTGTGCGGGCTGTTCTCGCTCGAAGGCTTCTGGCGCCTGCGCGCGTTCGTGCCCGAAGGCGCGTGGAGCTGGAGCGCGTGGGCCTACGGCTTCGGCGCGCTGCTTCTGCTGGTTTCGGGCCCCGGCTCCCGCCTGCGCTGGCCCGTCGCCGCGTTCCCGCGTGCGTATCAGGTGTGGGGCGCAGCGCCGCTCGCCGCGCTGCTGTGGCTGTGGAGCATCGCCAGCGTGACGAGCGACGGCGATGCGTCGCCGCTGTTCTGGCTGCCGCTGCTCAATCCGCTCGACGTCGCGCAACTGCTGATCTTCGTCGCGTTCGCCACCTGGCTGCGCCGCCTGAAGACGCTCGGTGTCGGCTGGCATCCACTCGCGGCCGACCTGGCGGCGCTCGCGACCGTGTTCCTGTGGTTCAACGCGCTGCTGCTGCGCACGCTGCATCACCGTTTCCACCTTGCCTACGACATCGACGCCGTGCTGTCGTCGTTCGGCATCCAGCAGGTGTTCATGGTCGGCTGGAGCCTGTTCGCGTTCGCCGGCATGTGGCTGACGCGCCGCGACGGCATCGCGCGCGTGTGCGCGCTCGCGTCCTTGCCGCTGATCGTCGTGATGTGGGCCTGGACCTTCTACGCGAACTTCACGCAGGACGGCGGCAGCTGGGCGCGCGTCCCGCTGCTCAATCCGCTCGACCTCGTGCTCGTGGTGGTCTATGCGCTCGCGGCGTCGTGGTTCGTGCGCGCGCGCAAGCTCGGCTGGTCGTTCGGCAACTACCGCGTCGAGCTGCTCGGCGCGGCCGGCGCGACGGCCTTCCTGTGGCTGAACGCGATCCTGCTGCGCACGCTCCATCACTGGACCGGCGTGCCGTACGCATTCGATGCAATGGCGGAATCGACGCTCGTGCAGGCGTCGGTTTCCGTGTACTGGACGCTCTGCGCGCTCGCGACGATGATCTGGGCCACGCGCCGCGGGTTGCGTCCGCTGTGGTTCGTCGGCGCCGCGCTGCTCGCGCTCACGGTGATCAAGCTGTTCCTGTTCGACTTGTCGCACGTCACCGGCATCGAACGCATCGTGTCGTTCATCGGCATCGGCATCCTGCTGCTGTTGATCGGCTATTTCTCGCCGCTGCCGCCGAAGGCCGCGGCCCAACGGGACGATCGCCAATCATGAAACGACTCGCAGCCCTGCTCGGCCTGAGCCTGCTGACGTCGTTCGCGGCGGCCGACGGCACGCCCGGCGCCGAACGCGTTGCCCAGCGCTTCTCGCTCGATCTCGACGGCAGCGCCGCGTATTACCAGCTCACCGTGCCGCAGGCCGTCTATGCGGCCAGCCGGCGCGACGATCTCGGCGACGTGCGCATCTTCAACGGCACCGGCGAGCCCGTGCCTTACTCGCTCGATGCGCCGGCGGCGGCGGCCGTGCCGCCGTCGCGCACGCCGGTGCACTGGTTCCCGTTGCCGCCGGCGCGCGCCGACGACGGGCCTGCGCCGCTCGGCGTGTCGGTTGCGCCGGACGGCTCGCTGCGCGCGGCCGTCACCGCGCCGGCGCGAGCGAAGCATGCGGCCGATCTCGTCGACCTGTCGCACGCGGACGGCGAGGTCGACGCACTGCTCGTGCACGTGAGCGACGACAGTTACCAGGGGCGTGTCGCGGTCGCGGCGAGCGACGATCTGCGCAGTTGGCGCTCGCTCGGCAGCACGCAACTGCTGAAGGTGGGGCGCGGCGGCGACATGTTGATGCAGGAACGCATCGCGCTCGAAGGCGCGGGGCCGCGCTACCTGCGGCTCGACTGGCTCGACGGCGCACCCACGATCGGGTCGATCGAGATCGAAACGCAACCGCACGATGCACGCACGGCGGACAGCGCGGCCGTGCCGCGCCAATGGCGCGAAGCCGTGCACGTGCGCGCCGGCAGCACGCCCGGCGAGTATCTGTTCGACACCGACGGCGCCTATCCGGTCGACCGCGTGCGCATCGACCTTCCACAACCAAATACAGTTGCGCGCGCAACGATACAGAGTCGCCCCGGCGCGCAGACGCCGTGGCGCGACGTTGCCGACGCGGTGCTGTTCCGGCTGCAGGGCAAGGGTGGCGAACAGCGCAACCCGCCGCTGGCGTTCGCGTCGAATCCGGATCGCGCATGGCGAATCGTCGTCGACATGCGCAACGGCGGTCTCGGCGGTGGCCAGCCTGCCGTCGCGGTCGGCTGGCATCCGGCCGCCCTGACCTTCGTCGCGCGCGGCACGCCGCCGTTCACGCTCGGCGTCGGCAATGCGTCGCTGCCGTCGTCGGCCGTGGGCCGCGATGCGCTGCTGGTCGGGATGGCGCCGGAAGTGCGGCCCGCGCGCGTCGGCGCGGCACTGCCGGTTTCGGCGGCCCCGCCGGAGCCGGCCGCCGATAAGGATGCGATCCGCCGTTACGTGCTGTGGGTGGCGTTGGTCGTTGCGGTCGGCGTGCTCGGCACGATCGCATGGCGCCTCGCGCGCGGCGGCGGCGACACGCACACACGCGACGATTGAGGCAGGCCACGCCGGCACGACGAATCAGGCCGCAGCCGCGCGCCGCGAGGCGTCGCAAGAAACATGTCGTGAACATCACGCGAGACCGAAGCGCAACGATGGCGCGATGGCGTGCATGCCCACGGGTTCGACGCCTTCGCCCAAGTGACCGGATTCACAGATCGTTGCGCCCGCAAGCAGTCCGTGACGCACACATCGGCGTCGACGCACGTCGGCACGCGCGAAACGTTGCCCGCGATGCACGAAGCCGGCGCGAGCGCGGCCGGCTCCTCGTTGACACGCCCCGTGACGCGCTCCAGACTCGCTGATCCTCCACAGCACCGCGAGCGCCCATGGTCACCTGCTTCCTTCGCTACGTCATCGATCCGTACAAACTCGAGCAGTTCGAAACCTACGGCAAGATGTGGATTCCGCTCGTCGAGCAATTCGGCGGCACGCACCACGGCTACTTCCTGCCTTCCGAAGGCGCCAGCAACATCGCGCTCGCGATGTTCTCGTTCCCGAGCCTCGCCGAATACGAGCGCTACCGCGAACGCTCGAAAACCGATCCCGCCTGCCAGGCCGCGTTCCGGTATGCGGAGGAAACGCGCTGCATCGTCAGCTACGAGCGCAGCTTTTTCCGGCCGATGTTCGCGTAACGCCGCATCACGCCCGCGCGTCGCCCCTCCTTTCCGGCGCCGGACGAAAAAAAGCCCCGCCTGCATCCGCGTGGCGGGGCCAACCCATGTCAGTAGAGACATCATGGAGGAGACGAGCCCATCTTATCGAGCGCGGCACGCCGTCCCAACCAAGCATTTCTGCTATCGATCTGCATCGCAGCGCGCACGCGCGACCCGTGTGCACGGCATATCGATAGAACGAAAAGTCGTTTTCAGAGTGGCGGCGGGGTCGTTACCATCTGGTTTTAAGCCTGTGCTTAGCCGGGCAAGCCATCCCCAAGGAGCGCCCCTTGACTGCATTCGATCAACACCGCCGCCCGTTCGTGGTCGGCATCGGCGGGACCACCCGAGCCGCGTCGTCGACCGAACGCGCGCTGTCGTTCGCGCTGCGCGGCGCGCAGGCCGCCGGCGCACGCACGCGACTGTTCGACGGCCCGTTCCTGCATACGCTGCCGCACTACGCCCCCGAACACAAGACGCTGACCGACGCGCAGCGAGAGCTGATCGACACCGTGCGCGAAGCCGACGCGATCATCATCGCGACGCCCGGCTATCACGGCGGCGTGTCCGGCCTCGTGAAGAACGCGCTCGACACGCTCGAGGAACTGCGCGCCGACGAGCGCCCGTACCTCGACGGCCGCGCGGTCGGCCTGATCGTCACGGCCTACGGCTGGCAGGCCGCCGGCACCGTGCTGACGTCGCTGCGGTCGATCGTCCACGCGCTGCGCGGCTGGCCGACCCCGTTCGGCGCCACCGTGAACACGCTCGAAACGCGCTTCGACAGCGCCGACAGCTGCTCGGATCCGAAGGTCGTCGCACAGCTCGAAACCGTCGGCTCGCAGGCAGCCGAATTCGCGCTCGCGTTCGCGTCGCATCGCGCGGCCACGCATGCCGCATCGGTCGACGCGCTCGCGCCCGTGCTGAAGATCGCCAACCACTAACCCCAGCCTCCCCGCCGCCCGCGCCCGGCCGACGACGTTCGCCGCGCGCGGGCGCGCGTGTCCGACGGCGCGGTGCGCATTGCGCCGTCGCCGCCTGCTTCATGCCGTCTCCCCGCGCCGATAACGATCCTGCCCGCCACGTGATTTGCATTGGCCGAAAGATTGGTTCACGCGCGCCGCGGGTTTTCGTACGCTGAAAGCCCGAACCTTCCATGCGCACGCCATGAACCGCACGATCCGCTACAAGGGCTACGAAGTCGCCCCCGCTGCCGCCCGGCTGCCGAACGGGCTGTTCGCCGCGAACCTGACGATCGAGAAGGCAAGCGGCGGTCCGTCGCCGCGCGCCGTGTCGTTCGACGCGATCGACTTCTTCTTCGAAGAGGAGCACGCGCTCGCGTATGCGTCCCGCTGGGGACGCCTCTGGATCGACACGCAAGCCTGAGCGCAGCGCACGGCAGCGCGGGCCGGCTCGAAAATACGCGATTACGAAAGCTATGCAAGAATCTTTCGACTCGTAATTGCATAACAACAGCCATGTCCGACACGCTGCAGGAAGACCACGCAGCGGCAGATCACGCCATGCGCAACTGGACCTTCGAGCTTCAGGGTCCGGTCAGGATCGGTTCCGATGCGCACAGGCAGATGTTCTGCCGCATGCTGCTCGATACGCACAATCCGTACAAACCGGCCGTCATCGACTGGCCGCCGCTCAAGCCCGACGAACTCAAGCGGCTCACGTCGCTGCCGATCTGGGACATCGCCGTGCAGACCGAAGGCCGCGCGTCGATCCGCGTCGCCACCTTCGCGGCGACCGTCGGCGATCCGCTGCTGCGCCGGGCGCTCGAGATGGACGGCGCCGAGGAGGCCCGGCACAAGGTCGTGCTGTCGAAGCTGGTGCAGGCATACGGCATCGCGCTCGCCCCCGAGCCGCCCTATCCGGCGCCGAACGACCCCGAGTGGTCGTGGATGGTGACCGGCTTCAGCGAGTGCATCGACAGCTTCTTCGCGTTCGGCCTGTTCCGCTCCGCGCAGCGCTCCGGCTATTTCCCGCCCGAACTCGTCGACACCTTCGAACCCGTGATCCAGGAGGAAGGCCGGCACATCCTGTTCTTCGTGAACTGGTATGCGTGGTACTGGCGGAGTTTGCCGTGGTGGCGCCGGCCGTGGTTCTTCGCACGGGTCGCGGCCGTGTGGGCGTTCCTGATCCGGGAACGCATCGGTATCGCGCGCGGGATCGACGCGGACGGCGTCGCGCACGATGCGAACTTTCCGGCGACGAGCACCGCCGACATCGGCGATGCACTCAACCCGCGCGAACTGATCGAACTGTGCCTCAGCGAGAACGACCGCCGGATGGCCGGGTACGACAAACGGCTGCTGCGCCCGATGTTCGTGCCGCGCATGGCGCGCCTCGCGCTGCGATTCCTGAAGAAATAAGGCCGCGGCCGCAGGTTGCAGGCGGCGTCTTGTCCGGGACGATGTACTGCGTCGCCCGGACCGGGCGGCACAACCTCGCCGTACGGCCACGACCGTGATCCGCACGGCGACATCCCCTTTCGGACGAAAACGAGCAACCCGCCAGCTCGCGTCTCTCGATTCGCGCGCGGCGTCACGCCAGCCAACGCGCACCCATCCACGCGAAAGCGCTCGTCCGACGCGCTTGCGCGTCGTCTTTCCTCCCGCCGAATGCCCATCCTGGCCAGCAGAATCGACTGACCGTGGCTCAAATCTGACGTTTCCTGCTCGCTGCTCCCAGCGTCCGCAACGTGCGCGTCTCCGACCGCCGTCGTGGACGATCCGGCTCGTCGTCCAATTCGCCTCCGAACCCATCACATGAAATTCGTCAATAGAGCAGATTCCAAACAGGAATCCCAATGGTCGGGTCAATGCGCCTGTAGCACTTTTTTACAACTTTGTGACGCTGGCCACCGGGGAAGGCCCGCCCCACGGGCCAGCACGGCCGGCGAAATGCGCAAACCAGCATAGCCGAACAACCCTTTCTTCATGCTTTTTTGATTTTTAAGAAAACCCGGCAAATGCAATTGAAAATCCGCTTTAAATCTCAAATTAACAAATTAACAAGGTCGCTCGATCGATCCGAGCTAGCGTTCCATCAAACATTACAATGCAGAAAGGCTAACGTTTGCCGCAAACGTTTGCTTTTTCATTTGTCTTACTTTTCGTGACATCCAATGTGCGGCACGGCACACAACGAACACGTATTCCATTGATTTTTATAGATTTTTTTAGCACCCCTCACACCCAGCAGCGCCCTTCACTCGACATTTCACTTATTTTCAAATCTCTTACAGTCCAATGCATCAAAACACGATGCATTAACCATCTTTTAACTTTCCGAACGCTCCATTTATCACTGTTTGTCAATCTCAAAATAGCGCCTCAAATAAACTCCGCCCATCAATTTTGAGATTCGCGCGAACGCACGGCAGATTCATCTAACGAAAGAGACCGGTGTGTGGCGTGCTTATTTGGAGGTAGTAGGACATGAACCGCACATACCGCTCGATCTGGAACGAAGCCCTCGGCGCCTGGGTCGCTGCATCCGAACATGATTCGGCACGGGGCAAGCCGAACAAGTCCGCCATCGTGGTCGCGGCCGCCGCCGTGCTCGCACTGGGCCTCCCCGCGCTCGCGGAGGCCAACACGCTCAACACGCAGCAGACCTGTTTCACGGGAAGCAGCGGCGCGGTCGGCCGCGTGAACCCGGGCGGCACGTCAAATCAGGCAGGGGACGGTTCGGGCACCTATTCGGTCGTCGCAGGCTGTAACTCCAACGGCAACCTTTTCACCGGCGTCACGGTATACGGCTCGTTTGCGCAAGCGACTGGCAACGGCGCCGTCGCGACCGGCATGCAATCCTCCGCAGCCCTGTGGGGTGTGGCGACAGGTCTCGAAACGACCGCCAGCGGCACCGGCTCCACCGCGCTCGGCTTCGGCTCGACCGCAAACGCGCTGAACTCGGTCGCAATCGGCGGCGCGGGCGGCAACGGCACGACGCCGCTGTCGCAGGCAAACTCGACCATCGCATCCGGTGCGGGTTCGATCGCGATCGGCAGCAACGCAACCAAGGGCGCGCAATCGGCCGCATCGGACGGCATCGCGATCGGCGGACAATCGTCCGTCGGATCGACCGCCACGTCGGGTATCGCCGTCGGTCGTGGCTCGACAGTCAATGGCGCCTTCGGTACCGCGATCGGTGATGGCGCCGTCTCCAGCGCCACCAACGCCCAGGCTTTCGGCACCAACGCCAACGCCAGCGTGGCGGGTTCGGTCGCACTCGGTTCCAATGCCGTCACGAACGGCACCGCGAACACGGCGACCGGCGGCACGGGTTCCGTCAGCAGCACGACGATCGGCAGCCAGACGTTCGGCACCTACGCCGGCGCGAGTTCCGCCGCCGGTGTGGTCAGCGTCGGCGCGGCCGGGGCGGAGCGGCGCATTCAGAACGTCGCCGCGGGTCTGGTCAGCGCGACCAGCACGGACGCGATCAACGGCAGCCAGCTTTATGCGGTCGCCAGTACGACGACGTCGAGCATTGCCAGCCTGTCCACGTCGACTTCGACGGGGATCAGCTCGCTGTCGACCGGGCTGAGCTCGACCAATAGTTCGGTGGCTTCGCTGTCGACTTCGGCGTCGACGGGTCTCTCGTCGGCGAATAGCTCGATTTCTTCGCTGTCCACCTCGACTTCGACCGGCATCAACTCGCTGTCCACGGGCCTCAGCTCGACCAACAGCTCGGTGACCTCACTGTCGACCTCCACGTCGACGGGTCTTTCGTCGGCGAACAGCTCGATCTCGTCGCTGTCCACCTCGACTTCGACCGGCATCAATTCGCTGTCGACCGGCCTCAGCTCGACCAACAGCTCGGTGACTTCGCTGTCGTCGTCCACGTCGACGGGTCTGTCGTCGGCGAATAGCTCGATCTCGTCGCTGTCCACCTCGACTTCGACCGGCATCAACTCGCTGTCGACCGGCCTCAGCTCGACCAACAGCTCGGTGACTTCGCTGTCGTCGTCCACGTCGACGGGTCTGTCGTCGGCGAATAGCTCGATCTCGTCGCTGTCCACCTCGACTTCGACCGGCATCAACTCGCTGTCGACCGGCCTCAGCTCGACCAACAGCTCGGTGACCTCGCTGTCGACCTCCACGTCGACGGGTCTGTCGTCGGCCACCAGCTCGATCAGCTCGCTGTCCACGTCGACCTCGACGGGCATCAACTCGTTGTCCACGGGCTTGAGCTCGACCAACAGTTCGGTGGCATCGCTCTCGACCTCCACGTCGACCGGCCTGAGCTCGACCAATAGCTCGGTCGCTTCGCTCTCGACTTCGACGTCGACCGGCCTGTCGTCGGTGACCAGCTCGATTACGTCGTTGTCGACCTCGGCGTCGACGGGCATCAACTCGCTGTCGACCGGCCTCAGCTCGACCAACAGCTCGGTTACGTCGCTGTCGACGTCCACGTCGACCGGCCTGTCGTCGGCAACCAGCTCGATCAGCTCGCTGTCCACGTCGACTTCTACGGGTATCAACTCGTTGTCCACGGGCTTGAGCTCGACCAACAGCTCGGTCGCGTCGCTGTCGACGTCCACGTCGACGGGTCTCTCGTCGGCGAATAGCTCGATTTCGTCGCTGTCCACGTCGACTTCGACGGGCATCAGCTCGCTGTCGACTGGCCTCAGCTCGACCAACAGCACGGTGACCTCGCTGTCGTCGTCCACGTCGACCGGTCTGTCGTCGGCTAATAGCGCAATTTCGTCGCTGTCCACGTCGACCTCGACGGGCATCAACTCGCTCTCGACCTCCACGTCGACCGGCCTCTCATCGGCGAACAGCTCGATCAGCTCGCTGTCCACCTCGACCTCGACGGGTATCAACTCGTTGTCGACGGGTCTGAGCTCGACCAACAGCTCGGTGGCGTCGCTCTCGACCTCGACCTCGACGGGTATCAGCTCGCTGTCCACCGGCCTCAGCACGGTCACGACCAAGACCGACAATCTCGGCAACAGCACCGCCGCAGCCCTCGGCGG